>NZ_KQ976354.1:11306340-11478196 GCF_000346485.2 Scytonema hofmannii PCC 7110
TGCGTTATCGTAACTTAACGGGTATTGGGGATGAAATTGCAGCTTCCTATTATCGTTCATTTTCAGGGGGTGCTGAAGTTTGGGATTTTATATACCGAGCTCCCTTAAATCCAAAAAACGGGACTTTACAATTGCGAGCAGCACCAAGCAATACTTCTATCATTCAAGAACCCTTTGACAGATTTGGAGTTCGAGAAACCCAGGAGTTATATGAGATAAGTTACCGTCAGCCGTTGATACGTTCGTTGAATGAGGAGTTGGCTTTATCCTTGAGTTTTACTTATCAAGATGGTCAAACTTTTATCTTGGATAATATACCAGTTCCGTTTCTCCAAGGTCCTAATGAAAGCGGTGTGACTCGTACCAGTGTAATTAAGTTTAGTCAAGATTATACGCGGCGAGACTTCAGTGGTGCTTGGTCTTTACGTTCTCAATTTAGTTTGGGTACTGGCTGGTTTGGTGCGACTGTTAACGAATCTCCTATTCCAGATAGTCGCTTTTTTAGTTGGCTTGGTCAAGTACAACGGGTACAACGACTTGATAATAATCATTTGTTACTAATGCAAGCCGATTTACAACTAACGCCAAATACCTTGTTAACTTCCCAACAATTTATTATCGGTGGCGGACAATCTTTACGGGGGTATCGGGAAAATTTGCGTACAGGAGATAATGGATTTCGCTTCTCTATTGAAGATAGAATCGCCATTTTACGTAACAAATCAGGATATCCCGTGCTTCAGATTGCGCCTTACGTTGATTTAGGTGGAGTTTGGAATAATGCTAAGAATCCAAACCGAATACGAAACGAAAGTTTATTGCTAAATACAGGTTTAGGTGTCTTGTGGGACAAACCTTTAGGAATTCACGGTCTTACTTTAAGGCTTGATTACAGTATCCCAATTTATAGCATTAAAGATCGTGGTGATAATATTCAGGATACAGCCTTTTACTTCAGCGCTCGCTATCAAATTTAAGTAGCTAGGTATGTAGCGCCCTGGTGGGGGTAGGGGTTCTTGTTGTAGTAAAATTGGGATGCTCCCCCGAATTTATTCGCTAATCTTCTGGCACTGTAATGGTTTGCGCTCATTCGGGAACTTCCACCATTCCCAATTGAATAAGAATTGACGCCGAGGGTCGCGCTTGCTCCAGCCATTAGCGGAGAGCGTGTTGTTGTTGTAGTTGAGATACCAATAGTCGGTAAGAAGCTCAGAATTTTTTGACCACCTTTTTGCTAAAGGAACCCAAGAAGCGCCATTATTATGGCTAACGCCTCCTACAACCTTTACACTACTTGTGTGGGTGCAGACATTACCATTGCAGGTTGTTTGCGGATCATTAACTGTATACCAGTGCATTTTGGCTGGACGCCCTCCGTCATTGCAATCCCAAAGTCCAAAGAACCATTCCTTGGCCACTAATGAAGAATTGGCTGAGCCTGATGCCGTAAAAAAACAAATAGCAAAGACAGTTAAACCTAAAAACCGAATTGTATTTTTCATAATGCTGAGAAATCCTATCTTGTCTGTATTTGATAATTTGTTACATTCTTGTACGCAATGTTGTTTTAAGTGACAGAAAAATCAAGCATTTTTAGCCCCTATTTCCGTTTTTGTCTATACCTCGGCTTAACTTTTATTTAATTTGTTCAACTTAATTTACTTGTAAGGAGCCAAGATACACATCGAATAAATGTCATGTTTAGACCATGATATTTGTCACACTCACTTTGTAAAATAAGAGTTGATTTGGAAGCATCCCAATTTTCCAAAAAGATGGGAGCGTGGGCAAATTATCAGGGAACTAGCAATTGAAATCTCTGTGCTTAACTCAAGAACCACTCTCTATATATTTCTGCGTTGCTCTTCATGGTTTTATTCAAATTCAGAAAAACTTTACTATGGATGCCGATCGCGGGTAGAGGCAAGTTTGCTACCAACCCATTTGAGTCCAAGATGCCCGTTTCGGTCTCCCTCAATTTCCAAAAAATTACCAACTGCCACCAGCACCACCACCGTCGCTACTGCCTCCGCCAAAGCTACCACTGTCACCGCCAAAGCTACCACTGTCACCGCCAAAGCTACCACTGTCACCGCCAAAGCTACCACTATCACCACCCCACGAACTACCAGCCTTCGACCTTCGTGTAGTTCGAGGCGGAGAGAAGCAAGGAATAATTTCTTCATTCTGGTGCTGAAAAGAACAACTGTGGCACTTATAAGTAATCAGCCATCTTCCAGAACTGTGTTCCGTAGTTTTTGCGATCATCTTTTTGGTAAGGGTGATAGTCAATTCTTGACAATGAGGGCATTGTCTAAATCGAGGTGAATTGGACTCACAGGCGACAATATGAAATTTTCGCTCAGTAAGGTTCTGGCTGCAATTGGGACATTGCCACCCTTCAAATCTAACACTACCTAGGCGTTGTGCTGTTTTTGCTACGTTGCTCAAATGTGGCGAGAGGGTAATCTTGTCTACTTTCTTCATTGGTTGTTCGCAATCAGCACACAAAAAAATGTAATTGCCTTTACTTAGACGCGTTTGCCCAAATGGTCGAATGAAAATTTTACGACGTTTCAGATAAATAACCGAGCCGATAAAGAGTATTGGTGTTCCACTCATAACAAGCATTACCCAACGCGAAGCGCTATCTGTAGGTGCTTCTTCATTCGAGAAAGTTTCTTGAGTTGAAGTGATGACTTTATTGACAGAGGATGCTTCATCAGACTCTAGAATAACGACTAGTGCTTTTGTGCCTGCCAGAGTCCCACCTTCAAAATCTCCTTTTTTAAATTTTGGGATAATTTGGGTATCAATAATGTTACCCACTTTGGCATCAGGCAAAATCGCTTCTACACCGTTACCAGTTTCTATTTCAACGCGGCGATCGCCTACTGAAATCAAAAACAATACACCATTATTTTGTCCTTTCTTGCCAATGCCCCAATGATTAAAAAGTTCCGTGGCAAATTTTTTTGGTGAATCAGCAGGAGCGGTTTTTGGTACGCTAACCACCGCTATTTCTACACCCTTTTTGGCTTCTAATTGAGAAATCATTTGATTGAGTTGAGTTTCTGTTTCATTGCTCAAGATTCCTGCCATATCAGTTACCCAACCACCATAATCCTTTCGGGGATTGGGGACTTCTTGCACTGTCAAAGCCAAGCTCGAAAGGGGACAAAGACATAGGATTGAGGAAAATAAACTCGCCCAAAAACTGGGTTTTAGTTTTCGTAAATTAGTTTTCATAATTTTACACCTTGAGATGGAGATGTTTGGTGGAACTTAGTGGAGTGACGCAATCGCAAAAACTGGATTTTACGTGACTCCACGAGCTTCCGCTACCAGAATCACTGTTTTTTCTATTTCTGCCATGAACTCAAGTTCTTTGAGATGTTTATTAAGTCCATAATCTGAAGATATCTGTAAAACTCTGAAGAAGTATCTCATTAATGTCACCTTCAAAGCATGACAAATGTCATTCAATTCATTCAAGAAAAAATTTAGTTGCAACCAACAGCAGTGCAAGTGCGAGGTTTATCAACGTAAGTTGTGGGTGTTGTTGGTCGCTCCTCTAGTGTGGGAGGCTTGACATCTGGAACGAAAGAAGCACAGTTGGCGATCGCTCTGGTGTAAGCTTCCTGACGAGAGACAACACCAGTATTGAGGCGTTGCTCAAAAGTTTGTTGGTTGTTGACAACGCTCATCGCCACAAGAAATGCGCTCTCCATCTTATTTTGAACAGCATCGCGACTTTCGATAGTGTCCATCCCAGTACTGGAAACATCCAACGCAAAACCCAAACCACCACCACCAATGCGCTTTGGTTTGAGAGCGAAACCTTGGCGGTAATTCACTGATGCTCCACAAGCGGAACTATATTGGAACGAGAACGCTTCACCACCAGTTCCTGGTGCAGTCGAACCAAATTGAATGTGGTTGTGTCGAGCACCTTCCACCTTGACACGTGTGGTCGGGGAAACATTAGGGGCGACAGTTGTTGCACCAGTCGTCATCGATTGATGGTTCTTTTGGTCGCCCACGGAAGAGTGAGCGCGGTTATTGACATCACCAACTTTGGCGTCACCACCACCAGAGTGGTTAAGATTTGTATTGTGACTGTTACCACTGTCGCGAATTGTGGCTTTGGCATCAGAGCTACTGTTGGAATCACTACTGCTGTTGGAATCAGAGTTAGCTGTGGTGGGAGTAATCACAGTTGTATTTGTACCGCCATTTTCTACCTGTTGGCTGATACCAGGAACATAGCCACCTGATGAATCGTGATGGCCTCCGCCTCCGCCATCGGTTGTTGATGTGCTGCTCCCGGAACCGTAAATCGCCGTGTTGCGAGCATCGCAACGTGGGTCGATATGTGGAACATCATTTCTGGCTTCACAATCAATGTCTTGATTTAAAGTGCCAGTGGGATTGACGGTCAAGTTAGCCGCATCCACAAATGTCTCCGGACCAATAGCCGAACCCTTTATTTTTTGATTCACCACTTGAGCACTGGCAACATCTGCACACAAAATAGCAGTTGCTGATAAACTTAATAAACCGATGGTAGCAATTTTTAAAGCAAACATAACTGACTCCTAATATTTAACTAATAACTTTGATAAATTCAGCCATAAAAATCAAAAACAAACAAGTGAGAGTCGGTGTTTATCAAACAAGTCGATGAGTTAGATAACTATCAGGTTCAATCTCTGTTGCCAGCGCACCTGCGACTCTCTATATATTTCTGCGCCTGTTTAACGAGTTTTATTCAAAGTTAAAAAAATTTTTTTGAGAATGGTTTTGAGAGGATGTTGTCAAGTTTTCAGTTGGATACAGTTTGGTTTTTGCTCGCCAACTTACCTCTGTAACGTAAAAAACCCGGTTTTCAACGAAAAACCGGGTTGGGGTGGGTGTTTCGTTTATGCAGATGCTTCATTTAAAACCATATTTGAAGATTTGGTCACGGTAATAGCGGGAGTTCCATTCAACAATTGGTTTTCCAACCTGTATTTCCCACTTTCGTAAAGCTTCTTCTAGCAAGGGTTGATTTTTGGCTGCATACAAGTAGTTATCTTGCCAGTGTAAACTTAATTGATCTAAAGTCCTCTCAACCCAAATATCTACAGAAGTTTCAAAGCTAACGCTGCCATCTGACGGTATCAACGCTTCTTCATCGTCTTCTTTAGGTTCCATCACATAGCCAAAATAAAACTTAGCTGCTCTGGGTATCAAAACTTGATTTAATGTGTCTTCATTTAATTTGTCTTCTGGCTCGGTGACAAAAACACATAAGTCACAGTCAATAAAAATCGTGGTAAAGAAAGATTCTTCAGAGTTTTCTAGAGATAACTTTAGCTCTTGCAAAACTTGAGCATGACTTTTTTCTTCAATAAGTCTAATTTGTCCTTCTTTTACTTGTTTGACTTTTCCATTTGGATCAACAGTTATGATATCATAGCAAATCTCTACAGGTTTGCACAACTGATGAAAAGCTAACAAAAAAATTTTAACTTGGTCAATAACATAACTATTTAAAGAATTTACAGATAGCTCATCTGCTACACCGATATCTATTTCCCAAGAACCAGTTTCTTCTTTAAATCCAAAAGTTGCTGTTTTTAGAAAAATATCTCTAAATTGACTCTTCATTTTAGCTTCTCAGTGAAAGGACCATTAACATTTCCATCTGCTGTACGTACCATGAAGCTTCGCTTTAAAACGGCTTGACCGCTTACAGTGTCTGGGTAAATTACCTCCAAGTAATCGACGTTCTTTAATTGAGCTTCAGGAGCAGAACGGTTACCTTTCATCTTACCGTTAAGATATCTTTCGATCTCAGCTTGATTTAAGCCACCAGAACTTGCTTGAGAACCATCAAAAATAATGTCTCCATTTCCTTCCTCAGATTGCCTAATCTGATTATTCGCTTTGTCTATCTGAGTATTGAGGTTACTTTTTGTAATTTGCTTTCCTGGCTCACGGAATTTTACGTCTACCCGTGCTGTTTCAGCTTGTCCTGGAAGCTTAATACGAAGATCGGGACTAAGAGGCTCATCAATAACTGGTATATCACCAGCAGGTGTCTCTGCTGTAGGTCGCACAATTTCAACTTCATACCCTGCATTAGCGTATCGTTCTGCTAACCTCAGTTCTGCCTGACTATCGTGGTTTCCTGCACGTGCTTCATTGATTTTTTTGACTAACTCAGTGTCTGGTAATCCTCGAACTCCTTTTTTTCTAAGGCGTGCTTCCCAAGCGTTAAAGTCGATAGCTCCATTAACGTCTTTAGGTAGGTCTACAGGATGTTCAGCTCTAGGGCGTCCTGTCATTGGTTCTGGTGATAATGTGCGTCCATTGGGAATTGGTGAGTTTTTGATGACTTCTGGGTCTATAATATCAGAACCCCTAACCATTCTAAGTAAAGATGGGGATGATACTCCGCTATATTTACTGGAGTTTAAACGACTCCTTTCCCGCCCAAAGATGACTTATTTAAATGAACCGCAAAGACGCAAAGGACACGTTCGCGAAGCGTCTCGAAGAGAAGAAAGAGGAGAAGAAGATAGGTAATCTTATAGCGGGAATGGAGTCAAGAAAAAAAAGAGTCTGATTAAATACAGACTCCACACTTAAGATATCCGTAAAACTTAGAGAAGTATCGAATCAATGTCACGATGAGAGCATGAGATTTGTCATGAGGAATTTAGTTGCAACCAACAGCAGTGCAAGTGCGAGGTTTATCAACATAAGTTGTGGGTGTTGTTGGTTGGTTGTAAACTGTGGGAGGCTCGCTATTTGGGACAAAAGAAGCGCAGTTAGCGATCGCTCTAGTGTAAGCTTCTTGACGAGAGACAACACCAGTGTTGAGGCGTTGCTCAAAAGTTTGTTGATTATTAACAACGCTCATCGCCACAAGAAATGCACTTTCCATCTTATTTTGAACAGCATCGCGACTTTCGATAGTGTCCATTCCAGTACTGGAAACATCCAACGCAAAACCCAAGCCACCACCACCAATGCGCTTTGGTTTGAGAGCGAAACCTTGGCGGTAATTGACGGATGCTCCACAAGCCGAACTATATTGGAACGAGAACGCTTCACCGCCAGTTCCTGGTGCAGTCGAACCAAATTGAATGTGGTTGTGTCGAGCACCTTCCACCTTGACACGTGTGGTCGGGGAAACATTAGGGGCGACAGTTGTTGCACCAGTCGTCATCGATTGATGGTTCTTTTGGTCGCCCACGGAAGAGTGAGCGCGGTTATTGACATCACCAACTTTGGCGTCACCACCACCAGAGTGGTTAAGATTTGTATTGTGACTGTTACCACTGTCGCGAATTGTGGCTTTGGCATCAGAGCTACTGTTGGAATCACTACTGCTGTTGGAATCAGAGTTAGCTGTGGTGGGAGTAATCACAGTTGTATTTGTACCGCCATTTTCTACCTGTTGGCTGATACCAGGAACATAGCCACCTGATGAATCGTGATGGCCTCCGCCTCCGCCATCGGTTGTTGATGTGCTGCTCCCGGAACCGTAAATCGCCGTGTTGCGAGCATCGCAACGTGGGTCGATATGTGGAACATCATTTCTGGCTTCACAATCAATGTCTTGATTTAAAGTGCCAGTGGGATTGACGGTCAAGTTAGCCGCATCCACAAATGTCTCCGGACCAATAGCCGAACCCTTTATTTTTTGATTCACCACTTGAGCACTGGCAACATCTGCACACAAAATAGCAGTTGCTGATAAACTTAATAAACCGATGGTAGCAATTTTTAAAGCAAACATAACTGACTCCTAATATTTAACTAATAACTTTGATAAATTCAGCCATAAAAATCAAAAACAAACAAGTGAGAGTCGGTGTTTATCAAACAAGTCGATGAGTTAGATAACTATCAGGTTCAATCTCTGTTGCCAGCGCACCTGCGACTCTCTATATATCTCTGCCTCTGTTTAACGAGTTTTATTCAAAGTT
This sequence comes from Scytonema hofmannii PCC 7110, assembly GCF_000346485.2. Taxonomy (NCBI): domain Bacteria; kingdom Bacillati; phylum Cyanobacteriota; class Cyanophyceae; order Nostocales; family Scytonemataceae; genus Scytonema; species Scytonema hofmannii. The sequence goes on from NZ_KQ976354.1 coordinate 11,314,323, forward strand.
AAAAAAATTTTTTTGAGAATAGTTTGAAGAAGATGTTTTAAAGTTTTCAGTTGGATACAATACGGTAAAGATTTAAGGAACCGCACCCTTGACGCGGATGCACCTAAGAGAAAACTGTTATCATCGCCAAAAACCCGGTTTTGTTGAAAAACCGGGTTGGGGTAGATGTTTCACTTATTTTTGCTGACTCATATCCAATCTTGAAAGCCCAAACTAGAGGGGGGTCAAGAATAGTTCAGCTTCAGCTTGCCTTCGTGTCAAAAGCCCTTTCTCAACATTTGTTCCAGGGTTGCGATACTTGATAAAAGTTTCGCGGATTTTAGACCAATCACGATTCTGTAAAACTGTAGTCATTGAATTGAAGTTAGGAGCGCCATAGAATTTACTCCCCAAGTTGTAGCCAAAGCTGAGTAATGCTCCTTGTTGGTTAGTGTTGAGTTCGCCCCAACAAGGTATTTTTGCTAAATCGGGTAAGTAGTTTCTTTCCAACTGATGAATCAAAAGCTCATCAGCTTCTTTTTGGGAAATGCTCTCTCCAAGATGCCACGCACTACCATCAAGTTTCTTGGTCGATCCCCAGCCAATTGTAATTGGTTCTCGGTTGGTTAAAGGATCGGGGTATGCATCAAGAAAGCAACCTTCAAAGCGTTTAATTAACTCAACTCCACAATTAGGTAAGCTTGTGGGAATTGCGGCAGAGGAATTGGGAACTTCCTTGGCTTCAATGAGCTTTTCTGCAAATGCAGCATTAAGAAGTTCAGGTAAGTCAAAGGCTTGGGCAAATTTTACTGTTGCCTGTTTAGTGATTGGTCCATAAGCGCCGTCAGCAACTCCCGAAAGTAATTTTAGATCTCGGAGACGGATTTGAACTTGCTGTGCTAACTCGCTGTCTTGACTCAAATAATCCAATTCAAAGGATTCGTTAAGCTTGACAATGTCTTGAAGTTTCATATTGCTCTCCTTTTAATAAGTTGAATAAGTTTAATAAGTGTAGCCAACGAGAAGTTTAACTTCTTTGTGTTCTTTGCATTTTGCTGTGAAGACTTTTTCAAAATCTGCAAACTCATTGTCTGAGAGCACGATACAACCCATACTTCCTGGCACATTTGCATCGCGGTGAATCAGTAAATCAGAACGAGTTCCGCCATCCTTGGTTTTGACTTCAAAGGGTGTAATCGGATACCCATTACCTTCGACTCCCTTGACGTGTTTCAGGTCTACAGGATTGACTGTCACAGAGTAAAAAGGTAATGGCTGAGCCAGTTCATAAGTTGGGGGTAACACTCCACCACGAACATTCCAATCTTTGACGCCTTGCTTGTCTGGAGTGCTTGTTGTTGCTACCCATCTACCAACAATTCCTTGAGTTTCATCAATCAGGAATAGTCTTCCTCTGTTCAAATCTTGTGTTTCGTCTAGTGACATCGTGAAGAATAAAAGCATATTCGTAGTTTTCCTGTTGAATTTAAATTGGAGTTAACTTTGGTGTTCTTTTAACAGATGTCAGTCAATTTGTTGCAGCCGAAACTCAGCTTTCCTCTCAGGGATAAGATATTGCCCTCTGCCATCATGACTTCCAGTGATACTTATCTGCGATCGCCTGCGCCTTTTGTGTCTGTACCACCTGTACGCGGTGGTCTTGGTATTGACCTACTGCTAGTGGTGCTTGTGTTAAACTGCTTACCTAGAATTTCTTGAATTCTCTCTATGAGAAATAGCTTTTTTCGGTTCAGTTGTTGTGATTTTTCTAGTAGTATAGTTGTTGCTAATCTCTGAGAAAACATTGCATCCTCCAAATAATTATGTTAGAAAATTGATTCTGGTATTAGAGTCGTTGCACTTAGAGTTTCTTCTTTTAGCAGCACCACTGCAACTCTCTATATATTTCTGCGCTTGTCTTCAAGGTTTTATTCAAATCAGGAGAAATTTTTTTGATTTTTTGGATGTTGCCCATCTTGCACTGACCTCTCACCCTCCTGAAAATCGATGTAGAGACGCGATCGCTCATGGTAAAATCTAAAGTCTGATGTCCGATCTTGTTTAATTTGGAAGTCCTTAGACTAAGCTACTGATACAAGGTTGAGCGAAATTTAGGGAATTTATCTCGCTTAGTAAGTGTAGCCAACAAGAAGTTTAACTTCTTTGTGTTCTTTGCATTTTGCTGTGAAGACTTTTTCAAAATCTGCAAACTCATTGTCTGAGAGCACGATACAACCCATACTTCCTGGCACATTTGCATCGCGGTGAATCAGTAAATCAGAACGAGTTCCGCCATCCTTGGTTTTGACTTCAAAGGGTGTAATCGGATACCCATTACCTTCGACTCCCTTGACGTGTTTCAAGTCCACAGGATTGACTGTCACAGAGTAAAAAGGTAATGGCTGAGCCAGTTCATAAGTTGGGGGTAACACTCCACCACGAACATTCCAATCTTTGACGCCTTGCTTGTCTGGAGTGCTTGTTGTTGCTACCCATCTACCAACAATTCCTTGAGTTTCATCAATCAGGAATAGTCTTCCTCTGTTCAAATCTTGTGTTTCGTCTAGTGACATCGTGAAGAATAAAAGCATATTCGTAGTTTTCCTGTTGAATTTAAATTGGAGTTAACTTTGGTGTTCTTTTAACAGATGTCAGTCAATTTGTTGCAGCCGAAACTCAGCTTTCCTCTCAGGGATAAGATATTGAGTATTTCCGCTCTTTGCGTTCCGTAACTTCATGACTTGAAGATATCAGTACCAACTTTGAGCTTGCATCATAGAAATGTCATTAGATGGGCATTACATTTGTCATGATATCGATGTCGTTCTGTTTGGAGCGCAACTGCAACTCTCTATATATCTCTGCTCGCGTCTTCAAGGTTTTATTCAAATTTAGGGAAAATTTTTTGAGATAGCAGTTTTCATCTGCATAAAGTACAAGTGAGTTCGACAGCCTCTGACAAAATTGCCAAGCGATCGTTGTTGTCCCACAGATATCTACCAAGGGTTACCAATCATCGTAAAAGGTGCCCAGTAATATGGATGGGATAAATTTTTGATTTCTGTTAATTTTACAGTTAAATTTGCACTTCCACCCGACCATACTAATTTTCCATGCTCGATTTTCACTCTCTTGTTCAACATTTCTATCTGTGCTTTTTGCAGTGCTTCTGCCTTGATGCGCGATTTTTTAAGCTGCTGATAGAACTCTGTGACTAAGCCCATAGTGGCTGAATCGTTAACTAACCAGAGACTAGCTAAAGCAGATTTGACTCCCGCTCTAGCGGCAAAGCCTGCAAAACCCAGTTCAGCTTCTCGATCGCCTGCGGTTGTTTCACAGGCGCTAAGCACTAATAATTCTACAGATGGATTATCAAGTTTTAATGTCCTTAACTGATCTAAGCGGAGGTTAGTGTCCCACAGTTCAATATAGGAGTTTTTAACTTCTCCTTGTTTAAAATCTTCTGTGACATCTTTGGTGGTATCTTCTGAATCAAATTTTCCATGTGTTGCTAAATGGATAATGCCATAGGGCGGACGATTTTTCAGACTATCCAATAGAAAATTTTCATTTTTGATAGGTGGACTGGTTTTCTCCCACACTTTTTTGATTAAATCCAGTTCCATTTCTACTGCGGGTAGATTGCGTGCAGGGTCGGCAAATTTTGACCTACCCATTGCTAAAAGCTCCGAATTTCTAATATTTACATAACGAGTGTCTGTTAAGCTGAGGCTAGGCATTAAGCCAACACTATATTTCTCTATCAAAAATTTGCGATCGCGCTCATCATAAAGAGATGCTAGCGGGATGGAACGCAAACCAGCATCCGTGATGAATGTTAAGTTATTAATTTTTTGAGCTTTTAAATCCTTTTCTATTGGTTCAATCAACCATTTGTAAAGTTGTTGGGCTGGAGCTTTATAGTCCTGACTGTTACGAATGGCTTTGCCTTCGTCTTGAACCGCAAAAGTAAATTCCTCTGCTTTCTCCAACATTTTTTTGCGGGTAACTTCACGATTGGACTTACGAATGGGTTTACCATTAGGCGTAATTAAAACAAGTTCCAATGGGTCATCATCACTTGTTCCTTGAGGTGAAGTTGCAAAAGTAGCATAGATAATTGCTGGTTTAACACCTGTATCTAACTGAACGTTTTGTAGCAGTTGACAAGCTTCTACCAAGTTTTTCCCAGCCAAATCATAACCGAGATGTTTTTGATATTCGCGGATGAGTTTACCTTCTAATTCACTAATACCAGCATCAGCGCAAGGAGTACGGGCAATAACTGATAATCGTGGGGTTAAACGTCCCCTTGGAGGAGTTCTGGATGTAGAAATTTGAATATTACCCCGCGTTAAATTATCAGCATTATCAACAAAAGCTTCCCCTGCAAAAATAGAGTTTTCTCCTGTGGTGATAATTCCAGCAGTGCCGTTAACATTGGGATTCCCAACAGTAAACGGAGTATCATTCATGCCACCACCATGTCTAATAATGATGCTACCGTTACTAGTAGTCCCAGTTGTGGCAATGCTAGCTGGGGTTTGAGGAATCAGGTTTGTAGCACGGAAGAACTTTCCAGTCGTAATATCTACATTTCCGCCTGCAGTACCGCCTCTAGCATCTATGAAGCTGACTTGAATGTCCTCAGGAGGGTCAAGGGTAACGTTTCCACCTCTGCCTGAAAATCCTCTGGAGGTAATTTCCCTAGTTGTGATTTGGGAAGTTGATTGAATAAAAATGTTGCCACCATTGAGAGCGGAGGTATCAATATCGGCTATATTAATTGTTCCTCCGCTGAAGGTGACTGAACCACCGTTAGCACCAATTGTGCCATTATTGCCTCCTGGGGTACTACCTCTACCACCAGCACCGCTAACTGTAGTGATGTTGTCTGTTTTTATGTTGCCAGTTGCTGTAAGTGTAACTTGACCGCCACTGTTGCCATTACCCCCATTGTTACCGCTACCAGCAGTACCAGCATTACCGGGATTGCCACCAGTGCCAGGAGTGCCAGGAGTGCCATTAAGGGCATCAGTATTACGAGAACCACCATTACCGCCATTGCCACCATTACCTCTACTACCTGCACTACCTCCGCTACCTGCACTACCTGCACTACCTCCGCTACTTCCATTACCTCCAGTGGTAGCGATATTACTTGTTGTAACGCTTCCAGAGGTAGCTGTCAGTATAACCTGACCGCCAGTACCGCCAATACCTCCAGTCCCACCATTACTAGCAATAGCACCATTGCCGCCAGCCCCACCATTACCACCATTGCCACCAACCCCGCCATTACCACGATTCTCAACACGACCACCATTGCCGCCAGTACCACCCGTACCACCCGTACCACCAGTACCACCATTGCCACCAGTACCACCAGTACCACCAGTACCACCAGTACCACCAGTACCAGCAGACAGAACAATGTTGTCTGTTGCAATCCCTTTAGAAGTTGCTGTCAGGTTAACTTGACCACCTGCCCCACCATTACCACCATCGCCACCTCTACCACCATCGCCACCTCTACCACCATCGCCACCTCTACCACCATCGCCACCTCTACCACCATCGCCACCTCTGCTCCTAAGAGGTCCAAAATCACTATCACCATTGCCACCATTACCACCATTGCCGCCTCTACCACCATTGCCACCTCTACCACCACTCCCACCTCTACCACCATCGCCACCACTCCCACCTGTACCGCCAGTGGTAGCGATGTTACCTGTTTTTATGCCTCCAGAAGTAGCTGACAGTATAACTTGACCACCAACACCGCCATTACCACCAACGCCGCCATTACCACCAGGATTACCATCAGCACCGGAATTGCCGCTTCTAGCAAAATCACCATCAGTGCCATCATCACCAATGAAACCATTATTGCCATCAGTGCCATCATCACCAAGAATACCACTGCTCCCATCACTACCATCAGTACCACGATCGCCATCAGCACCACGAGCACCGTTAGCTTCTATATTTCCCGTAGTAATACTTGCCGCCCTAACATTGACTCTACCTCCATTCTGACCTGCTTCTTTACCAGAGACATCAAGAGTACCAGTTAAAACTGCACTTCCCGGTTCTGCTGTGACTCCCCCAGCATTACCCTGTCTTCCAAGGGTAAGTAGTTCTGGCAAAGAAACAATAGGCAAAGTCCACGGCTGCGGCTGACTGCTATTTGCGTTGAGTGGTTCAATCTCTAAACTCAGGACGTTTCCTGGTTGAGAGATGCGTACCAAATTCTGTCCCGGTACTGCTGTCACGGTAATTTGTCCTGCTGCTGCAGACAAGTTCCCTGTACTGAAAACTGTACCACCAACAAAAGTTAAATTTTGCCCGGTTCCCACTGACAAATTACCAAGGTTAGCAATAGCCCCTGATTGCTGCATTGTAAAAGCAAAGGTCGTTGGATTTCCTACAAGAGTGGTGTAATCATTTGTACCCAAGGCATTAAACCAACTAGAACCAAAACCAATGCCGTTGGCGGTAGTCGCAGTAAAGGCAGCAGGCACATTTAAGCTGGCATTAGAACCAAAAATAATACCCGATGGATTCATGAGGAACAGATTGGAATTACTACCTGTTACTTGAATTAAACCGTTTATAACAGATGGGTCACCGCCAATCACCCGTCCCAAAATGTTTTGAATATTAGGGTTGGAAATAAAGTTAGCAATTTGGTTTTCACTCAAACCAAACTGGGTAAAACTGTGGAAGAGATTAGCTTTGTCTCCAGAAAGCTGTCCGCCAGTGATGTCAAATCTGTTGCCATTAGGGGTAATGAGAGTACCCGTTCCATCAGGGGCGGGAGTAATGCTTTGTGCTTGTACCCGTTCTACATACACATACGTCAACAGAGGAGATGTTGCCAAAAGCAAACTAATGATTCTTGCTGCTAATTTCCTTGGTTTCATATCAATGAATAGGCGCAACTAGAGTCCTCGTTTGCTAAATTTCAAGTATTGTACAACACAATTCCTTACTGAGCAACTTTTATAGAAGTAGGCTTTCTGGAGTTGAGCGGAATAAAGTTTAGCTTCTTGAAGGTTTGCTTGTTGTATGGTAGTTTTTTGTAAGTTGGCGTAGCCAAGATTGGCTTTCTTCAGATTGATACCACTTAAATTTGCAATGATACTTATCTGCGATCGCCTGCGCCTTTTGTATCTGTACCACCTGTACGAGGTGGTCTTGGTATCGACCGGCTGCTTGTGGTGCTGGTCTCAAACCACTTAGCTGTCATTCTTTGAACTTTATCTATAAGAAATAACTTTTTTCGCTTCGGTTGTTGTGTTTTTTCGAGTTCTATAGTTGTTGCTAATCTTTGAGAAAACATGATACCCTCCAAATAATTAGGTTAAAAAATTGATTTTGGCGAGAGTTGTTGCAGATCCGCGTTTCTTCTTTGAGCCGCACAACTGCAACTCTCTATATTTCTGCTCGTATCTTCAAGGTTTTATGCAAATGAGGAGAAATCTTTTGATTTTTTGGTGTACCTCCGTCAGGCATCGACCTCTCACTCTCGAGCCATGATGGATTTAGAAACGCGATCGCTCGCTGTAAAGTCTAAACTTTGAACTGAGCTACCGATCTCCGGCTGAGCAAAATTGACAGAATTTTATCTGGTTTAGTAAGTGTAGCCAACGAGAAGTTTTACCTCTTTGTGCTCTTTGCATTTTGCTGTGAGAACTTTTTCAAAATCTGCAAACTCATTGTCTGAGAGCACGATACAACCCATACTTCCTGGCACATTTGCATCGCGGTGAATTAGTAGATCGCTCCGGTGACTTATCTGCGATCGCCTGCTCCTTTTGTATCTGTACCACCTGTACGAGGTGGTCTTGGTATCGACCGACTGCTCGTGGTGCTGGTCTCAAACCACTTAGCTGTCATTCTTTTAACTTTATCTATGAGAATTAACTGTTTTCGCTTCGGTTGTTGAGTTTTTTCGAGTTCTATGGTTGTTGCTAATCTTTGAGAAAACATGGCACCCTCTAAATAATTAGGTTAGAAAATTGATTTTGGTGTGAGAGTTGTAGATCCGCGTTTCTTCTTTGAGCCACGCAACTGCAACTCTCTATATATTTCTGCTCGTGTCTTCACGGTTTTATTCAAATCCGGAAAATTTTTTTGATTTTTTTGAATGTAGCTCCGTCAGGCATTGACCTCTCATTTACACTACAAGATCCCCGACTTCTCTAAGAAGTCGGGGATCTCGATCCACTTCACCTATCAAAATTAATAAGGGACTTAGTTAGCTGCAGTTTGAGTATTTTGCAGTACAATTGGTTGGTCAGCAATTGTATTTAAACCAACGCTCCTCAATAATTCCTGCCAAGTCTTCTGAACTTGAGTATCACCGGGATTAGCCTGACTCAATCCAGCTAAGTTTGTTACAGTGTCATACCAAAGACCTTCCTTGGCATACAAAGCTGCTTTTTGTTTTGGTGTTGCACTTGTTAGTTGCTGTGTCAAAGTAGGACTGGAGTCAATTCGGGTAATGGTAGCACTAGCAAATTGATTTGCAGATGGTTTCTTTTTGTTACAAATTACAGCAAATTGCCAGTAGTAAACTTTATTTTTCTCTAGGGTTTTATTACCAGGGAGACGGACACCAACAACCCCTGTAGAAGTTCCAACAACTTTAGCAACAGTTGTTAATGAAGTATTACCGCTAGCATCTGTTTCTTCTAACCTTAGTTCTCCAGGACGTTCATTTGTTAAGGAATATGGAACGTACATCCAGAAGGTTGGTTGAGCATCCACGGTTTGTCCCCAGAAAAAATCTTTCCCTTCAGGAGTTTTATAGTTTGGGGTGAGGATAGTGAGTGGTATGTTGACATTTGGACACAATTCATCGCCTCTGCGGTCTCCAGCGCCTCTTGTATCTGTACCTCCAGTAGGAGGTGGATTTGGTACCGAAAAGTTGACTTTTAAAGCTTCAGGATTACTAGCCGCCACATTGACTGGTTGTGCGAATGTTTGTGGGGAATGGGTAACAAAGCTTGCAAGTGCAAATGCAATGCTTAAACTAACTACTTTGGAATTAAAAAACACTTTTAGGTTCCTCATTATAGTAGAAATACGTATTAAATCAGTATTTTTAACAAATGTCTTCAACTTCTTAACTTTAAGATATCAGTACAAACTCTGTGTTTACATCTAAGAAATGTCACGATATGGGCATTACATTTGTCATGCTGGTATATCAAAGTTTGAATTTCTATTACGTAGATACACGGTGAATCAGCAGTTTTCGTAATAGTCGTTGAATCTTTACATTCCCTTTACATAGTCGGTGAATTTAGCGATCTGCTGAAATTTCTGCTGTTGTTTTGCTCTGAATGCAGCATAGGCCATTAAACTTGTACTAGTAAGGACTAACGCTACAGATGAAGGAATGAAAGGAACCCAAACAGCTCCTATAAGTAGAAAGTTGAAGCACGCCCCACCCAATATGATGAGTGCGACACTGTCACCAATTAACAGGTGTAGTAGCAAGTTACAGCGCCAAGCTAACAAACCGCCCACCAACGCCCAACCTAAAATCCACAGTGTATCACCCCACAGCGACCAAACGGATAACAGGGGACGCCGATCTTCCACTGCGCTCAGAATTTGACTGACCATCTGTGCGTGAATGAGTACTCCAGGTATATCCTTAGGAAATCCATTACTACCAGTAAAAGGAGTAAAATGACGGTCTCTACCCTCTGTATCTGCACCAATTAAGACAACCCGATTCTTAATGACTTCAGGATTCACACGACCTTTTAAAATATCTGTAATGGTCATTGACTCAGCAAGTTCTATGGGGAGTCGATAATTGAGTAATATCTGATATCCACCAGCATGAAACTGTTGGTAACCCCCACTATGAGGTAATAAACGCTTGAACACAACAGAGCCAATTTGCCATTCGTTTTGCTGGGTCAGTTTGATAGGATATTTTTTTTTCGCCTCTAAGTACTGAACTGCTAGTTGAAAAGACAAGCTATAAGGTGTTGGACAAGTATTTTGCGCTTTTAAGTCCATTGATAACAATTGACGCCGCAGGATTAATTCATTTGGTACGTCATTGAAGCCTAAGCGTTCTTTGGATAAGTTGGCGGGAGGTGGTCCAAACCCTCGATCGTTTTCATCTGGAAATTTACAGATAGCAGTTAGGCGATCGTTTTCTTTAAAAAGTTTAAGTAATTGTTCTTGTCCCTTACCCTGCGGTAAATCCCGATAAAGGTCTATCCCTATAGCAACTGGTTTATAAGCTTCCAGTTTTTTAATAATTTTTGCTAAAGTTTCGTCATGGAGTGGATCTTGATTGAGTTGCTGAAAATCGTCTTCGGTCGCTTTGACAATTAATAAACGTTTGTCTAACTCCTCCTGCGGTCGCCATTGCAACATTTGGTCAAAAGCTTTTAATTCTGTGGGTTGCAACATACCCAGCGATCGCACGCCAACAACACAAGCCGTCACTGCTAAACTTGTGAGAGCAACAGTATATAATTTCAGTCGGTGACGCCGCTCTGAAATCTTGTCTTTAGACTTTTCTAACCAATCTTTCCAAGTTGGTGGTGCTTCAGGAGAATTTTGATAAATCACTGGTAACCAAGTCGCACAAGGAAACTCATCTTCCAAGCCTTCTAATTTTCCTCGTGCTTCCTTAACCGCATAATATAAAGACTCCCCACGATAAAAGGTTTCTAAAAAGTATTTTAAAAATGTCTGTGCCACTTTATCCGGTACAGGTTGACGCATCACAATAATTTGGGGAATACATAAATCCACCAAAGATCGTGCTAAACCCAAACCATCACAGGAATTAAAGATTGCTAATTTTAACCCATTATCAACAGCTTTTTTTAAAGATTGTTTTAATTCAGCAATTGTTAAAGTATCTGTTTGATTAATATGAATCCAACCACTTTCACCATCTATTTGACTGGAACTATGTCCGGCAAAAAAGAGAATATCCCACCCTTTCTCATCCCACAATTTTTCTGTTAACTCTTGACGCTGTGGCTCAGATAAAAATTTAATTTCTGCATCAGGAAGTTGCTGTTTCAGCAAAGCTGCATCTGCTTGAGTGTTAATACCAGTGCTGTTTCCTAAAATAGCTAAAATTCTTACCCTAGACTTAGTAGGTCTTTTCCCAACAGACTCATAAAAGGGAGAAATGACAGCAACTTCAGCCTTAGGGTAAGATTCAAATAAATTCCACAAATGCCAAGGAAAACGCTGTAGTTGCACATCCATTGTTTGAACCAGCACCCGCATTTCATCTGAGGATGAAACTTTTTGGAAAAATTTCTCTCTGATTAATCGGAGTGCATCTGAGTTCAACCAAATGTTAAGACTCTCTCGCAAGATATTAGCTGCGTGGTTGCAATCTTTGAGAAAAGAACCACGAGTGGCTTTTCCCTTATTTTTAGATGACAACCGATATAACATTTCTAAATTGCAATAAGCTGAGTGCCAAAGCTCATAGTGTTTGATGATATCGGGGTTAGGCGGTAGCTTCCCCCGGATTTCCACTGAAGGGTGTTTTCCCTCCTCACCTATTTGCAACCTAATAGGAAACCCACTTTCAAAGTCTCCTTCTCCCAATTCAAAAACAACTAACTTTCTCACTGTCTTGGCGTGGCTCCTTACAGGTTTTCTTCTTAGTTAGATAACAAAGTCTTCTGTAGTACTGATATCACCAAGTGCGACTCGAATGCTAAATTTCTCACCAGGATGACCGCTAATTTGCAACAGAAGAAAATCATCTTCAGATAAAGCTTGAGTTTCCTCAAAAATAGCTCCAGACTCATCAAGTATCATGAGTTGCAGACCGGGCGGAAGAGATGTTTGCGCCATAGCAGGAATGACTTGCACGTGGATATCAATTTCTGATTCTTCTGATACAGATGTAGATTCAGTACTTGATGCCAGCGAGACGGCAAGGATAATGGAATAATTTCCTTGTGGGGTCTGTAGATCGATCGTTTTGCCACCACGCGAACTGCCATCCTTTCGGAATTGTCGGAAGCCAAAAGCTAAATTGGTTTGCGGTGTACTCACCAAAGAATCAAGAGTTTGCCAACCAGTCTCAAAAGCGTTCCGCAACCATTGGCTGAGGTTTGTGAGTTGTGCAGTAGCACTGACAGATGGAGAGACTTTTTCACGCGGTTGATTTAAAGATCTCAGTAAATTTCTGAGTGGTTGAAATTGATGCAACGGGATCTCCTCTGCTTCCACCGTTGGGATAAAACCTAAAATTGCAGCCTCCTCCAGAGCTTCATCCATTTGCACTGCTGTATAACCAATGCGATCGCCCCAGACGTCTACAGGAACATGACAGGTTTGCTCTTGCGCTGTCACGGGACGGCACTCCAAACGACCCAATCCTGTCACAACTAAATCGGAAACATCACTACACAGGCAAACAAACGCATTGCGGCTGTAACTTGCTGCAATATCTGTAGGAATGTCCATCATTTGTAAGTAGTTGTCAACGACTGACACAGCCAAAGTATTCAACAACACTTGTTCCGCTTTTTCCGAAGTTGGTTGACGTGCTGCTAATTGACGAGCCGTATTGCGTGCTTCTTCAGTGATGGGTAACACAACAGTGCGTTCGTATATTTCATTTGTTATTCCAGCCATAGTTATTTACTTTCCTTTTACGTTACAAATATCCTTGTTCTTCCCCAAATTTAAGGAGGCGTGGGAGGCACTGCCTTTGATAAAAGGTACTTAAGGTGGCTAACGGAACCTTGAATTCTGCTGCTATCTCTTTCCAACTCGTCTCTGGAGGTAAACGCCGTAGAATAATAGCTTGACAAGTGATTTCTGGGTGATTTTTGATATGAATACTGCCCAACTCACCTGTGAGGTCTGTTTCTGCCCACTCCCGTGTCACTTCCAACATGGAAGGAACATCAACTGGTGCAGCTACAGTGTCCAAAGGGTCAAATTCTTCACCCTTATCTGAAATTTGCACGGATACAAATCGCTGCGCTGTTTTCTGACCTTGGGTGTAAAACTTTCTCAGTTCTAACTTGAGGTAAGCATTCAACCAAGTCACGACCGTACTGCGTTCTGGATCGAATTTTTCTCCAGTTGTTGCTTCGCAGATATTGCGGCAGAAGTAAAGCCAAGTTCGTTGCAAAGCATCCTGATAGAACGGCGAGTTATCTTTCCACAGTTTTCTTTGCACAAGTTTCACAATTTCCGTCAAACCTTCTTGGCGCTCAAGGCTACCCTGAGGATGCTGACAGGTTTGTTGAACTAGCCGAACAATTTTTTGATTACCGTTATCCATAACACCCTGGCTGGCTTAACAAGATTGGCTTTAAATTAGCACAACTACAATACCAACTCTATACCCCTCTATCCCCATCCTCTAAGACTCTTCTAACTTTTCCTCTCGCGGCAAAGATAGTTATTGTAATCACTTTCAATTTGATGCATACTCATACCTCATTCTAGTTGTGTTGATGGACTAACTGCTCTATTTACTCATGGAGCGAGTTTTGAGGTTTTATTCAAATTTCCCAAATTTTTTTTACTTCCGTGTTGAATGTTATAACCGCGCTCAAGTTAGTCTTTCGCTTGACAAAAAACAAATTATTTAGTATAATCTACATAGATTATCAAATTTTCATCAGCAATCGCTACCCATTTGAAGCAAGCCACCTTGACAAGGTTAGGGATTTCTAAGAAATAAATTACCCAATCTTGTGGGACGGGCGTCCCCGCCCGTTTTATACTAGTGACGGGCGAGACTTTAGTACCACAACAGATATTTGAAGACTTTTTTATTTGGAAGTCCCTTAATGTTTACGACTTAAATAATTTAAAAACTCAATGCAGCAAGATGGGATCTTTCCTCACTGTGTAGTCTTTTTCCACGCGTAGCGCTACTATTTCACTATTGCACTTAATATCTGCTTTAATTGATGCTGCCAAGCGTTGGATAAGTTGATCCATTCCACCTTTAAGTTGCAACAAGTCGTGACTGGTTTCGGTCATAATATCTCCGAGGAAAATATCTAACCGCTTCTAAAAGTTTGGACAAAGCTACCCACAAGTAGATAAATCTTTACAAACCCAACTCTACGGTATAAGTTCGCTCAACTAGAAGTGCCATTTGGCTTGGTTCCCTTGCCCCATGGCTTAGGTTCCTTGACCACTAATCCCCAGTTAGAGATACTGAAATTAATTCAGTACGAGACTTAAAAATGTATTCAGTTTTTAACAATTAGTTTGTGCTAAGTGTTTCAAGGTTCTCACGCCAAGTAAGCTTTTGCATCCCGCACTAATCAAGCGTCTGAAGATAGTACCTCAATATCCCTAAAAAGTCAAGCTTTGGGTAAAGGTGTATCGGTTTCAATTTACAGTTTATAACCCTTGGGAACACTTGGCACGGAAACTGGGGTTTTGAGTCAGGAAGGAGTGCAGATCGATGGTTTCGCCGTCTTCGCTAAAGTAGGGATCTAAATCCAAGCGCTCCAACTCATCCATTAAGTGAGATTGCAAGTCGCGTTCAAAATCAGCACGAAGATTACCTGGTGCGATGGTATTAATGATGGTTTTGAGCCAAGCGACAAAATTGCGAGTTTGTTCGCTGTAACGAGGGTCAGTCAGGGGCGCAATGCCTTGCGCCCTTACAGAGATAAAATTTTTCTCGAAAAGCGCTTAACTGTTGATGCAAGAGAATATCATAGGGTGTTTGGATCGATTCCTTGTTGCTGCAATTTAGTTAAAAGCTCTTGAAGTTTTTGTTGTTGAGCGATCGCAACTTCTTCTGGTGTAAGGTATCGATTACCTTTTTGGTCATACCAGTATAACCATTCTCGCGTGAATCCCTGATAGGTTCCTCGTTCGCGTCCAAGACCTAATCCTACTTCAGGCATCCAGACTATATCCTCCGGTTGCAAAACATATTTCCCCTCAACTAAGCGATACACTTCTAAACGTTTTTGCTTGCGGCGTAAGCGTGTTGGAGCATAAATTGCATAGTATAAAATTCCCAATTGGGCATAATCTATTTTTTTCTGTTCGTATTCTCCGTTGTATGTTTTAGAAACCACTTCTAAAGCAAAAATGGGAACAATTCCATCTTCCTCCCAAAGCACGTAGCTTAGTCTGCCATTTTCGCCAACAAAACGTTCTACCCCTAAGCTAAGAAAGCCGTCGGGAACAATTGCAGAATAACTGGAATCGTAGTATATCCCCATATTTATACCAAAATACCAGTCATCGCGCTCCTGCCAACAGAGAGACAAAATAGCTAGTAACAAATTAGGAATTAAAATTTGGAGTTCGTTATCCACAGGAGTGTCATCAGAATCTGGTAATTCTGCAGATGTTGGTAGACAGTCTAACGGGTTGTATTTGAACATAATCGAGCTTGGTACGTCAACTGTGAACCGTCAGCAAATAAATCTAGACTCATTTGCCCATAACTTCACGGTAACTCAAATTGTAGGTCAGAGACTTTGGCTGTCACAATCGTTTCTCGAACACTTCTTTTAATCGCTAGTGGATTAAGATTAAACACCTTACCACTTGTAAACAATTGATATCCAACCGAAAAGGAACCCGTAGCCAACAAGAAGGAAAATTTACTTATCTTAAGTATTGTTCATTAGCACTGCGGGCACGACGCACCCGTAAGCTTAAGGCGATCGCATGATTCATACTTTGATTCAGCAACGCCAATATTTTACCTATTTCATTAGCTTCTTGAAGTAAAGAATCAAATTTGTGTTTTTCAACTAGTTCAGATTCAATCAATATTTCTAGCCAGTACTGAGTTTCTCTCACTTCTTTCAGAGCGATTTCTAACTTACTGAGAAAGTCTTTGTTAGATTGAGCAGACTGTCCCTCTCTCACATTTGCTCCAATCGCTGTTCCGGAACGGAGTAATTGCTTTGAAAGTGTTCGACAAACTCCAGACTGTTCCTCTAAAAAGGAACAAGCCTTAATAATTCTGACAGCAAAATTCTTTGTTCGTTCGGAAATACTAATATGAACTATCATAAATATCAGCGAAGCAAAGTAGGGCGGGAGAGGACACCCACACCACTAGAATTAGGTTTACTGAGACTGTGTAATTTATATAATTATTAGCTTACCATTTCAATTATACCAGTATAATCACTCTCGTGTCAAGCCTGGATAAGTAGCGGTTTTTTTGGATTTTTACTAACGATAAAAGCTGTTTTTATACAAAAATGGGTAAATGATCGATGGCGATACCTTCTTGTTGCCAGAAATGCCACTTGTGAACAATTGATAAATCTGTCGCCTGATAGTTATTCTTGTCCCAATTGTAGTAGTGTCTCGAATATGGGATCGCCAAAAGTCATCAACCGCATTGAAGGTGTTTCATCAAATACGCTTGGATAAAAAGTGACTGTATAGTCCTGTCCCTTGTATGTCAAGTACCAGATGCGATCGCCTTTATTCTCAAACTTTGCACCACAAGCTCTCAGAATAACTGAAGTGGTGAATAACTGCTCAACAGTTTCTGGAGTGAAGGGCGCAGGTGGAACGGGTTTTTGAATTTCTGCTAAGTCAGCTTCTAAATCCATTGCTACCATTTCTTCCATTGCTGGACGCAGTGGAGGTTTTTCTAGGACTGAATCAAACTCAGACATTAAAACGTCCTCTTCTTCTGGGTCAGCACTCATTGCTGCTTGTTCAATAAAGGTTGGAACTTGCGCTAGGATTGGTTGAAGATTACCTACTACGGTAGCAAAAGCATTGATGCGTTCGGCGCTTCGCCGCAGCGCTAGCTATCGTATTATGGATTGAGATAGCTAGAAATGCCATTTTCGTAGGCTAGGGGAGAGCGATAACCTTCATCGATCATTTTCGCGTGAATAATATCAGCAGCAGACAAACAGAGGACTTTATTTTTAACCGCCTTGATAAGAATGCCTAAAGTTCCTGTTAACCGAATCCCTCGTTCTTGAGCAAACTTTCTGGCATTCCCGTCATCAGAGGCAAAAACCCAGTTACGGTTATAGGCGATCGCCATTGCTTCTGACTCCCCCGCACCAAATCGTTGACTGTACTCTATAGTTAACCGTAACTCAACAGCATCATCATTGGGATTAACCGCGTCTGATGGTGTTTGCAGCCAACCTTCATCCAACGCTTGATTAATTTCCTGTAGCTTAGTTCGATTTTGCAAATTAGCAGATGTGGAAGCGCTACTAATTCCTGCTTGGATTTCGCGTTGAACAGCCTTACCAATAAAGGCTCTACCCGTGTAGAGCCTTTGGAGGATATGGAAAACCTGTGCGAGAGCAAAATTACTCAGTACAGTGTTATCAAAAATTATTGGCGATGCCTCTAGTTCTGTACTTTTTGATTTCACTATGAATTTTTCCGTTCAATCTTCACACCAAATTGTTAAGCGTTCTCAATATCGCTTAAAAGTTCTAACTCAGAATTAACACCTAAATTAATAGGAATATTTCTGGCTTTTAATTCATCTTTTGCCTCTTCCAAAGTTATTTCTAACAGTTCAGCTAACTTACTTAAACTGATGTAACATAATTGGTATGTATCAAAAACCATCTCTATATACTCATTGGGAAACTTACTTAACTTTTCTGAGCGTGACGCATCTTCTCTACCAAGACGAATCCTGCGACCTAGTTCTGCGTAATCCATTCTCCTTTTAACCCAGATTTTGTTTGATAATCGAACACTTCATTCAATTTTAGAACGATTTGACAAGAAATGCCCTCTTTTTATTGTTAGATTTTTGAACGCTATGCTAGCATATGTCTGATAATCGAAAAAAACTATATGTTTACTCAAACACAATTCCTGAAATTCTTACAGGATAATGTTATGAATGGACTTCGCCTCAAAGATATACACGAACATGCTTTCTATTTAGCAGAGATAATGGCGATCGCGATTCGAGTTAATCTCCGAGTAGCACCCGAATTGCCCTCAAAGCCTGAGAACGTTTCCCATTACTAATCTTGGCAAACCAGTAGTGCGATTCTTCATTACTCATAGCAGTAATTCCTTTAGTAATATTAGCAATTCGCTCTGGTTTAGACAGGGGTTGTAAAGTTTGAAACAGTAAAGCTAAATTCACTCCAGATTCTTCACTTAAGATATAAGGACTTTGCCGAGCGCTCTTTAAAGTTTTGGGGTCATAGTTATTAGCTTTCAAACAATCATAAATTGCCTGTTTCGCCTGCACCAAAGCATTGCCCTTTAAACGCCCAATGCGCTTGGCAGAAGGACGCTTTTTTTCTCCCGCTTTCTTATAAGCACACTGGTACAACTCAAGGGCAAAGTTATTATTATCTGTAGGAACCACTCGCAATTGGAACTCTTGCATCTCAGTAAGTTACTTTCGCCATCAACGATAGCCTCTCAACCGGGTTACGATTTAGGGCTTGTTTGATAGTACTGATTTCTGTGCCATCTGGTTGCACTGTTGCCCTGACTACACGTAAAATTTCAATTCCGTTATCTCTCACTCGGTAAAGAATGATGTAACCATTTAGAGGTACATCCCGTACATAATCTTTAATATCGGCATAGCTGCGTCCCATGTTAGGGAACTTGGCAAGATTCCTACATTTTTTATTAAACTCATCAACAAAACGCTTTCCAGCATCAATACTACGACTCGTAAAATAATCAATAATTTCCTTTAAATCTTGATTTGCCTTTGGGGAGATAATATGTTGTTTCATCCTTGGTTCTCTCTAGCTTTACGCAGTCGCTCAACTACAATTTCCCCATCAATGCCTTCACCTCTATCTAACTGTTCAGCAGCCACTTCTACTTTTTGACGAGTTTCTTCAACCCAATTTTGATAGCCTTTTTCCCACTCTCCTAATAGTTTCAGTGCTTTACTAATAACTGCTTCCGGATTTTTATATTTCCCTCTGGCAATTTGTATTTGAATAAATTGCTCTTCTTCTGGCTTGAGTTGGATGTTCATAACTTTTCTTTGTTCTAAATTCGCTCTTGTGCCTATATTATGACGTTTTTGCTCTCGCTTCCTTAATAGCTTATCCTAATGGAAGATGCTGCCATTTTTTAATATGCTTTGCATCAATATGCTTACTATCTGTTTCTGACATATAATCTCCTTCTAATCAAGTCGCTGTCGTCGCAACATTTGGTTTTCTATAAATTCTTGCGTCGTAGTTATGATTGTCCCAATTGTAGTAGTGTCTCGAATATGGGATCGCCAAAAGTCATCAACCGCATTGAAGGTGTTTCATCAAATACGCTTGGATAAAAAGTGACTGTATAGTCCTGTCCCTTGTATGTCAAGTACCAGATGCGATCGCCTTTATTCTCAAACTTTGCACCACAAGCTCTCAGAATAACTGAAGTGGTGAATAACTGCTCAACAGTTTCTGGAGTGAAGGGCGCAGGTGGAACGGGTTTTTGAATTTCTGCTAAGTCAGCTTCTAAATCCATTGCTACCATTTCTTCCATTGCTGGACGCAGTGGAGGTTTTTCTAGGACTGAATCAAACTCAGACATTAAAACGTCCTCTTCTTCTGGGTCAGCACTCATTGCTGCTTGTTCAATAAAGGTTGGAACTTGCGCTAGGATTGGTTGAAGATTGCCTACTACCGTAGCAAAAGCATTGATGCGTTCGCGCAATTTTCTATAAACTTTCGCCTCTACAGTCCCGTCATAATAAAAGTTGTGAATTTGCACTGTTGGGTATCTTTGCCCAATACGGTCAATCCTCCCAATGCGCTGTTCAACTCGCATGGGATTCCAGGGCAGATCGTAATTGATTAACACTCCACAATTTTGCAAGTTTAAGCCTTCTGAAGCTGATTCAGTGCAGAGAAGAATCTTGATTTCTTCATTACGGAATTGCCGTTTAATTTCTTCTTTAGGAACTACAAACCATTTACCATTTTGGTAAAGTTCGCCACCACGACCAGAGTAACAAGCGACTTGCCCACCGTACAATAAACTCAAAGCATCCCGCAGGTAATCCATTGTATCAGTGTACTGAGTGAAAACGATGGCGCTTTCTCGCTCTGTTAATTCTTGGCGCAAAATTTTAAGAAATTGGGAAAGCTTGGTATCTTCTCCAGTGTTTTCAAACTGACTTAACAAATCTTCAAGATATTGAATCTCTTGTGGGTCTACTTGTTCAAAATAGGATTCCATCCCGGTAATTACGGTATCATCTGCATCATCTAAATCAGCTAAATCGTCGTTAGTTAAAATGCTTCCCTGTTGGGTCAGTAAAAAGTCCAAACGACGTTGTAAGGATGATTTAATGGCAGAAAAGGAACTAGTTAATCGCTTGCGGTACAAAGTCATCAAAAAACCCAAGCAGGAACGTTTGTCTTGCTGTGCGAGTTTGTAGAAATGACGCACGTAGTCGCTGACAGCTTTGTAAAGAGGAACTTCTCGCTGCGCTTCCAAAGAAATGGCATTATCTTGCACAACTCTAGTCGCAATATCCCGTTCTAGAAGTCCTTTACGATAGTATTGTCTCAGGGTATCGCGGGTGTGACGAAACATCAAATCTTTTAGGGGTGTGTTCACCGTCAAGTACTGGCGTGAGGCGGTGATGAAAGCTTCATCTGCTACTAACTGTTTGTGATTGAGGATTTTCTGACCTTGTTGCCAAGTGTCTCGTAGTTTGTATGCAAGGGCGCGTCCAGCGAAGCCATCCTGTAGGGATTCGTTCTTAGTTAGGAAGTGCGTTAATCTAGAACAGGGTTGTCCCCCGTGCAGAAAGTAATCCTTGCACATGGCTTGCCAAAAGTCAAGCACCTCGCGTTTTGCACTCCCTTGTAGAGAGGAAAAATAATGACAGAAATTGTCGCCGTAACTCCAATGTCCTTGCAGTCCCAACAAATGTAGTAAGTCGAAAATTTCTATGGCGTCAATTTGCATTGGAGTTGCTGACAGGAGAAGTAAGGATTTGGTGTTCTCTTTCAGTTGCTGCATTAACTCCAACAAGCGGTTGGGTGTTTCCTTCCTGTCTTGCGGGCTTTTACGTCTAGCATGGTGTGCTTCGTCTAATACAACTAAATCCCAAGGTTCTGCTTCTAAAAGCTGACGCATTCTCTCTGTTCTTCTTACCAAGTGAGAAGAAGCAAGGATTAAATTTTGAGTATTCCAAGGGTTAGTTGCTGCTGAGATGGTATGCTTGTAGGGGTCTTTAAATTCAGTAGAGGTATAACTCCAAAAATGGAGATTAAATTTCTCCCGCAATTCTTCTTGCCATTGTGGTTGAACGCTAGCAGGAGCAAGAATAAGTACCCTTTGCACCTTTTTAGCTAGCAGTAAATAACGCAGAACTAACCCGGTTTCAATGGTCTTTCCCAATCCAACTTCGTCGGCTATCAAATAACTTTGAGGAAATTTTTCGGCAACACAGCGTAGAATTTTAATTTGGTGAGGCCAGGGTTTGATGGGAATTGATTTAAGACAGAAATCCAAGCAACCAGAGTTTTCGTAAATGTTCGCTAGTTGGTTAAAGGTAAGGCGTTCTTCTTCTCTTGCTTCTGGAGAGATAACAGGAGTTCCTAGTTCGGATGTGGGTGTAAACTCTGGTGTATCTGGTTCCGATTGGGTGAGAGGTCGATTGTCAAATTCTGTTTGAATGTTCCAAGTTGGTTTTGAGGCTGGGGTGTAACGTAACAGCTTTTTCTGTACCGCTTCTGGAACTTCAAATATTCGCACATTAGGTGCTAAGTTGTACCAAAGTTGCTCAAATCTCACAACTTCTTCATTGACTCTATCGAGTTCTCGTCCACCTTCCCAAGAACAATAAACGTGAAAAGATTCTACATTTCTTTCCCAACCGCCAATAGATTCATTATTGGAACCGTTAAAAGCTAGGAGATCGCCACTATTATCAGTAAAAATTCCCACTTTTTCATGAAAGATATGCTGTGGATCTAGTTGTTCTTCACTGACTTCTGGAGTTCTATTTTCTTTTAAGGGAATAGCAATTTTAATATCTAAATATTGATTTTGAATCAACCAACTTAGAATTTCAAAATGTTTGAGTTGAACTAAGTTTTCTGGTGGTGTTAATTCAGCATCAAGACGGGTTAATAAAGCATCTCTCAGAGCATATCCTTGCTGAATAGCTTGTAAATCTTCAGCAGTAAACTGACATCCCATAATTAACCGCATTCGCCCTTGATTGTGCAGCATTGCACCCAAACCACGAGCGACTTTACTCAGAATAGCACTGCTGAAAAAGCCAGATTTGCGGTCATATTGAACAGCGGACTCTAGCGCTGGTATGTAGAAGTCAGCAATGGTATTGTGAGTATTGCTAGAATAGCTAATTTTCCAAGGATGTTCGCGAAGTTTTTTCAATGATTATAACCAATTTTCTAATTGTAAGTTAGGTATATTTTCAAAATCTTTAATATTGTTGGTGACGAGAATATCTTGACGGGAACGAGCAACAGACGCAATTAATGCATCAATTTCTCCTGTTGGTTTACCAATCCGTTTCAATTCACTCTGAATTTTGCCAAATTCTATAGCAGCATTCAAATCAAATGGCTCAATAGGTAATAACTCGGACAGTTCTACAAGACTTTTTCGGTTTTTTTCAAGCTGTTGAGAACAGTAAATTCCCTGATAAAGCTCTGAAAGGACGATTGTAGAAAGATAGCATTGACTGAAAAAGCGATTGAATGTGGAGACCACTTTTGGATTATCATTCAGCAGTGCAATGCATATATTAGTATCTAGCAAGTACATTAGCTATTATCCTGAGTATCAATTGAGTCTATGACTCTTCCTCTATAAGCGTGACGTTCTTTGTCTATTTCAGCAAAAATGTCTATTAACTCAGGCTGATCTTTCCAAACTCCAAATAATTTATTGAGTCTTACTAATCTCTCCTCGTCGGTCAATCTTTTTTGAGTTTCACTATGTTCAATAGGAGGTTCTAAATCAATTGAAATTTCTACTCCATCTGGGATATTCTCAACTATTTCTAAGAGTTCAATAATTTGACCGCGTTTGATTCCTTTAACTTTCATTGACTAAGCTCCTTCTGTAATGGATAGTTATTATTTATCAAGTCTACCTTAAGAATGGAGAACTGACACTCAATATTCAGCGATTTTGTGTATAAGGATGTTCGCGAAGTTTTTTCAATGACTATAACCAGTTTTCTAATTGTAAGTTAGGTATATTTTCAAAATGCTTGATATTATTTGTGACAAGAATATCTTGACGAGAACGAGCAACAGCAGCAATCAATGCGTCGATTTCACCTGTTGGTCTGCCAATTCGTCTTAATTCAGCTTGAATTTTGCCAAATTCTTCTGAAGCATTTTTGTCGAATGGAACAACAATTATTCTACTAGAGAATTCATTTAATCTTTGAAGATTCTGTTCAATTTTTTGAGAGCAATATGCACCTTTATAAAGTTCTGCTAGTACAATTGTTGGGATATAAGAGTTGTTGAATTTTGCATAAAATTGTGCTAGCGCTTGAGGGTTTTGGTTACTCAGCGCGATACAAATATTGGTATCTAACAAATACACAATTCCCTCCTCTATTTATGAGGATTGCCCATACAGTCTTTGCCATTCTGCATTCTTCTCTTTTTCTAATTCTTCCATTGTTTTGATAAAATCTTCCTTGCCTTCCCAATCTGTTTCAAAAAACTCTTTTAGCTTATGCAATCTTTCTTCATCACTTATCAAGTGAGCTTCACGAATTTCAACCATGACTTCTGTCCCATCAGGAACACTAACGTCTTGTAAGAGTTCAATGGTTTGACCGCGTTTTATTCCTCTAACTTTCATTTCCATATTTCTCCAATAATTGCTAGTTGTTTTTCATCAATTTTAGCGTTAGTGTAAGTTACAGAGTTTTAGGAGTATAGTTTGCGATGATACTACACGTTCTTTAATTCTGCAACCAGCAAGGCTATAAAGTCAGCAACCCATAAATTACGTCGCTCCTTCTGTTAATGGTTGACGGTTGACTGTAATTTTTAGTTTCAGTCATCAAAAACCTGTGAACTGTCAGCAAATAAATCTAAACTCATTTGCCCATAACTTAACGGTAACTCAGATTGCACGTAAGAAACTTTGGCTTTAATTTCATCCATTGCTAGCCACAAATCTAATAACGCTTTTTCTTCAGGAATGCGCTTCTTTTCATCCCCAATCCTGGGAATGACTTTCAAGGCAACCTCAAATGTTCGCATAAATAAATCATTGCTGACTAAACCTGTAGTTTTCATAAACCTCCGCACTGCTTCTGTATTTCCTTCTTCTAGATAAAGGGCAATAATTGCGTGAAGCCCATCAACTAAGTATCGAGCAGAAAATTCGTGGTCGATGACAGAGAAGGCGCGTTTTTTGAGACGTTGCTGTGGTGTGAGTAATTTACAGTAACCGCTAGCAGAATCGAGTAATTTATGTTTTTTTACTAAATCGGAAACATCAAAACCGCCGACTGCTAAAGCGAGTTGTCTTGCTTCATCAAAAGGAAACTCCCTTGCTTCAAAAGTATCCCACGCCAAGATGTACCATTGAGTTAAGGGGTCGATACCGTTGAAGTCTTTACCTTCTAACAAGTTTTGCAGTCGGTACTCAACAATCGCTTGGCGCACTTCCTCAAATGCTGCTTTGGGTTCGAGTTGGTTTCCTGCACTGTCGAGGACGCAACTATACCTAGTGAAGACGCTTAAAGCACAACCATAAGCGGTTAAGCACAAGTCAATACCGGGAGGTTTGATACGACGACGTGGATCTGCAATGCGATCGGCTGCGGGACGTGAATCTTCGGTTAAGGATTTTTCAATATCTGGGGCTTTCTCAAAAACTATATTTCTAATGGCAATACGGACATCATCCCACCAAGCTTGTTCAGCTTGGCGATCGCGTTTGCGACATACTAAAAGTACGGTACTGGAAACCGCGTTTTTCTGTGCTTGGTGCAAGTTTTGGGGGTTTTCGGTACTGACAGCCCAAGATGCGGTAATCTCGAAACCAGCATCAATCAAGGACTTTGCGAGAACATCCCACGCGCCGGAGTCTTTGTGGTTAAATTGCACCGTCATCACACCGTCATCACGCAACACGCGGTGGTATTCGGCGAACGCCATCGCCATTTTTGCTTCATAATCCTGGTTGGCAAGTTTTTCGGGGTTATCTCCCATGTTGCGGAAGCGGGAAGGGTTAGCAACGGCTTCGCGGTCTTTGTCGGTGAGTTCTAGGTAAAATAATTCAGGGAAGATGTCGCCCAAAGTGCGTTTTAGCCAGACGTAGAAAAAATCTGAAAGTTCAGCGTATTGGATAGTAGCGTAGTAGGGTGGATCTGTGACGATCGCATCGACTGAGTTATCAGGGATGTGAGTTAAGTTATCGGCTGATGCTGCGTCGATTTGGATAGATTTTGAGTCGTGTTGTTCTTCAATTCCGGGGATACCTGTTGAACCTGGTATGGTTCCGAATAAAGCACAAAGACTTACATAATCTGATGCAAAAACATCAACACATGAATTCCAAAGTTCACCGTTGCCAGTTATCTCAGGGTAATTCCAAATCAAATTTAATGCATGTTGCGTTGTAGCTCTTTTTGAACCAGCCCTTGATGAATCCCAGGTTGATAACCTACAATTTGTATCAACGCATCTATCAAATACTAAAGCCAAGTAAGCCAAAATAGCATCAGCTTTTTCTGATTCATGTTCCTCTTGAATAAATTTTTTAGCTTCATTTATAATTTCCACATATGTCACAAGCGTTACAATTTGGCGTGGATTACATACTTTATCCCATCTATCTATACCTTGCTGTAACAAAGAACTTCTTTCAGCAAATTGATGACCATAGGGAATTTCAATATCTGGAATAATTCCTAAATTTTGCCAGTGCGTTAAGTTTTTTTCTAAATAATCTTTCGTTTTATGTACAGCTTCAAAATCTATATCTTGTGGTAGTCTAAATTCTAAATTTCTATCTCCTCTTCGATAGGCAACAGCATAAAGTTGATGGCTCATTATTCCTAACCTACCCTGTTCGTAAATTAAGTCATTTTCAATTACTGATGAACAATTAGGACATCTACCTACGCCTCTGCTAATGGTAATTGTCGTATCAGGGTCATATTCCCCATCATCTGTTTGAATCGTTGTCCCCTTACCTTTTCTACCCTTAACTAATTCAAAATCAATCCGCTTATTATCTAGATTAGGAATTGGCTTCACCGCACACCATTTATGTAAATTCTGCTTTTCTGGACGTTTATATAACCACCAATTTGGACTTAACGGAACAACAGACTCACAACTTGGACAAACAACTGTATGCGCCCATAAATAATTTTGCACCGTTTCCCCTGGTAAAGAAGGGAAAAACTCACCCAACCTTTTCTCGGCTTCATCCCCAACCCACTTCACCCATTTATCAATATCTTGTTGCAAATCGGGACCAAACTTCAACGGATATTCCATTGCGGCTTTCATTGTCACCACCGCTACGGGATTCAAATCAGAAGCCAGCACATTTAACCCATATCTCGCTGCTTCAAACGGAATACTTCCACCACCTGCAAACGCATCTAACACAGTGGGTGTGAGAGTTCCCCAAACTTTTTCGCAATAATCCTGCACCTTCTTAATTCTTGTCGAACTCGGCGGCGTTTTGTAAAGTTTTATCTCCTTCCCTGGTTCCAACCCCAGCAAATATTCAAACTCTTCCATTGTGAGGTCTGCTGGTAACAACGAAGCCAAAACACTGGCGCGACTAAATGATAACGGCTTGCGGGAATACCAACGATGCAGCCCTTTAAAAGGGTTTCCCCCGTGTTCATAATAAACTTGCTCGTTTAATATTTGCACGGGCATCATTTTTTCTATAAATAAATAGGGACGTTTTGGGTTAGGATTAGTCATATATTAATACTGCAAAATAAAATATCTAGAATTTGATTTAAATCTCTAATACAACAATTCTCACAGGAACCAAGGTGTTTCCTCCAAAACTTTATTTAGTTGAAAGGTCGAACCTTGGCGGAGGAAAGCATCTGTTAAGTAGGCAATGTTACTTGCATATTTAGTTGTAATAGGTACAGCACATAACGAGTCAGTAGAAGCCCAGTTGAGTTTAGTCAAACTCAGAATCTGAACCGCCAATGCCTTCAAGTCCGGTAGAGATTTCGGCGCATTCTCTGGGTGGTATGTCCAGATGTTTATTTCAAGTGTTTGAGGTGTCCCAAGCACTTTGCGATAGGGGTTATGTCCTGTTGTAGAAAGATAGATTTGGTTGGGAGATGCAATAACATAACTACCACGACTCAGGCTGCCATCGGTTTCAACTCGACTATCATAAAGCCTGACATTATGGTGAGTGTTGATCCAGACAAATGAGTAAACACCTTGAGGTTTAATCTTACGAGCAGCACTCAAGATTGCAGCACGATCTTCACGAGAAAATTTTGCTGAATAATGAAAGTATATATGTGGAGTCTCTTGCAAATTTAGGCGTTCTAGAGTTTGTTCGATTAATGTTTGAAAATACTGAGTGCGTTCATTGTAAGCAAAAGTTTCTGTATTACCAGAGTAAAACTCCCACCTCCCATACTCACTGAAAACATTAGCGTAACCCATAAGTCGTTCTGAACCTTGCCGCCTACTTTGAGTATAAGAAAGACCAATAAAGAAATCTGCATCAGGGAGTGCGTCCGGAAGTACCCACGGGGTAACACCACATTTAGCGATGATGTTCAAAGATAGGTTTAAATCTTTCCAATCTGGATTATGGAGAATCGGTGTATCAACCATCTGACAAGGAATTCCATTTTCAAACAATAACCGCTTAATTCGATAATAGGGCGAAACTTCATCATCAGATGCATAGCCTTGCTCTGGAGTATGTACCAGAAATATACGATTGAGATGCTTGTTACTAATCCAATTTGGATTTTCTTTTAGTAATCGCCTACATTCATCTAAAGCCAAATCAGAGGAAGGAATGGTCACAATCGAGCTATAAGTAAAGCGTGTGCTGAAAGTTTTTTCTGAACCACGGTATTTGTATTTACCAGTTTTTAGTCTCTCAATCAAATTGACCATGTTTGTACGTAATTCTGATGTACAAATTGGTACGATTTCAATAATTTTGGGAGAATTACCAAAGGCTCCAAATCTTGTGATGCCATCCCGAATATCTGCTGAAGAGCGACCATGATTAAACTCAACTGTTGGTTCAGAGAGGGAACGCACTAGAAGTTTTGAGCCAATTGTGCCTTGCCGAAATAAGGGAACTGGAGTAGGTTGCAGCAGTACTGTCATCTGATTAGTAAGCAAAGGAAATATTGTTTTTGCTATATCTTCAGCAGTCGCTCTCGTTCTTTCAGCGCGTGTGCGAGCTGCGTTAGGCTCCAGTGCAAGACTATACTTTTTGATGGCTTGAGGAAGTTCAAAACGAATTTTGCGCTTACGTAGCACTTGCTCAATTAACTCTCTAGAAAGATTTGGAATAACTTTACTGCTAGCAACCTGCTCTTCCTTATCAAAATCAAATAGGTATACATTACTCCATTCATGATTTACTGAAGTAATCTTACCAAGATACCATCCTTTGCCGTTCCACTGAGCCACAGCTGTTCTACTTACTAGTTCGTTGGGTTGAAATAGGGTTAGCAGTTTTTCTATTGAACAAATATTTTTTACTTCAAGTGTGTAATCAATGCAGAGGTAGGACTTTCCCCAGTAGTGGCGTAGCTGAAATGAATATGCTGGATAAAGCCTAACAATTTGACAAACTTCCTTTGATAGCTGAAAATTAGATTGTTTTCGGTGAGCTATTATCTTGCCAAATTTCGAGCTATCGATATACCATCCGTGAGCTACTAGAGCATCTTTTAGAGAAGAAGTAATATCTCCCTGCCGCTGTTTTAGGTATTCAGCATCAACTTCTTTACCATTTTCAATAGTAATATATAGAGGAAACAAGTTTGCATATTCAGTGACTTGAAGCGTAGAATCAGCTTGAAGTAATGCCTCGCGTTCAGCCGCTCTACTAAATAAAGTGACTTTAGTTTGTGCATCACTCACTCTATAATCTGGAGAAGGCAAGTTCAAAGCTTGCATTTCTTTATACATACGCTTAGTACCTTCACTCAATGCCCTTACGAAAGCAATACCTCGCTGATCTCTCATTAACTTAAGCCACTCAATCAATTTAGGATTGCGTGGTGTTGAGATTAGTACAGTATCATCAAGTGAAAAATGAGCAGGTACATCTTTATCTCTCTGAATAATTCGCCCCGAATTACAAACTACAAAAGCATCTTTGTAATACTCACATTCAATTGGGATACTCATAGCGTAATCTCTATGAGCTACAGCGTTAACAATTGCTTCGTCAACTGCGATGTGAGGATACTCTGGTTCCTCAATAAATCCACCACCTTGAGGGTTTCGCTTTGAATAAGCTTTGAAAAAACCTGATTCTTGAAAGAAAGTCCGTATATCTCGTATCTGCTTCGTAATTGAACCACTGAAGTTTCTTTCAAACGTTGGTAAGCCACGTTCTTCATTAACATTAGTTTCAAACCTTAGCAGACGGATGTATGAAGAAGGTAAAACTCTTTGTGGATTTGATGCAAAGAAGAGGAACCCTACTTTGGTAAAAAAGTAGTTCCCTGAACTATCTTTATCTAAAGCGCCAGCATGATATAGCAACTCTTCATCACTAAACTCATAAGTAGCTTCATCTAAATAGACTTGGCGAAAAACATCCAGCGTACCTCGATCCACATCTTCAGGCTTATAAGAACAACAGTAAGTTTGTTCGTAATCAATAATTCTTTTGTCACGTCGTAACGACTCGCGTTGTTGGTCGCTGAGCGGAACATTCTGAACACCCTTTCTCATCCAAGATTTGGGCGAATAACCCGGAGTTTCACAAATTCCATCTTTAGTATAAGGAACATAAATTAAACATATTTTGCAAGGATAACCAGACGTCTCTTGATAATCACATAATTTAACTTCAGCATACTGATTAACCAACATATCATTGATGTTTGTAACTCTGTTTCTCTGGTCTTCTGTTAAATTGTCAATTCCCCGTGCCTGCCCTTTTGTAGAAATTCCTATTACTAGAAGTCCGCCTGCTTTATTTGCATTAGCGAATGCAGAAACACACTCTCGTACTTGCTCTACAAGAGCATTAACTTGACTTTTACTAACTCCGCCATGCTGTTCTGGTTGACCTACTTCTTTTCGGTCAAAATATTGGTCTTCAAATTTAACGTCAGAGTCAAGTGTAAGTAAACTCCAATACCATTCAGGATTTTCAAACACTTCTCTTGGAGTTGGCATTGTTAAAATCTCCTAACAAAGTTATTCCCCTAGTAACACCCGAATTGCCCTCAAAGCCTGAGAACGTTTCCCATTACTAATCTTAGCAAACCAGTAGTGCGATTCTTCATTACTCATAGCAGTAATTCCTTTAGTAATATTAGCAATTCGCTCTGGTTTAGACAGGGGTTGTAAAGTTTGAAACAGTAAAGCTAAATTCACTCCAGATTCTTCACTTAAGATATAAGGACTTTGCCGAGCGCTCTTTAAAGTTTTGGGGTCATAATTATTAGCTTTCAAACAATCATAAATTGCCTGTTTCGCCTGCACCAAAGCATTACCCTTTAAACGCCCAATGCGCTTGGCAGAAGGACGCTTTTTTTCTCCAGCTTTTTTATAAGCACACTGGTACAACTCAAGGGCAAAATTATTATTATCTGTAGGAACCACTCGCAATTGGAACTCTTGCATCTCAGTAAGTTACTTTCGCCGTCAACGATAGCCTCTCAACCGGGTTACGATTTAGGGCTTGTTTGATAGTACTGATTTCTGTGCCATCTGGTTGCACTGTTGCCGAAAATTCAAATTTTAGCTTCAGTGACACATCAGCTCTCACATCCGGACTACCCAGCAAAGCATTGACAGCAGCTTGGAAACTGTTAAACCCCCTCACCGGACCTTGATATTCTAACCTGACGAATTGTTCGCCTGCGTTAATTGTCGCTGTTTGGTTAATTTGTAGGGAGAATTTCCCCAACAAGGGTAAAGTCGTCATCAGCTTGCGGTAATCCATCACTTGTGCAACAGTAAGTTCCAATGATTTAATTCCTTGGATTTTGTCGTCAAGGATGCGATCGCTTAATTGATTAAACACTGCATTTGGCGTCCCATCCAACTCCAATTCTTCTCGTTTGACATCAAATATACCTATCGGTTCGGCTGCACTGGGTATACGAGATGAACCTCCTGTACCGTAAATCAGTAGCTTCGCTTGAGTTTCCCTCTCTTCTACATCACCATTACCGTAATCAACTAAGATTTTAAAAGTTGTGGTTTTGGTGATGGTAGTCTCATACTCGTCACTCGGAAGAAATTCTCTGGCTATAGAATTTCCATCTTGATAAAGCTGAATGGCTAACGCCCCTGATGCTCTCCACCTTACCCGCACTGGCTTAGAAGAATCAGTACTGGGCATAATTTGGGCATCGAGTTCAATTTCTCGTGGTTTTGGCAGTTCTAAAATGCCCCGGCGGTAAAGCACCATCCTGTCAGAAAATTCTATGGTGTCAGGTAGGGTAAACTTGCCATCATCAGTTTTAATATAAACCCGTTCTCCTACCTTCATATCCCAGCTTCCCAAAAGCAAACCTTGACGGATAGTATCTCGCAACTTTGACACTTCAGCATCTAGGAGTATATTTAAACCTCGATCTTTAGCAAAAGCTTCTCGCAGCGCTTTTGTTGTCCAATGGTCTAAACCAGGTAACCACACTTTTTGCAAAATATAAGCAGGTGCGTATGCTGGTGCATCTTCAGCACGAATTTTCTGACAATCTCTTAGCGCTTTTAAAATAACATCTTGCTGATTATTCTTACCCTTCACTTCACTGGAATCTTGTGCTGGAAGTGTGTAGTGCATCAACTCTTTAGGCGCTTTAACTGGGTCATTAGCTGGGTAGAATAAATGACGGTAGGCATTCGTTAAAGATATTCGTACTTTTAAATCAAAGTCCCCTTTCCTCTGTTTGAGTTGTTGCTGCTGACTTTCTGACAAATCTTGCAAGCGGTTGGGAGAATTGAGGATATTTAGGATGGCGCGATATTCTCTTACATTATCGATCGCTCTGTCTAATTCTTGCTTATTAGCGACTAGGAATAACAAGCGATTTCTAAAAATCCGAAACTTTCCTGCTTCACCTGTGTTGTTAAAAATTCGCTCAATTATAGGTGGAGGACCTTCGGTTGTCGTGGAAATTGTTGCTTCTTGGAAATCAATCAAACATAAAGCGATCGCATCTGCAACATCATCCACATCTGTAGGTGACTCTGGCGCAGCCACAAGCTTAAAGAATTTATCAGCAAAGATAGTATCGCGGCGGTTGCGTAACTCATCCTTCGCCTCAGCAATCCCAATTTGTGCTTTTTCTTCGGCAATAATTTTGTTAAGTGATGGTTCTTCTTTGAAACGAGCAATGGAAGTTATTGGATCGTTTTCCAAGTACCAAGCAACAGCACTTAGCCTTTCCAAGACTGTATCAACAAAGCCAATTTCTAACCCTGGTGTCAGCAGTGCTAAATTGAGTTCAGCCCGACGAATACCAGCTGCTATCCCTTGGTTGATAGAGTGCAAGAAAATGGTACGTGCTACCCAAGTGGAAAAAGGAGGCTTACCCGCCGCTTTCCATTCTCCATCTTGTAACTGAGCGTGCGCTTCTCTACCATTTGCATTATAAATATCTGCCGGGATAGCAGTCATTCGCATTAAATGGCGTTCTAAACGTGAGGTTAAATCGCTAGTAATTTCTTCTTCAATACCAATGGGAATGTGATGGAGATGAATCAGGGGCGTCCATTGAGTCGTATCTTCCCACAAATAACGTATCACTCTAGCGAACAATCGCAAAGCACCTCTAGTCCGTTGGAAGTTTGGAATGGAGGCAATTTTTTTTGTTAGAAGATTAAATAATTCGGGATGGAAGGGATAACTTGCTTCAATGCTATCAGCGTACCGTGTATCCTTACAGCCGTCAGGTAAATTGATGCGACTCGCTTTATAAGTTTGTAAATATTCACTCTTCACGCTTTTAGCAGCGTTAGCATCAATACTGCTGAACAACCTCTGTTTGACAATATTGTAAATTTCAAGATCGGTACTGGGTTTAAGAATACGCTCTTGACGGGCTGAGGTGGAAATGGTTTCGCGGATTTCGGTGGTTTCGTCACCAAAACTGTCAGTGGCAGAGGCTAAAGTATAAACAAACACTAAATTATTACTAGCTGCTGCCAAATCCATTAAGGAGAACAAAAACGCAACAACTTGTTGAGCTAAATTGCTTTTACCTACTAAAGTGGCTTTTGCCGCTCGCAGATATCTGGCAATTTCATCAAGAATAATGAGAGTAGGCTGACCTTGAATGATTCTTTCTAAAACGACTGTACCAGGGCTGACTCGCTTTTCATCAGAACCTTTAAGCAAGCTGTAGCCTTCTATACCATTAATCTGATAAGCAATTTCACCCCAAAGTGTGTATGTAGTTATCCCTGTATCTTCATGGTATACACCATTTACTGGGTCTAGATCTTGGCATGCGATCGCAGCCGCCTGAATTGGATAGTCTGGAATTAAACATAAATCAGCAAAGCGATCTAGTCCAGGT
Organism: Scytonema hofmannii PCC 7110; assembly: GCF_000346485.2. NCBI lineage: Bacteria > Bacillati > Cyanobacteriota > Cyanophyceae > Nostocales > Scytonemataceae > Scytonema > Scytonema hofmannii. The sequence continues at coordinate 11,348,008 of NZ_KQ976354.1, forward strand.
ATGGAACGTCCGTGTTTGGCAATATGCCACAAAGCAATTTCATCGTGAGTTTTACCACCGCCAAAACTAGTTTCCAACCGAATAATTGGCGAACCCACAACCGCACCCATCAACCGCCCAAAAACCTCTGAAATTAGAGTTTTTAACCCATCGGTGGCAAAAGTATTGCTAAAGAAGGTTGTAGGGTCTTGGTACACTTGAGGTGCTTTCCCGAACACAACTAGCCGCAGTTTAGCTGCAAACAAGTCAGGGGAAATATCTCCAGCTAAAATTTCTTCTCTAGGAATACAGGTTTTAAATACAGAGGGTAGCATAGTATTTTTAGCGTTTCTTAAAAGACATTGTAGTCAGCGCGATCCGAATCGTGACTTAATCAATATAATGCCCACTGTTATAAAATGCTCCTATTTACTTAACGGGCGAGCGTCAGAAAAATCGGTCAAATAATTTATCTAAGCTAATTTGTCAAGGATGGTAGTGAAGTTGTTTCAAGGCTATGTAACGCTCAATGAAACAATACAACGTCATCAATAGGGTTTCTGCTAGCTTGACAACTAGAATGTAGGTTCCTCTGAAACTTTAACGACCAGTTTTCCCTTTTTATTGCCATCAAACAGTTTTAGAATGGCTGATGGGGCATTTTCCAAACCCTCGACAATTTCAACAGCATATTTAAGTTTACCTTCGTTGAGCCATTGTCCAAGATCTCTTATAGCAAGAGATAATTGAGGATAATAATCGAGGATAATAAACCCTTCGAGGCGCACTCGCTTCATTAAAATTTGGCTGAAATTATACGGACCGGGAACAGGCTCTGTTGCATTGTAAGTTGAAATCAAACCGCATACAGGAATACGTGCATGCAAATTAACTTTGGTTAAAACAGCATCTAGGATAGAACCGCCAACATTATCGAAATACACATCGATTCCATTAGGACACGATCGCGCAAGCGCTGTTTCCAAATCCTCTGTTTTATAGTTAATAGCCTCATCAAAACCAAGCTCTTGTGTCAGGCACTGACATTTTTCATCCGACCCAGTTATACCAACGACTCGGCAGCCCTTAATCTTGGCAATTTGTCCAGCAACAGAACCAACTGCACCTGAGGCTGCTGACACCACCACAGTTTCCCCTGCTTTGGGCTGTCCTATGTCTAAAAGCCCAAAATATGCCGTATAACCAGTAAATCCAAGCGGTCCGGTAAATGCAGTGAGTGGTGCAGGCAGAGGATGGGGTAGTTTTGTGATTCCTTTTCCAGTATTTCCAAGAGCAATCGCATAATCCTGCCAGCCAAGCACACCAGAAACCAGATCCCCTTGTTGAAAATTAGGATTTTTAGACTCTTCTACCACACCTATAACAACACCGCGCATGACGTGTCCAATTTCTACGGGAGGCATATACTGTGGCATATCGCTCATCCAAATGCGATTAGTAGGATCTAGCGAAAGATATATGGTACGTACTAGCACCTCACCATCACTTGGACTGGGAATTGGTTGTTCAAGGTACTCAAAATCACTTTCTTTGATATTGCCAACAGGACGAACTGCTAAGCGAAACTGTCGATTTATGCCTATTTTCATGAGTTCACTCTCTGTGTAATCATCCAAGGTCTCCCATAAATAGTAAGATATATCGAACACGAATAATTTCGAGCGTTGGTTATGAAACGAGATTCGCACTTCGCTCAACCCAACCTACACCTTATCAATCAGTTCTAGCCTAAGTACTAGGAACAACCGATAAGGAATTTGATGAAGATCTGACGGTATATAAATACACATAACTTAGGTTTAGTGGTAGGAAGATTTGCAATCGCGTCTCTCCCCCACAACTTACCATCAATGTAATAACTTCCGCCTCCATCCCCAATGACGATCCATTACCGGGATTCATCGCGTATGCAGGGAAACAGGCTGCACTCAAACTCAAGCGGAAGGAGTTTCCTCTGGCAATTCTGACACAGGTAGTCTGCAATTGAATTTTTCTTTTGGTAAAGTTGCTACCATCACAACGAAGATAGCCTTGAGTCACGTTGTAAACCCGTCCTTCAGAATACACTTGTGACAGCACCGCACATAAATCGTAACTGGGTTTATCCGCACTACACCAAACTTCAACAATAATATCGCCAACCAAATACAAATCTTCTTCTAACACTTCACTCGTATAAGTGAGAACATCAGAACGACAATCAATGTGCGATCGCTCAAAGGAACCCGCACCCATTGCTGCATGACCCCCCAGGGATGGAACCGGTCGCCAAGGGTCATGAACTAGAACGTCAGAACTGGGGAGTGGGGAGTAGGGAGTAGGGAGTGGGGAATGATAATTGGTGAGAATTCCGGAATTTTCTCGAATGCTACTGAGTCCTTGGCTTGACAAATAGTAATTTTTATGTGTTGTATCGGGAAAACTATCAAATTTGCGCCAGCGATCGCTACCCATTTCAAACAAGCAAACAGGCGGTTCCTCTAGCAACCCCGTATCTATACCTTTGAGAAATTGGTCAAACCACCGGATTTGCATTTCATCTACAGGGCTGGCTGCATCAATACCAAAATCAACAGCACCAACTCTGCGACCCCAAGGCAAATGCGCCCAAGGTCCTACTAGCAGTTGTTGGCGATATTGACTCCGTGCTGCCATATCCTTATATAAATGCATCGTACCGCGTAAGTAAGTATCAAACCACCCCCCAATATGGAACATAGGCAAATCAACATTTTGGAAGTAGGTTTTGGGTGAAAGTTTTTCCCAGTATTCATCGGGTTGAGAATGAGCTAACCAATCGTGATAAAACGAGTCAGGGGCAAAATTCTGTAAAACTTCTGGAAGAGTGGGGTTGCGATCGTACAAAGGTAGATTGCGATAAGCAGCACGCAAAGCATGGTAGGCTTTTTCGTCCTTTCGCAAACGGGCTGTTTCCGTGGCTAGCTGAATTGCCCAGGAAAGATTGCTCTCCAAGCAGAATGCACCGCCTTCATACGCCCAATCTGTATATAAATCGTAACCAATCATCGCAGGGCAAATGGTTTTTAACGCTTGTGGTTTGGTAGCCGCCGCATAGAGTTGCGTCATTCCTTGGTAAGAGAAACCATACATCCCAACTTCACCCGTACTCCCTGGTAGTTTTGCCGCCCAGTTTACTGAGTCTTCGCCATCTTCAATTTCATGGGTAAACAGCTGAAATTCTCCTTCTGATGTCCCTCTTCCCCGTACATCCTGAATAACAACAATATACCCATGAGCCGCATACCAAGTGGGATGGGCATAAACAACCGTGGATGCGATCGCTCTTCCATAAGGTTGTCGCATCAACAGTACGGGAAATTCTCCTTCTGCATCGGGACGGTATACGTCCGCATCAAGTCGTATGCCATCGCGCATTAACACCGATGAAGTTTGTTTGGGGAGGACTTTATACATTTTGAATAGTGGAGTAAGTCAACCTAAAATCAGTTCAATACTGAGAAACTTAGTTTTGCAAAAGATACCAGGTTTTTCTGTTGCTATCATTTTACGTGACTCAGTGCCTCTACCAAATCATCGATCGCTTTTACTATAAATTCTCTACCAGAGGGATATTAATGCTCGCCACAACCTCTGCTTCTTAATAGATAAAATTGCGTAGCAAGTGATACAAAATTTATGATGAAATAGAAATTAAATATACAGTTTTCAAGCAAATCTTATGTATTCTCTTCTTTTTTGCCAAAGCAATAAGTCATCAAAGAGGTCGAACTGGTGAGAGTGAAATGACTACCATATCGTCCTTAGCTCCATTCATATGACACATCACTGAGACATTATGTCCATCAAAGTTCATCAAACAATCGAGAAAATTTCTACAAGTTTCTAACTTTAACATGACACTATTAAATGACTGCGATCGATCTACACAAAAAGGCTTGCACTCTCTTGGTGTCATCCTGCTAGTTGCCGCATCCTTAATCTGGGGGACAACATTTCCACTGATTAAAAATGCCATCGCTAGTCTTTCACCCTCTGCAATACTCGCAAGCCGCTTTGTTGTAGCTGCAGTAGTATTAGCTCCATACTTGCGCCGCCTGAATGCTAAATTAATCCGCGACGGATTTATCTTAGGACTGGTACTCTTCGCCTCCTTTGCTACCCAAACAATGGCACTTGAGACGGTACACGCAAATCGGGCGGCATTTGTTAGTAGCCTGACCGTTGTGATAGTACCGCTTTTGGGTTTGGCGATCGGTCAGCGCGTACTGCTGAAAACTTTGTTGGCGGCGATCGTTGCCATAACTGGCATTGGAGTCATGTCATGGGAAAGCGGACAGTTCAGCATGGGTGATTTCTTGTTGTTCGGTAATGCATTCATCTACGCCGTCTACATCCTGATTCTTGAAAAAGTTACACACCGCCACCCAACCCTTTCACTTACCGCCGTTCAGGTCTTAGTTATAGCAGTGCTTGGTATGCTTTGGGCAGCACCCGAACTAGTTGGACAAATCCACGCAATCAGTACAAACTTAAGTGCAGTTCTTTACCTTGGTCTAATTGCCACTGCTGCCACCGTCTTGATAGAGACAATGAGCCAGCGCTGGGTTTCCGCTCAAGAAGCAGCCCTATTTTACACACTCGATCCAGTGTTCTCAGCCGTTATCTCGTTTCTACTACTTGGTGAGACACTTGGAGTTCGCGGTTTGGTTGGAGCAACTCTAGTTTTAGCCGCAATGGTATTAAGCCAAGGCGGAGGTAAGGACACACAGAACAATAGAGAGATTGCTACGCTGTACATTCCTTTTACAGCCCGCGAGGACGACTCTCGCTTGTCACCACTTACAGTCTCATTACATTCCGAAACACGTCAGTTAGTTGAATTAGGGAAAAATGACCATTCTCTGCTCTCTCTTTCCTCTGCGTCCTCTGCGTCCTCTGCGGTTTATCAAAAAAATTAATTCACTATCGCTCAGTACGATCGCGTCAGGACTCTCACTAAATATACTTCTCCACCCGACGTTCTTCTAGCATTGCTTCTGGATAGCAGAAAATTGGCAAAAAATGTCAAAATAATAAGACCATTACTATCCCTTCCTACGATATGACTACCCTGAACATCTCGCTACCTGATTCAATGCGGGCATTTGTAGAAGAACAAGTCAAACAAAAAGGTTATGATACAGCAACTGAGTATATTCACCATTTGATTCGCCAAGAACAAGAAAATGTTGAACGCAAACGTTTAGAAAGTCTTTTACTGGAAGGTTTAGACAGTGGCGAACCAATTGAAGTGAGCGAGGAGTGGTGGGACAACAAACGCGAAGAACTGATGCAGCGCTTGCACCAAGAAAAACCATGACACTGCGGATTTTCATCACTCCCAAAGCAAATCTTGATATTGATGATTTGTTTAACTACATTGCCCAAAATAACCCAGATGCGGCTTTACGTTTTTTTGACGCAACGCGAAACACTATCGCCAAGTTAGCGCAGACGCCCGGTTTGGGCAGTATTTATTATGTGAATACTCCTCGTTTGCAGGGCTTACGTAAATGGGGTGTTAAAGGTTTTGAAAAGTCTCTAATTTTTTACTAAGTAACAGAAGAATTACTAACAGTAGTACGTATCATTCATGGCAGTCGTGATATTCCCGCCATCCTGGAACAAGAAGAATCTTAAGCCTGTTGCAGGCAGGAAAAATTTACAAAGCCGAATCAAAAACTTGCTGTGCGGTGAGTTTGAGGTTAGGAAAGGTGGGAGAAATAATTAAATCATTACCTGTAAATTTGGTAACTTGGTACTCATCTCCAACAAGTTGACATACTGAGAAAGTCGGCTGTTTCGGGTCTCCAATAAACTTTTTACCCCCTAGTGCTGCATAATCTGCAATCCAGAACTCAGGTATACCCATTTCTTCGTAGTCTCCAAACTTGTCGTAGTAATCATCCCGCCAATTAGTACTAATAACTTCGACTACTAAGGGTACAGATACTGCTTGAGTAACCGTTGACTGTTTTTCAAAAAGAGGTTCGTTGATGAGATTGTCAAGATTTAGTAACAATATATCGGGTGAGTAAGTAGACTCGGCGTCAGGAGTTTTTACAAATGCAGTTTTAGGAATTCCGTAAGGTAAGTTGAGTCGGTCGAACTCCACAGTCAGTTTGCGTGATAAAAATGCGATAACTTTTTCATGAGCTCCAGTTGGCGGTGCCATCTCAACAATCACTCCTTTATGCAGCTCGTACTGTACCCCGTTGTTGGGATACCAGTCCATAAATTCCTCATGGGTTAGTAATTTAGGTATGGCTTGGGTCATAGCTATCACCTCCACATATATTCGACTCTTAATTTTATCCACCATCAAAATTTGCTTTTTAACCCACTGCAAACCCAGTATATTGTCTCACTAAAGGTTCATGAAATGCTAAAACAATATCTGATTTCGGGACTCCCAACTTTACCAACTCATCAGCAATACCAATTTCTGTGCCATCATGGTGTATCCAAATTTTCTCACCTTTAATATCTAGATGCAAAACACAACCATACATGGGTCGTCGATTCTTCCATCCTGTATGAACAACTTGATAGCAATCGCGCTCAGTATCGAAAATCAGTTCAGTTTCAGCTTCTCCATCTAATGGGCTGAGACTGGCATAATCGCTTAATAGTTGTTTTATATAAGTGCGATAAAGTTCTAGTTTTTCCATTCTAAAATTACCTCACTCACTGGAGCGTAAATTATTAACTCTATAGTTAATAATTTGCCCTATAGCAGTATGAAATTCTGAAATATTTGATGTGCCGAGAAAACTTTTAATTTCAACAGAAATTTTTTCCTCTCCACGTTCTGCGGCGATAATTTTTTCTGCTCCCAAGTCAATTTCCATATTAACACCACCCACCTGAATTCTCAGTGGCTCATCTGTAATCAGCCAACCCTCTTTTTCTCAACCTTTCCTAACTGTATCATGAAAAACATCTTTAGCCATTGAGTTAGTAACACATATCTAATATCTAGTCCTGTAGCATAACCATGCGGAAAAGTTTCGTAATTTCTTAGCGCCTTTGCGTCTTTGCGTGAGCTTTATTCAGGGTATATAAGCGGACATGATATAAGAGGTCATTTATAAAGTAAATCTTAAATCGCCAAATATCTTGTGTAGGTTGAGTAGAACGAATTAATACCCAATAATTCGATTAAATGTTGGGTTTCGTTCCTCAACCCAACCTACGCTCTTCTTAATGTCTACTTCATAGTGCTAAAGTGTCTACTCTACCAAGTACTGACATATCTTCCTCATCTAATGTCACTGGTGTACCACTGCGAATTAGTTCGGCAAAATCCTCATTGGGAACCATAACAGTCAACGTATACAAGCGACTGGAACCTGTATTCTTAATCATATGAGTCCCTGTAGGTGGAACTAATAAACTATCTCCGGCTTTAATGGGAACAGTTTTGCCATCACACATGGCGACTCCTTCCCCTTTCAGAACAAAAAACATTTCTACTGCCATTTGATGGCGGTTGGGGGGGGTTTTGCCACCAACATCAAAAATTTCTACACAACATGTTAAGGAAGTATTGGCGCTAGCTGGATCGAAGACGATCGCTAATCGATTTGAGTCGTTAGGACTAATCCGATAAGCTTGGTAATCTTTCGGAGACTTAACGACAGGAATGACACAACGAGTAGCACGCATTTATTTATCCTCCTTGGTTATTGAGGTTATTCAGTGCTGTTAAAATAGATTCGGAATCAGTGACAAAGCCAAAGCACTGCTTGACGTTGTACAGTGTTGCCAACCAACAGTAATCAGGAGAAGTTGTGGCGGTACAGTCTTTGATTAACAGGCAGTCATAACCCAAGAAATTGGCATCACATAGGGTTAGCATGACACACTGATCGGCATTAACACCTGTAAATAATAGGGTATTTCTACCTAGGTTCTTTAAGATACTATCTAAGGGAGTATCCCAAAAACCACTCATGCGGTATTTATCGACTCGAATGTCTTGAGGTAATTGTTCCAATTCATCCACTACCGCCGCCGCCCAACTACCCGCCATCAGAACTGGAGCGCCATTGCTAGGTAAGGGATCGCCCAATCCAACACCTTCCCCTGTAGGATTGTAAACGTGAAGTACGTTGGCACTAATATTAAGTAAGTCGGGACGATTGCCCCAATTCAACCAGATGACTGGAACACCTTTTTCCCGAAGTGCAGGCAATAAAGTTTGCAACGGTTCAATAGGTTTGCGTGCTGGGGTAACGTCTACACCGATATGCGCCAACCAACCATCAGGGTGACAAAAGTCGTTTTGCATATCAACGACGAGAATGGCAGTTTTTGCCAAGTCAAGGCGCAGAGTTTTAGTTTCTGTTGGTAAGATAACGGGTTGTGGGGGTTGGGGAGGACGAGTAATGTCTGCAAACGTCTGGTTGACAGCCCATGCGTTTGGTGCAATTCCTAAATTCCGAAGAGGTACATTCATAACATTGCGACATCCGAAACCATTGCTTATTTTGTAACGTGAAAATCCTCCCAAGGTTCGATTACTTAATCAAGGTTAAATATGGTGAACTTCACTATCCAGAATGTCTCGATTGCCACTGATGATGATTATGTCACCGTAGACGTGCAAGTTATAGACGGAACTATAGCTAAGGTAGCACCTCATTTAGAAGTTGTTGGTAGTGCAGTTAACGGTGAGAATAAATTACTACTACCGGGATTCGTCAATGCCCACACTCACTCCTCAGAAATGTGGCAACGAGGAGCCATTCCACCTTTACCATTAGAATTATGGCTGGCAGAACTGTATGATTTTGCACCTCTCGATACAGAAAAAGTTTACTTAACTGCTCTCAGTACGGCAGTAGAAACTCTATTATCGGGTGGTACAAGTGTAGTCGATCATCTCATACTTATTCCAGGACAAGAGTTAGAAACAATTGCAACGGCTGTTCGCGCTTATCGAGAAGTTGGTATCCGCGCCTTTGTTGCACCCCTCATTCAAGATGAATCCCTGACGGCGGGTATACCATCTGGGGAAACCGAGCAAACACACGATCCCTACTTTCGCTCAACCACAGCAACATTAGAACTCATAGAAGAAGCTGTCAGACAGTTTCACCGTCCGGATGAGGGGATGAATATTCTCGTTGCTCCTACAGGAATACAATTGTGTTCCGATGCTTTGTTTGAGGGGTGTAGTGAGTTAAGCGATCGCTACAATCTTTGCCGTCACTCCCACTTACTGGAAACCAAAGCACAAGAAAAACTCGCCCGAGAAAAATACGGTTGTACTGCTGTCGAGCACTTAAAGCGCATTGGTTACCTAGACTATCGCACCACATTAGCCCATTGCGTCCACCTCACAGACGATGACATTGCGATCCTTGCCAAAACAAAATCCACAGTTGTACACAATCCTTTAAGTAACCTGCGTTTGGGCAGTGGCATTGCTCCTATTTTAAAATACCGTCAAGCTGGGGTAAACGTATCTTTTGGTTGCGATGGAGCTTCTAGCAACGACTCCCAAGACTTACTGGAAGCAATCAAAATAGGTTCCATATTACATAACGTTACAGATTTAGATTACCAGCACTGGATTACACCCCGTCAGTCAGTAGAAATGGCATCCTTAGGCGGTGCAAAAGGACTGAATGTAGCAGATACACTGGGTGCGATCGCTGTAGGTAAGAAAGCCGATTTGGTATTGTACGATCTCACCAGCTTATCGCTCTTACCACGTACAGATCCCATTGGCTTATTAATTCTCGGTCGTCCTACCAACGTTGTACATAGTATATGGGTAAATGGCAAGCAGATCGTTGCTGATGGACAAGTCACCAATATTAACGTTGAGGAGTTACGACAGCAGTTGTTCAACCACAGTCAATGGCATGCAAATCGTAAATCTCAAACCGTTGCCCAAATTGAAGCACATTATCGGGCAGTAATGGGATTATAGAACCATAAATCTGACCCCCTACCTCGGTCTACCTCGTTCCCAGGCTCCGCCTATCTCATATCTCGTTCCCAGGCGGAGCTTGGGAATGCCTTCGTGGAGGCTCCGATCGCATTTCCATTCCTCTCATTGCCAAAAAATCCTAACATAATAAAAAAGTTAGTTGTTGCAGGAATTTTTTTGACTTTGATAAACTCTACTAAAGCAAGCGCAGAAAACAGCAATTTTGAAGACCCCAAACAAGCCCTATTAACTATTGAGGCTCCTTGGGTAGTCAAGACTGATAAAACAGAAAGACCATCAGTTGGTAGCAGTGAGGCGACATTCCTTGATGCAGGTAATGAATTGCAATTTCAGGGTACACTTGCTACTATCTCTGGGAATGAAGGACTTGTGGGGTTTGCATTTATAGAAACACCTGTCTTTTTAGACTTAACAGGATATAAGTACATTGAGTTTTATGCTAAGTCTCAAGCTCCTAAAGTCGTTTATACGTTAAAAATAAAAGATGACCAAGAAGAGCAAAGTCCTGGTACCCTCACATTTGAGCAAGAGTTTGTTGTTGGGACAGAATGGACAAGGGTGAAACTTCCTGTGAGTCACTTTCAACCTAAGATTAGGGGGAAACTTGCTAATACTTTTGAGTTGCATCTGTCTCAAGTGCGATCGCTTTCTTTTCAAATTAATCGCAGCAACCAAGAAGTCGGTTCACCAATCCCACTTGAGTTTGCTTTAGATATAAGTTCTAAGGTATATTTAACAAATCAAGATTGACAGAAAAAACTGAACGTATTGACATCCAGCTGCACTAAAAGCAGTTTTAGCCAAAACAACTGAGTCAGAATTTATATCAGCAAGCAACCTATGAAGCTATTCATAGCATGCTAAACAAACTACACGATCCAGAAACACGTTTGCTTGATTCTCAGCAACAACAGCGCGTTGAAATGGAAAGTAATGGGATTATAAGCTCGCTCAACCCAGTATGTAAAAATACTGAGTTTCTAAGGCTCCGTATTTTCCCCTAAGAACAGACTTGTAAACAATCGTTAATTTTTAGGATATTTGAAGCCAAGTTGAACATCTTAGTATTGACCATCAAATTTTACCAAACCATAATGGAATAAGTTTTGGTATCCTTATGTCCACATACATCGGGATAAATAAAGAATACATTCAAAAGTGAGGTCAGAAGGCGACAGTAAAAGTAATAATTTACCTACGTAAAGCTGAAATGAGCAGTATGCATTCACAACCCTCTAGCTGGAAACAAGAGACGGGGAAGTTACGCAAATTCTGCATCTTCAGAAGTTAAAAATTTCTAGAGATTTTTAAACTTTGCATTATTCTCGCTTCAGTAGATAGATGTCATCAGTTTTAAAGTTGGCAAACTGATTGACATCTTAAGTCTCCTGGCAAATCAAGAAGTTGTTGCAAGATTAAAGCTCCTACCTTATCTCAAACGCCAATTGTCATGTTGCTCCTCTCCTATAAGGGGAGTCTCTCGTTCCTGGGCTGCTTGAGAACTGGGAGATCGCGGGAGGCGGAGCCTCTAGATCTGCATTCCCAGCCTGAGGCTGGGAACGAGGTGAGCACGGGCGGAATCAATATGTATTTTCTTTTTTAGATAAAAATTATGAGTTCTTTACAAGTCTTAAATCAAGGGATCGCATTAGCTAAAACTAAACTTCAAGAAAAAGCACAAGAACCTGGGTGGAGAGATTTACTGACAAGCGCATTTGATAATTTTACTTCATTGTCTCAGGTTGAGAGTTTAACTCAAGCGTGGAGCTTGGGAGATTTTAGCAATCTTCCTGACATTGAAATTGTCAGTTCGGAGATTCTGCTCAATGCAAATGCAGCATATGCAGCCAGTTTAAATACGATTTATGTTTCGCAAGATTATCTTGAGAAATATAAAAATAAACCGGAAGAGATTGCCTCTACTTTATTAGAAGAATTTGGTCACTCTCTAGACAACCATTTCAATTCAAATCTTGATAGTTCAGGAGATGAAGGAGCAATTTTTTCTGCTTTTATTCAAGGAAAAAATTTAGATGACTATTTACTGCAACAATTACGCACAGAAGACGATCGCATTTTCCTTCAGATAAATGGACAAGTTATAGCTGCAGAAGCGGAGACTAGCCCAGAAACTAATTTATCGTTGTTAAGCCAGTCTATTCAGCCTTTATTTCAGAATATTAAAAATGCTGTTGCAGGACAAACTTTAAACAATCTGCCAATTTTAGGTGATATTCCTCTCGGTAATTATGTCAACGAATTCATTACAGATACCGTTGAAAAAAGAATATTAGATGAACTTGATAAAATTACTGGTAAAACTACAGCGTCGGTACAGCAAGCTTTATTTGATGCGTTAAAGCCAGAAAGTCAAGGCGGCTTGGGCTTGCTGTTAGACTTGGATAATAATAATTTAATCGATCTCAATGATATTAAAACTCCTACTGACGCTACCAGTATTGGGTTTCAATTCAAAATTGGTAAAAGCTTTACTCCCGATCTTTCCTTATCAAAAAATTTGGGTTTGCCTAATTTAGGTGTTAACTTAACAGGAGGCATTACTCCCAGTCTAGCATTTGGTTTAAATGTCGGCTTTGGTGTTGATAATACCAGTGGTGCTGATGCTTTTTTCTTTGACACAACGACTCCAGATGAATTCCAAGTCGAACTGAACGCAAATCTTAAAGATAAAACGGCTCAACCATTAAAGTTAGCAGGTTCGCTGGGTTTTCTACAAATTAGCGCTACTGACAACGGTAGCAACCTCAATAGTAAATTTGCTGTCGATCTAACTAACACCACCAGTCAGCGTGTCAAATTCTCAAATCTTAATAATATAAGTCTTGGTTCTCCCAACTTCACTGCAAATGCTAACCTAAAGTTACAGCTTGATACTGGCTTGGATAAAAATGGAAATTTACCATCGATTAGTGCTGACTTTAATGTCAATAACTGGAACTTAGGTGCTGCTATTCCCAGTGTTGAATTTAAAAATGTTGCTCTAGACTTAGGTTCCTTTGCCAATAACTTTGTGGGACCAACTCTCAAAGATATCCAAAGAATTACACGTCCCATTGACTCAATTCTCAGTCCTCTTGTTGAACCACTACCTGTTATTGACTACTCATTGCTTGGTATTGCTCAACAATTTGCACCAAGTCTGGTACAACCCAGTACTGAAGACTTTATCAGACAAATTACTAAGACTCTCAAGCAGTTTAATAGTCTTGAAAGTGATGCTACGAATGGGATTAAAATCTATCTTGGTGATTTCAACGCCAATCCAAATAACCCAAACCCATCTCCAGACGTAGTACAAAAAGTCGGAGCAAAGTCCATCTTACCGCTTGGGGAAGAACCATCCAACAGCTATGTTGATTCCCTTAAAAAGCTAGAAGCAGAAGATGGTATTAAATTTCCGCTTTTGACCGATCCAACCAAAGCTTTTAATTTGCTATTGGGTCAAAATGTGACTCTTTTTGAGTACAATCCACCTGATTTAAAGTTTGAGACAGGTACGTTAGGTTCGGGGATTATTCCTCCTATTCCTGTTTTTGGACCAGTTGTCATTCAGATTTATGCAAAAGCTGGCGCAAGTGCTCAATTTGGATTTGGTTATGATGCACAAGGATTGATTGATTTTACCAAAAATAACTTTCAAAATCCTGTTGATTTAACTAACGGATTTTTCCTGAGTAAACCCGAAAATAAAGGTTATTTCACTATATTTGGCGAAATTGGTGCAGCAGCCGCAGTTAATCTCGCCGTTGTTGAACTTGAGGTAGGCGGAGGACTTAGAGCTACTGTTGAATTAGGAAAAAATTCTCCTTCTAAAGTCCGGGGAAGCGAACTCTATGAAGACCCTCTGTGTTTATTAGCACCTAGTGGAAATTTAGCTTTAATTATCTTTGGGTCTGTCACTCTCGACTTGGGCTTTTTTAGCTTTACAAAACGTTTGGACTTAGCCAATATCAACCTTATTGATTTTAGTACGGGTTGCGATCCAAACGATAAGCACTTTAATGTTGAAGACCCGGAACCTGACCCGGAAACTGAAGAGTTTTTGAAAGCACAAGGGGTGATTGACCGCAAGGGTACAAATAATGGTGAGAGCATTACGGTTCAATATCTTTCTGGTAATAAAAAGGATGGAAATGAATCTGTACTTCTGTTAGGACTTGATTTTCCAGAAGGGAAGCCTCCTGGAAAACAATATGACTTTCTCAAAGCGATCATCATTGATGGGCGTTCTGGAGATGACACTATTACCTTGACTGATGGCGTTGATGTGTCCGCTCAACTTGATGGTGGAGAGGGGAACGATATTGTTATTGGTGGAGGAGGTAGTGATTTCTTAACTGGGGGAGCAGGTAGCGATCGCCTTGACGGTAAAGGAGGAAATAACACCACCAGCTATACAGATGCGCCCAAGGGAGTCATTGTTAACTTAGCCGCAAACATAGCTATAAAAGATGGTTACGGTACGGTTGACTTGCTTCAGAATATTCAAAATGTTGAAGGCTCGCAATTCAGAGATATCATCACTGGTAGTTCAGAGAAAAATTTCATTGATGCAAATGAGGGTAACGACGATATCTTTGCGGGTGAAGGCGATGACGTTCTCCTAGGTGGTGAGGGGCGGGATATTCTTGATGGCGGTACGGGAGTTGATACAACAACATATTTAACTTCTCCTGGTGCAGTTTTTGTTAGCCTCCGCACGGGTAAAGCTTTTGGTGGCGAAGCGGAAGGCGATAAGTTAAATTCAGTTGAAAACGTCCACGCCACTGTTTTGGATGATGTCCTTATTGGTAATCATTCTCATAACGCTTTAGGTGGCTATGAGGGCGATGACAAGTTAGAAGGTGATGGAGGAAAAGATTTATTAGATGGTGGTGGCGGAAATGACACGGCTATTTACCGCAGTTCTAATAGTGCTGTGAACGTCAGTCTCAAAACGGGTGAAGGTTCGGGTTCTGATGCTGAAGGCGATAAATTAGTCAAAGCTAAGATTCTAGACAAAGATAAAAAACCTGTAGAAACAGAATATAACTCCATTGAAAATCTCATCGGTTCTAACTACAACGACACCCTTGAAGGCGACATCGGCGACAACAAACTTGAAGGGTTAGCAGGTGACGATCTCCTTAAAGGCGAAAACGGTAACGATACTCTCATCAGCGGCGCAGGTGCAGATAATTTTGATGGGGGTTTGGGTATTGATTGGGCTGATTACAGTGAATCTCCTGGAGGAGTAAATGTCTCTCTTCAAGGCGTCGGTTCTGGTAGCCATGCTCAAGGGGATACTTTTGTTAGTTTGTTACCTGGAATATCCACTGTTGAGAATTTACGCGGGTCAGATTTTGGCGACACTCTCATTGCAGATAATGGAGTTAACGTCATTGACTCTGGTTTAAGTAGTGGCGGTACGGATAACGTTGATGGTGGTGGATTAACGGATACCCTCATTGTTGATTATTCCATCCGAGATATTGGTACGGGAATGACGGGCGGTTATACCGTTGGTTCCGCAATATCTGGAGGTTTCTTGCGACAACGCACTTCTGGTGGTTCGGTTTTAGATGCTGTTAATTTCACTAACATCGAACGTTTAGTTGTCAAAGGAACCATGAAGGATGACTCAATTATCGGCGGTTCTGGCAATGATATTTTAATTTCTGGTGATGGGAATGATACTATCTATGGTGGTCATGGTAGTAACTTGATTCTTGCTGGTGATGGTAATGATGTTGTTTTTGACCAAAACGATGTCAATTTGGAGTTTAAGACTATCCCCAACAACACATTTGGCATTTTCATTGATGGCGGACGTGGAATTGATACTCTATCCATCGATCTTTCAGGTAAGCTTGTGAAGACGAGCAGCACGACACTGCAATACAATATCTCTCTGATTGGAACCAATTCTTTAGTTGAAAATCCCACACAAGCACTGAGTCTGAGTGATGGAACTGCAATTCGCAACTTTGAAATTTTCAAAGATATCAAAACGGCTGGTGGAAATGACACTCTCATCCAATTGGGAAGAGTGAATAATAACTTTAGTACGGAACAAGGAAATGATATTGTCAATGCGGGTTTGGGAATAGATGTTGTCGATGGCGGTCAAGATCCGGAACCTGTTGTTATTAAATTATTATCATCTACAAATGAAGACTTAGCAGTTAATGTTCAACAAGTCGGAAATACGAATAGTGAAGACAATAACGCAGTAGTCTTTCCTCAAGAAGTTATCAATCAAATTGAAGATGACTTGTTAGTTATAGACTACTCTGTTGAAGATATTGGCACGGGAATGCTGGCAGAAATTCCCAATTTCAATGCTAAAAATGGCGGACGTTACTACCGCAATACGAGTAATGGTGGTAGTATTCTAGATGAAACTAAGTTTACTAACTTTGAACGGTTCAACATTACTGGAACTAGTAAAAATGACCAAATATTTGGTGCGGATTTAAACGATGTTTTGGTTGGTAATGCTGGTGATGATTTAGTAGTTGGTAATGGTGGTCAAGACCAAATCCAGGCGGGAGAAGGAAAAGATTTTGTTGTAGGTGGTAGTGGTGATGATACCGCGACTGGTGGCGATGGGGATGACATCATAGTTGATGGTTGGACATTCAATACATCTCAAGTCAATATTGCTGTGGCGATTCCAGGGATTGCGATCGCAGATAGTGGTAATGATACCTTTGATGGTGGTACTGGTAATGATGCGATCGATGGTGGGACTGGAAACGACCAACTCAGTGGTGGAAACGATAACGACCTCCTCGTTGGTGGTGAAGGTAACGATGCTCTCAAAGGTGACAGTGGCAATGATATCTTAATAGGAATTAAATTTGGTGTAGGAGTTTACCCAGAACTTAATTCGGAAGTTGATACTTTAAGTGGTGGTATCGGTGCGGATGAATTTTGGTTGGGAGAGGAAACACTAGTCTACTATGACGATGACAACCGTTCTACTATAGGAGCAAATACTTACGCTTTAATTACCGATTTTAATTCTTTAGAAGGAGACATTCTTCAATTACAAGGAGTGAAAGAAGATTACTTCACTCAACTTGTCAATAATTCCATCGAAATTTATCGAAAAGATGCTCAAACAGCCCCATCGGGAGACTTGATTGGAATTCTCCAAGGTGTCACTAGTTTCGATTTGGGTGCTAGTTATGTACGCTATGTCAATAACACCCAGCAAGCAAATACACTGGCTCTCTTACAAAAATTTAATTATCCCCAGAATTCAAATCTCACATCTCAAGCAAACATCACTAACCAGATACAGCCTCAATCGCCTAGGGTACCTCCATTGGGTAGCCAGGAGATCGGGGTACAAAGCCTCAAACAAAAAAGCGTAGATATTCAACCATTGTCTGCGTCTCCCGCAACCGCAGACTTTGCGATCGCTCAAGATGGCGATGGCGATCGCTTACTCAGTAAGTTACTAGGAAACACGAACGGGCTAAGTAACTTTAAGGTAAAACTAAAAGGCGATAGCCGTGCTTTTGGGACTTTCCAAAACGATCCCTTTGGTTTGGGTGAAGGGATCGTGCTCAGTACTGGTAAAGTTGTCGATCTACCGGGTAAAAATACGGCTGATGGTGGTCTTTCCCCCGGTACTAATGTTTCGTTACAGTTTGATAAACTTGACGGTGTTACAGGTGACCCTAGCAACGCAGCAACTGCTGTCTACCGTGCAGATTTAACGAATTTGGGATTTGACCTCAAATCTTTAACAATTGGTGACGGTGGTGTCATTGGTGGTAGCAATGGTCGATTTACTGGATTCGATCTAGATGGAATTAAAATCAGCAATACCAAGATTACTAACGCTGCTGATATTCAAAGTTTACCCAGCCTGAATGTCTTTGACTTTAGTCCCATAGGAACTATCTTTACACCAGGAAATCAACGTCCATCCAGCGAGCCTGAAAATCCAGATTTATTTGGGACTATCAATGGTACGGTTAACAATGGTATTGCAAATTTAGGAAGTTTTGATGCGGTGTCTACTACTGGTAGTAGCGCCAATGGTTTTGTTAGTTTAGGAAATTTAGGGAAAGCTGGTTTTAATTTAAAACAGTCGTTAACTTCAGGACAACCGCTTTATCTTTATATTGGTGAAGTTGGTGATAATGGTGAAGTTGCAGGTGGTAATATTACTGTTTCCAATCGCGAAGTCAACAGCTTAAACGACCTCAGCCAAGATTTTGGTTTACCGGGTGTAGCAGATGATGCTATTTCAATGGAAATAGAATTTGATGCTGATGCTAGTACGCAATATGTATTTTTCCAATTTGCATTTGGTTCAGAGGAGTTGGCTGAATATGCAGGTAAATTTAACGACGCCTTTAGTTTAGAACTCAATGGCTTTAATATGGCGCGGTTGAGTGATGGAGATACTGTCACTATTAATAATTTAGCCAAAAATCCTTATCCTTCCTCATATCATCCTGACTTAATCTACAACCCAGTTGGTACTGGTCCTGCTAGCAGTCAAACGAAATTAGATGGCTACACCAAACCTTTGACTTTTGTTGGAGTTGTTGAACCAAATTCCCGTAATAAAGTAGCTATTAATGTTAAAGATAACCGGGATGGTTTATTAGATTCTGCTGTCTTTCTCAAAGCGGGAACTTTTGGTATTACTGCACCTAAACCTCTTGACGGAAGCAAACCGGGAGTCAGTATCAAGCCAGAAGACGGCAAAGATACGGTTATAATTACCGAAGGTAGCGAGACGGGTAGTATCAATATAGTCCTGGATACTATCCCCAGTCAGCCTGTCACGATTACGATTGAACCCGGTTCTCAAGTCGATTTAGGTAATGGACTTGGTAAACCCGTAACAATTACCTTTACTCCCACCGATGCTTACATTCCACATACGATAACAGTTTCTACACCAGATGATGGTATTCAAGAAGGTACCCAGACTGAAACAATAAAATTGACTGCTAGTAGTGCTGACCCCAATTACAATGGTGTTGTCATTCCTCCGCTCAACATACAAGTTAACGATCCGACTGGTGGAGGTGGGACATCAGGTGGTGATGGAGGTACTGGTACTGATGGAGGTAGTGGTGGTAAATCGAGTGTCAGTGCTACTGCAAATGATTTGTTATTCGTTACGGGAAGTGGTTCGCAGGTTGAACTAGAATTTGCTCTTGAAAAAAATAACGGTAAATTTGTCAACGAAGTGGGTGTGTTTGTCGTTGATAACGATAAAGGTGAAATCAACGGTATTGCACCTGGTCAACCTGGTTATTTGCAAGCAGCAATGACACGTTCTCAAGTCCTTCTCTCTGCACTTGCAAATAATCCCGCTCCCGATCTACAAGGAATTCGCAAGCTGAATTTTAATTCTGGTTCTTACCTCAGCTTTTATTTAGTCCAAAATGCTAGTACCGATGACGTCAAAGCAAATTTAGCGGCTTCTCAACCGACTCCCAACGTATTTTTCTCCTCGAATGTGGCAAATATTGATAATTTTGACCACCTGCAAATCAATAATCTGAATGATGGAGTATTGTCTGTTAAGTGGGAAGACCAAATTGGTGGAGGCGATCGCGATTTTGATGACTTAGTTTTGAATGTTAAAACTAGCAATAGTCCTTTGACGATTGGGACTAAATTACAAGCAGAACGGGAACTTATTGACTTACGGGGGATAAAAGGAGCGATTGCAACTCAGTTTACAATCAATAATGAAGCTGCTTATAAAAACTCTGTTGGGTTTTATACTATTGACGATGAAACCGGACGGGTTGGAAATCTTAAACCAGGAGACTCAGGTTATGTAGAAGCCGCATTCCAGCGTACCATTATTAACTTAAATGGGGATACAACAAACGTCACGGGACAGTTCAATGGCGATACACTGATTGCACCTTACATGATCGCCAATGGTACTATCGAGCAACTTCGCGCTCAAAATCCAAATAACGTGTTAAGTACTGGTACAGTTGCATACTTTGCCTTCACAGAAGTCAACACTGATAAGGTAGACCATATTCGCCTACTTGGGGATAATAAATTCGGTTTCGAGGATATCCATAACGGAGGCGATCGCGACTATAACGATATGGTCGTACAGTTGAATTTTACAAACACTGGAAGTTTAGGAAATTTAAATCAACCCTTCGGATAAATTCTCAATCTCAGGCGACTCTTGTCTCTACTCTAGTAGTAGAGACTAAAGTCATTATCGTTAGTTGTACATTCATGGTTATTAAATCGACCAATTTTGAATTTTTAAATCCGGCACTTTTTCAAAATCTTGCAAGTTTCTTGTCAGTAAAACACCATCACAAGCTAAAACAATAGAAGCAATACGTAAATCTTGCGTCCCGATACGAACACGTTGTGCTTTTAATGATTGATAAATATCGTTGGATTTTTCATCATACTGAAGAACAGTAAATTCAGATAGTAACATCACCGTATCAACAAGTAATCTATAAGCTAAAGACTTAGTTTTTCCATCTTTAGCTTCTGCAACTTGAGCAAGACGACTTCTCAACTGCTCTTCAACATTAATAGCTGTTGTCGTTAACTGCGCTTTAGTAACTAATATATTGTTAATAACCCTGGGGTGATTGCGTCCATAAAGACTAAGATGGTCTGTATCAAAAATGTAAATTGTCGTCATCACTCATCTTCTAAAGCATTGGATTCTTGGCGAATTGATGCTAACTTATCCATAAAATCATCAAAGGTTGGGTCTGAAGCAAATATTCCCGCATACTTCATTGTTGGTTCATGTGTACTGAGATTGGCTTCTGAATTTACTTCTATCGACACAACTTTTCCCCTTGCTAGTTGTGCTTCAAGGGCAGATTTTGCATTTAAAATCGCTTCTTCTTCGGTCGTACCGGAAGCTGTTAAATTAGGCATTCCTACAATCGATGCAATAAAATTATGCTCATTTTGACTCTCGACAAAAACTTGGTAACGCATAGTACGTGACACTACATAGTTAACTTAGAGTTTGGGATTGACGAGCAAGCTCAGACATCCAAAGACTTACATCAATACCCCCATGTTCCCCTCATTATAATCATAATAATCATAATTTGCGAAATCAACGCAATTCGTCCATCCTATATCCATAATGGAGGCGATCGCGATTATAACGATATGGTTGTACAATTGAATTTTACAAGCACCGCAGGTTTAGGAAATTTAAATCAACCCTTCGGATAAATTCTCAATCTCAGGCGACTCTTGTCTCTACTCTAGTAGTAGAGATTAAAGACATTATCCTCTTGATAAGTTTTTGCCAGTCATTGACCGATGTAGGTTTGGCAAAGTGCTGAATCTCCATCCTATCCAACTCAGCAATTTCACTAGGACTAGCAGAACTAATTGTAGTGATGACTGGTATATCTTTAAGGTGAGATTGCTGCTCGATCCAAGTTATCAATTCAATCCCATTGATATCTGGCAGAATGAGATCTGCTAGCACTATGAGTTCTGGTACGGGACAACAATCTCGATGACTGTATAACCCGATTTCTGATAAGTAAGTTAAAGCGCTAAATCCATCTTCTACATACTGCAACGAGATAGGTAAGCGGGATTTGGCTAAAATACGACGAATCAGACGTAGTTCAGGTAAATTGTTTTCTACCAGCAAAATAGTAAATTGTTTTAAATTAGTCATACTTTTTCTTTAATGACTAGAGAGTATTAAAGGTATTTTTAGGTAGATGCTGTACCTGTTCTAGCCAACATAAATCTGTTAATTAGAACTTTGTTGTTTAGTTTAGGGATCAATTATGAAGAAGGTGTGGAGAGAATTGCATCCGTGGATACACTCAACCCCTGCACGTAGAATAAAAAAGCTTTATGTGTAATTGCGTAAATTTGCGGTTGCAAAAAGGTACGTTTGGGGTATTGGTGATAGTGCTGTCACTTGTTAATTGAGAATCATTTATTTTCTTAAGGTATCCCACCAATACCACATATTGTGAGCATTTCCCAAAAAGAACGATACCGTTTACAACCAGGAAAAAGAACAGTTGTTAGCCGTTTACAGTATAGTCATTTGCTTTGACTTGACATATTGTTGTCACATTTCTTGACCAAGATAGTAGTAGAGTTATTATTTAGTTCAAGATGTCTCATATATTTTCTTTAGACAAATCTACTACCACTTTTCAAGTTTTAGTGGCTGGAATTGCAGCTAGTCTTTTTGCATCTGGATTAACATCAAACATCGAACAGCAAATCTCACAACCTACATCACAACTTACAGCTTCTAGTCTCACAACTTCACAAGAGTCAACAGAACAAACTAACCAATCTGCGCTCATACTGGCATCTGTATTGGCTGGTAGTCTTATTGTTGGTGTTGCTTTAAGAGGTACGGCTAGTAAAAGCGCAAGTGCAACAGGTACATCCTCAGTTGGAAACAAGAAAAATACCTTTCTCATTTTCAATCAAGGTAGCCGCAAGCTGCAAAAGAAACTCCTGCTCTTACTACACGACGATCGCGAAGCAGCAAATCGACTTCTAACCCAAGCTGTGTTAAAGTATACAAACAAAACAGTAGATTGGTACTTTGAAAAAGTGATTTACGATCTGGAGCGCGATCGCCATGCATAAGTAGGTAGGTGAGAAAAAACCGAACTATGTGAAGATAAGTAAACAAGCTAAAACCTTTACAAATGACCAATGACAAATGACTAATGACAATTCTGACTAATCAATTTCCAATAAAACCTTCAAAACACCTTTACCTTGGGCGCGTTCAAAAGCAGCAAGCCCTTCTGTAAGCGGATAACGTGCATGAATGAGCGGTTTTACATTTACTCTTTCTTGTGCTAAAAGTTCAAGTGCAGGTTGAAAGGAACCGCAACGGGAGCCAATTAAAGTGATTTCGTCCACAACTAAAGAGGAAGCATCAAAGCTCAGGTTACCTGCGTAGGTACTTTTGAGTACTAGAGTTCCTCTTGGACGCAAGGCACGGAGAGCGATGGCAAATCCTTCAGAGTTACCAGTACATTCTACCGAAATATCAAAAGTTTTGTCTTTAACCGCATCAACTAAACCAGTTTTAATACCTCGATCCTCTAAGTTACCAAGTTTGTCTCGATGACGCCCCACGACTAAAAGCTCACACCCAGTTAAAGCTATTGTCTGCGCTACCAATTGCCCCAGTTTACCATCACCAACAACGAGTACCCGGTCATCAGGCGATAACCGCAACTGCTGCTGAATTTCCAGCGCAGCTGCTAAAGGTTCAGTAAAAGTTGCAACTTCTGTAGGAATATTTTCAGGTACAGGATGCAGGTTCTCTATGGGTAAAGTCAGATAATCAGCAAAGGCTCCATTGCGGTTGACAATGCCAAGAACAGTACGATTTTCGCAGTGAGTGGGTTGTCCCCTCCGACAGAACCGACATTGTCTGCAGACAGCATTGATTTCTCCGACTACACGTTGATTCACTAGGTATTCTGGTCCTTGTTCAACGACACCAACAAATTCGTGTCCAAGAATACCGATATAGGGATAGTAACCTCTCTTGAGTTCTATGTCGGTGTTACAGATACCAGCACACAAAACACGTACTAGAGCTTCTCCTTGTGGCGGAGAGGGAATAGGGATGTTAGTACGGAGTTGAATTTGGTTGTTTTCGAGCCAAAGTCCTTTCATGGTTAATCGGTGTATGGCGGTGTGTAGGTGGAGAATCTAGATGAGATAAGTTAATCAACCAAAATAAATATAACACTCAAGAAATCAGATTTCGCGTATTTTACTGATACTTTTATGTACTAAATTCTTCTTTATATACTTAAATATTACTGAAATATGTTGACGAGGTATTTGAGCTAAAATACCTTGTCAACGTACTGTCATAATGCACACTGGGTCTAAAACGCTCAAACTCTATGCAGGATCAAGGTTTTGGTAGTAGCGATAAGCCGGAGGCTTAACGGCTGAAGCCGTATCGCGTGCTTATGAGAAATGCGGTATAGAGGAAGTTTTTCGTTCTTTCTCGGATGAATGGTCTTTTTTGAATCCACTAGTTTTATTGGCTTTGATGTCTGGCTTGCCCTTTTTTCCCTTGAGACGGTTGTTCTCATCCTGTAACTTTTGGTTTTCTTCTTCTAATCTTTTTACCTTTGCATTTAGTTCTTCTATTAGGTTCAGCAGTATTTCTATAGTTTGACGCAACGAAGGGTCAGCAATTTTTGGTGACTTTGAAAATTCAGATAAATTTGTGTACTAAACAAACTAACTAAAAAAAAGAAGACACTAACCGTTTTGGAAGCTATAATAGAGTGCGTGGAAAAAAAAACATTGATAATGTTAGCAAGCTATATTGACCAAGCAATGGAATTAGCAGTCTACGAAATTATTGAAGATGATGGAACTTACTGGGGTGAGATTCCTATTTTACAAGGAGTCTGGTCAAATCATCAAACGCTAGAAGGTTGTCGGCGGGAATTAAGAGAGGCTTTGAGTGACTGGCTAGCCTTAAGATTACGTTTGGGATTAATGATTCCTGTAATAGCGGATATTGACTTAAACAAGCTTACTGAACCAGTATAAAGAATGTCTCGATTAACTCTGACCTCTTGGCACAATTTGGTAAAACGTTTGCATGAATTAGGCTTTGAAGGTCCATATTCAGGAGGAAAACATCCGCAAATGAGACGAGGAGATGTAACTGTTATCATCCCTAATCGTCATGAAGGTGACATCGGTGTGGGTTTGCTATCGCGTCTGTTGCGACAGGCAGGAGTTTCTCGTGAGGAATGGTTAGAAGATTAAAAGAGCGTTATGCTAAAAAAATTTTTGCCTGACTGAATAAGTAATATTTGCTACTAAAAAACGACAAAACCAGAGCTTTGCATTGCCTTAACAGTATATTTTTACTAATAATGAAAGCTGTAGCCACAAGGCGTTAGTAAGCGCCCAAGACGGTTTCTTCTTGCTATTTTTGGTGACTTTGAAAATCTGTATAAATATTTACACTATTTCCACTAACTTAGGTCTCTTTAAAAGCCTTATGCTCACCCAAGACAAACAACAACGCAACTGGAAACCCATCATCAAGCAGTTTGAAGCAGTACTCGGTAAAAATGGCGTAGTGCAACGTCGTGAAGAACTGATTACTTATGAATGTGATGGACTCACCAGCTACCGCCAACGCCCCGCTATTGTAGTACTGCCAAGAACGACAGAACAAGTGGCAGAAATTGTAAAGATATGCGATCGCAATTCCATCCCTTTCCTCGCTAGAGGTTCTGGTACTGGCTTATCTGGTGGCGCATTGCCTGTTGAAGATTGTGTTTTAATTGTGACTGCTTTAATGCGTCAAATCCTCAATATCGATCTAGAAAATCAACGTGTTGTCGTACAACCAGGGGTAATTAACAATTGGGTGACGCAAGCAGTCAGTGGTGCTGGTTTTTACTACGCGCCCGATCCCTCCAGTCAAATTATTTGTTCCATAGGTGGGAACGTCGCGGAAAACTCAGGTGGGGTACATTGTCTGAAGTACGGTGTTACCACCAACCACGTTTTGGGATTAAAAATTGTTACTCCTGACGGTTCCATTGTGGATGTGGGAGGACAAATACCCGAAATGCCCGGTTACGATTTGACAGGAATCTTTGTTGGTTCTGAAGGAACTCTCGGAATTGCCACAGAAATTACTTTGCGAATTCTGAAAAGTGCAGAATCAATTTGCGTACTTCTAGCAGATTTTACCAGTATAGAAGCAGCCGGGGCTAGCGTTTCCGATATCATCAGTGCTGGGATTATTCCTGGTGGTATGGAAATCATGGATAATCTTAGTATTAATGCTGTTGAAGATGTTGTGGCAACAAATTGTTACCCCCGTGATGCGGCTGCTATTTTGATAGTTGAAATCGATGGTTTAGCTGTAGAAGTTGCAGAAAATAAACAGCGAATTGCAGAAATTTGTAACAATAATGGTGCGCGGAACATTACCACCGCTAGCGATCCAGAACAACGCCTAAAATTGTGGAAAGGACGGAAAGCCGCCTTTGCAGCAGCAGGGCATTTAAGCCCGGATTATTACGTACAAGATGGTGTTATTCCCCGCACTCAGTTACCTTACGTGCTGGGAGAAATCGAAGCATTAAGTCAAAAGTACGGTTATCGCATTGCTAATGTATTTCATGCAGGTGATGGCAATCTTCACCCACTCATTTTGTTTGATAACTCTATTCCTGGTGAGTTAGAAAAGGTAGAAGAAGTTGGGGGAAAAATTCTTAAACTTTGTGTTCAAGTCGGTGGCAGTATTTCTGGAGAACATGGCATCGGTGCAGAAAAAAGGTGTTATATGCCAGAAATGTTTACTGAAGTTGATTTAGAAACCATGCAATGGGTACGGCAAACTTTTAATCCTAAAGGTTTAGCAAATCCCGGCAAGATTTTTCCCACACCCCGCACTTGTGGTGAAGCCGCAAACGCGATGGGCGAATTAGCTAAGAAGTTTGAGGGCGTGGAACGGTTTTAGCAGATACTACGTTTGTAGTTGCGCTTTAGCTCTCAGCGCAACTACAGACTAATGATCTTATCTTATATTGTTCGGAGAGCAGCAGGCGCGAAGGTGGCTCAAGAGGCAATCGCCCAAGTTTTGACAGATTTACACATTTGTGCAATTGACAGAGCTGTGTTGGAACAAGCGAACGCACTAAATTTCCGAGATTTTGAGGATGCGGTGCAGTATGCTTGTGGAATGGCGCATGGGGATCTGAACGATTTTAGTAGTGTGAAGAGGATGTCTGAAAGCTCTTTCCCTGAGGTTATTATGACTGTGGTTGATAGTTGATGTCTGAACAATGCCCAAGAAAATCAGGGAGTTAAAACAGATGCTACGCCAATTAGGTTTTACTGAACTCCCAGGTAAAGGAAGCCACACTAACTGGATACATCCTTTCTATGTCGGAAAACTCACGGTTTCAGGCAAAGACAGTTCGGACGCTAAATTTTATCAAGAAAAGGATGTGCAGCAAGCTATAAAAGAAGTAAAGGAGAAACAACAGGAGCAGCAGGAAGATGAGTAACTTGAAGTACCAGATGCTAATTCAATGGTCAGAAGAAGATAATTGCTTTTTGGTAGGATTTCCTGATTTTCTCGGACAGCCTTGGCGGACTCATGGCGATAGTTATGAGGAAGCTGTCACAAATGGCATTGAAGCTTTAGAGTCTCTAATTATGGCTTATGAGGCAACAGGTGAAAAGCTTCCGGAACCAACGGTTAACAAAACAGCGATTAGTGCGTAGGCGTAGCCCAATGAACCGCCTTGTTGGAACTGTCAAAATTTGCTTTTTAACCCACTGCAAACCCGGTATATTGCCTCATCAAAAGTTCATGAAATGCTAAAACAATATCTGATTTTGGAACTCCCAACTTTACCAACTCATCGGCAATGCCAATTTCCGTGCCATCATGGTGTATCCAAATTTTTTCACCTTTAATATCTAGATGTAAAACACAACCGTACACAATACTGCTCGGATAAGCGAAAATTAGAACCCCGGTAAATAAGTGCGAAACCGGGGTTCTGGCACCTTGACTATCGTTAACCGAGTAGTATTGCAATACTCCCAATTCATCTCGCATTTTCATATACATATTTCCTTTGGGAAAGGATTTTTTGGCTACTTCCAAAGTCATTGCTGGAATTTCTGACCAGTCTTGCGGATGAAGTGTCATACTTTACTACTTTTGCTACTTTTATGACTCAATCATTCTCATGACTTCTTCTTTTATCTGTATGAAGGGTCTGACCCCTCACGAGTTCGCCAACAGTCTCATTCTATTCGCCAAGGCAAGTCTTTACTACTCCCGAACCGCCATAAGATTACCGAATCTTCTTCTCTTCGAGACGCTATGTGCAGAGCACACGCACTCGCGTTCGCGAACGTGCTCTTTGCGTCTTTGCGGTTCATTTCATTAGGTAATCTTCGAGCGCGATCAGAGTAATCTACCGAATATGATATTATATCCGTCTGTCATCCGTTGTTAAAGTTACAAAATTTATTTCTATATTCATGATATTTTATAAAAGATTTGTAAATAATGTATTCAACCTATTGCAAAAATCATTTCTTCAGGTAAAACCGATTAAGTAGGCAGTAGGAGGACAACTTCCGATTTGCGATCGCAGTATAATTCAGATGTACCGTTTTCTTCACCACAAGTTCAATTATTTTATTCTTTTAGGGTTAATCCTGAGTCTATTCATTTTCTCTTCACCTTCTATCTCAATTTCTTTTCAGAATGAAAATTATTCGCATCAAGAAGAAATGAGAGGAGTTTGGTTAACTAATGTTAGTAGCGGTGTCTTGTTTGTTCCTTGGGGTATCAACCGTGCTTTAAACCAACTCTCAGCACTTAAGTTTAATACGGTTTATCCTGTTGTTTGGAATAGGGGACACACTTTTTATAAAAGTCAGCTTCTCAAAAAAGAGATAGGGATAGAAACACAACCTTTACTAGGGATAATCCATGGTGGTAGAGATATTTTAGCAACGATTGCGAACCTTGCCTCTCAAAAAAAGTTACGTGTTATTCCCTGGTTTGAGTACGGGTTGATGTTACCTTCTCAATCGGAACTAGCAATACATCATCCTGATTGGCTAACAACACAACTCTCTGGTGCTGAATTAATAGATGACACTCTCCATAACGTACAAACAAGTACACCAAAACCATCTTTTTGGCAACAGTTCATCAGTACAAGTACAATCAGAAAGCAAGTTTGGTTAAATCCCCTTCATCCAGAAGTCAAAGAGTTTATCAAAGGGTTAATTTTAGAAGTCGTTACAAATTATGATATAGATGGAATTCAACTTGATGACCATTTTGGTATGCCAGTCAAGTTAGGTTATGATTTCTTCACTATCAACCTTTATCAGCAAGAACATCAAGGCAAAAAACCACCATCCGATCCTTTTGACTCAGAGTGGATGCGCTGGCGTTCTGATAAGATAACCAGTTTCATGCAAGAAATTGTTCGCGCTGTCAGAGCAGTTAAACCCAACATTAAGATATCATTGTCTCCTAATTCACAAAGATTTTCGTATAAACACTATTTACAAGATTGGGATACTTGGGTAAAAAAAGGTTTGGTAGATGAGTTGGTTTTACAAGTGTATCGCAGTGACAAAAACAGTTTTTTGGCTGAACTCTCACAACCAGAAGTGCAAAATGCTCGCCTCACAATTCCAGTGAGTGTCGGGATATTAACCGGAATTTGGACTAATCCAGTTAATATCCAGCAAGTTACAGAACAGGTTAAAGTTGTGCGAGAGCAAAACTTTAATGGGGTTTCCTTTTTTTACTGGGAAAGTTTGTGGAGTTATATGACTCCAGACTCTCCAAGACAGCGCCGCAACGCTTTTTTGGAAATATTTCCCGCCACAGAAAAGAAAATTCAGGAGGATTAGACACAATCAGTGAAATTCACATTACAGTGGGTGATCGCAACTTTTGGTGGTTTTCTATTAAGTTTGTTATTAATTGAAATTGGTGAAAAACCAGATATTAATGTTCTCCAAGGGGTTGTGGGTGGGTTGCTCGTTGCATTACCTCAAGCTTTTATTCTGAGAGGACGACTAAAAAACCCTTGGTTGTGGGTTTGGTCCAGTCTTGCTGGTTGGGTTTTTGTGACGACTGCAGGGATTGGTGCTGTTGGTTGGATGGTACTGTCAACCCAAGTTCTTCTCCTGAGAGTTGTTTACGGCATGATTTTGGGAGCAATAGCAGGATTCAGTATGGGTTTAGCTCATTGGTTTGCTATCCAACAGCATAGTCCTCTAGCACTGCAATGGGTATTGATAAGTTCGGTGAGTTGGGCGCTTGGAGTGGGGATTGGTTCGACTGTGGGCGGTTTGCTATATCACTTAACGCAGTTGTTTTTAGGCGAAGTGGTTGGTTTGGCAGTGACTTGGTTTGTGGTAGCTGTCTTCACAGGAGTCTATGGTGGCAAAATTTTATAGATAGCGGTACCACTGATGAAAGTTAGAACCGTCACTGACTGCTAAGCCGATCTGGTGCTGTGACGATAGCTCATCATGACCACCTTCGTTAGCACCTATGTAGTACATACGGAAACTCCCATCATCCATCGGTACCACACAAAGAGTACCAACTGCCCTTGCATCCCAACATCCAGAACCCTTTGGAGCATGGCTGAAGACAGAACCACCAGATTGCTCGCCTTCTCCTTTTTGCCAATGAATACCGTCATCAGATATGGCAACACCAATAGAGTGATATCCACTGTTGTTGACACCTTCGTAAAACATCACAAATTGAGAGTTGATCTTTAGTACATGGCGAGTACCTATGCCCCGTTCGTCAAAGCTACCTGGCTCACCTGGTCCTAAAATTTGACCGACTTTCTTCCAACGAAAACCATCCGTGGATACTGCCAATCCCACGAGAAATCCTACTGTGGGATTGAATGTGTGGTAATACATTTTCCAGGTCCCATCGTCATCACGCAGAACTTGTGACCAGGCACAAAACAGTGCGTCAAACTCTCCCGTTTTGCCGATTTCTAGGAATGCCCCTTGGTAAGGACCTTCCAAGCGTACCCAATGAATACCATCCCGAGAAATCGCGCACCCAGGACGCATTTGAATGCCTTTCGCTTTGAATTGCCCTATGTCTATGACTGTATGGTCACCACCGAAGTACCACATCCAATAAAGACCATCAATGAATTTTACATGACTAACCCCGACATGGGCGGAGTCAAATCGACTCGGATCTGGGCTTGGCTCAAGAACAGCACCCATAGTTAGAGGACCTTTCACCCTTTCCCAGCAAACACCATCAGTGGAAATTGCCAGACCACAACGACCAGTAGGTAAGTTAATGTCTCGGTCAAAGCTGGCATCTCGACCGTAGTACCACATTTTCCAAGTCCCATCTGGACAGCGCATGACCTGCGGCGAGGAAACACGTTCCGAGTCCCACCAACCCTCAGGGCCTGGTGTGAGTATCAAACCAGGCCGATTAACTGTTATTTGATTGCTCATTGGATTATTTTACCTAAAAATCCGAGACAACAAAAGCTAATGCGAGAAATCAGTATGTTGGTTTGAGGGCAGTCAGGAACATCCCATCAGTACTTGGGAATTTGTTAGCATAGTGCAGTTCGATCTGCTCGAAGCCTGCTTCGCCAATCGCTACTGGCAGATTCAGTTGCATAAACTCACTGCAACGCACTGCTTTCCGCACGCGAGTGGCTCCCCAACCTACCTAAGATATATTAGGAAAATATTAAAAATTGTAAATTTTCTGAGGAACCTATTTTCTAGGTAGCAACAGTTTGTGCAACAATTAGATACTACAAAAATTTTAAAAAATTAATTTTAGTAAATTAGTGTAAACCTGCAAACGTGTTTTTCTCTGTTAAGGGCACATATTTTAGTCTCTTGCACTAGTTTGACCATGTTCTTCATACAAAGTAACGACAGATAGAAGTCTCAACAAGCAAAGGCTGAAAATCTTTTGCTGTGATTTTGGTGCAAAAATGCGTTTTCTACTAGTATATCTACGATAGAGAGCGCTGAGTGTATTGTCGGCAACACAAGATAAGGTCTCTCGCATGAGTATCAATTCATCAGAATCAACTGTAGAGTTAACACAAATGCCATCAGCAGTCCGTCAACGAGTCCCAAATCCAGACAAAAAAAACAGCAGTCAGCATTTTACACCAAGAATTCACGATTCGGTTGTGCAATATCAAACTCAGAGGGAGTCCTTGCTAGAAGCGATCGCACAACGCATTTGTCAATCTGAGGATTTGAAGACTATTCTCAATCAGACGGTAAGAGAACTGAGACGGTTTTTGGGATGTGATCGCATACTCATTTACCAATTGGAACCAAATATGAGTGGCGTTATAGCCGTGGAAGCAAATGTCACTTCTAGTAGTTCGCTGCTAGGAACAACGATCGCAGATCCTTGCTTTGCGGAAAAATATGCAGAACGATACAAACGACGTTGTATTCAAGTTATAGAAGACATACATGCAGCAGGGTTAGCGCCTTGCTACATCGATCTACTGGATTCAATGGAAGTAAGAGCCAGTATAGTTGTTCCGATTCTATTTAAGCAAAAATTATGGGGATTGCTAACGGCTCAACAAAGCCACAGACCCCGTCAATGGCAACAAACAGAGATAGACTTGCTCAAACAAGTCACAACGCACTTAGAAATTGCTGTCCAACAAGCGGAATTGCAACAGCAAGTAGAGAACTTAAAAGTTCAGCTTGAATTGCAAAAGCAAGAATCAGAAAAACTAGAACATTTAAAACAAGAATTTCTCAGAACACTTTCTCATGAACTGAAAACACCAATCACCAGTATTCATCTTGCAGTACAAACTATGGAAAGTGTTCTCAAGCAAGAAGGACTGTTTGAGGTAGACATGATTCCCCAACTGTTACATATCCTTCATAAAGAGTGTCGGCGAGAAAGTAAGTTAATTAACGATTTGTTATCGCTGACATATCTAGAAGCAAAAATCGAGCCTTTGACTTTAATTCCTATCGATCTACAAACTTGGCTTCCTGCGATCGTTGAGCCGTTCCGAGAACTTGCAAGCTGCCAGCAACAGCAGTTAAATCTGAATATAGCTAACGATATTCCTTTATTGGAAACAGAAATCGCGGATTTGGAACGTATTCTTACAGAACTCTTAAACAATGCTTGCAAATTCACTCCTACAGGCGGAACAATTATGGTTTCTGCTTTTAAGATGGCAGATACAGTAGTTGTCAGTGTCAGTAATTCCGGAGTAGAAATTGCAGCCCTTGAGCAACTGCGAATTTTTGACCCCTTCTATCGCATTCCCAATGACGATCCTTGGAAATATAGTGGAACGGGATTGGGACTGGCTTTAGTGCAAAAACTAGCGAAGCATATGGGAGCATTCATTGATGTAGAGAGCACATCACATCAAACGACTTTTACGTTGAGATTTCCGTACTATGATGAGAGAGATATACCAGGCAATATAAACTTCAATTCTAAGTCTCATCACTAGAAATATTGTTGTATGAACATCATAATAATCAACACCAACGGTCAGATCGCTATCCCCTCCAATATTCAAGAACAGCTAGGACTTCTACCAGGAACAGCAATCCAGATTGAAGTCATTGGTGATACTCTTCATTTACGCAAGCAACCCGATCTGAGTCGAGGAGCGCAACTCATTGCTATTATGCGTGGCAAAGCTACGAGAGAACAGAGCACTGATGAAATTATGCAACTTACCCGCGACAACCTATGACTGACGTTCTAGTTGATAGCAACGTTATCCTAGATGTTTTGACTGAAGACCCTCGGTGGTTTGGTTGGTCATCTCAGATGCTAACAAAATATACTAACCAGGGAAATCTAGTAATTAACCCTATCATTTACGCCGAAATTTCCATCGGATTTAATCAACCCGAAGAACTGGAAATTGCTCTCCCTCAGGAGTTCTTTCGCCGCGATCCATGGTTTTTGTACTTCTGTAATATCGATTAAAATTATTGGCTAACTTTCATCTTTATAAACTTTGCTACGATGTCCGACATCTACAATTTTTACTAATAAAACATCATCGAAAATATCGTATATAACTCGATAGTCGCCTACTCTAATTCGATATGTGTTTTCTTCACCCTGTAACTTTTTAACACCATTGGGACGTGGTTCTATTGCCAAGTCATCTATTTTGGGTTGTATGCGGTCTTGTAATTCTTGAGATAGTTTTCTAAACATTTTTCTAGCACCCTTGGTAAATTTAACTTCGTAAGTCACGCTACATCCTTTTTTCTCTCATTAGCAATTTCTTTTTTAATCTCTTCCCATGCGATAGTAATATTATTTTCTACATCACTTTTAGCAGCATGATAGGCTTTCAAATCGTTCTCGTTCTCTTCCGCTTCTATGCGCTTTAATAATGCGTGAATTTCGTCTAAGGTACTGTCGTAAGCGTGCTGCAATATAGCGTTGATAGCATTAATAATTTCTTGGCGCTCGTGTTCTGTTTTCATTATTCTGTCTCCTTATTTAGCTATACAAGAAACTGTTAAAATCAGATAATCAATTTTACCTATCAAAAGTTTCAGCCCAGAACGAATGGTAAAAGTATTTTGTTGAGAGGTATAAAAAACAATAGCATTTATATCACCTGCTGAAAAAGCTTTTTCAGCAAGCGATTGATACTCTAATGCTTTTCTATAAAAATCTGGACTATTATTCAAATATCCGATATTAATAAGACTCAATATTACATTACCTACTGAAATACTAAAGGCAATAAATAAAAAATATTAAAGCCATATTAATTTAATACATAAAAATTTACTTTATAGCGTTTCTCAGTCTATTGAGGTATAAATTTATCAGCGTCCATCCGCGTTCATCTGCGGTTAATTCATTCCTCTCAGATCTCTGCCTTTTTTTGGTCAACAAATCCTTGGCAACTGCTCGCCAACAAGCATATCAACAATGCGTTCAGCACCAAAAGTAGTTTTTAACAAGACAATGCCTGAAGGTGAAGAAACCACTTCGCCAATTATACAAGCATCTTTACCTGCTGGGTGAGACTGCATAGCAGATAACACTATTTCTGCATACTCACGTCTTACAACTACCACTAATTTACCTTCATTTGCTAGATACAATGGGTCTAAACCCAGAATTTCACAAACACCCTTGACTTCTTCTCGAACTGGTAAAGCTTGCTCATCAAGACGAATTCCCACTTGCGAACTGACAGCAAATTCATTTAACACTGTGGCTAAACCACCTCGCGTTACGTCTCGCATGGCATGAACATCAGGACACACATTCAAAATAGTATCAACTAAACCATTTAAGGGCTGACAATCACTTTCAATCTGAGTGTCTAACGCTAATTCTCCACGAGCGATTAAAATTGCTGTGCCATGATTGCCCAATTCACCATTGACAATAACCACATCTCCTGGTTGAAGATTACGGGCTGAGATACTAACTCCTGCTGGAATCACACCAATACCAGCAGTATTAATAAACAATTTATCTGCAGCACCACGATGTACAACTTTTGTATCACCTGTCACAATTTTTATACCAGCTTCTTTAGCAGCAACTTGCATACTTTCAGCAACACGCCGTAAAGTTTCTACAGCCAGCCCTTCTTCTAAAATTACGCTACAACTGAGGTACAAGGGTTTAGCACCACTCATGGCTAAATCATTCACTGTCCCATTGACAGCCAATTTGCCAATATCGCCACCAGGAAAAAACAAAGGATCTACAACATAAGAATCTGTCGTGAAAGCTAGTCTATCTCCCTGTTGTAATAGATGAGCTAAATTGAAACTCGCTTGATCTTCTAATTCAGAAAGAATAGGATTATCAAAATTTTTAACAAAAATATCGTCAATCAAATCGCGCATAGCTGTACCACCACTGCCATGTGCGAGGGTAATGTGAGTATCTGTCACTTTAACTGAGCGGCGAAACAATTGGACTTTTGGAGTGAAGGAATGCTGTCCT
This sequence comes from Scytonema hofmannii PCC 7110, assembly GCF_000346485.2. Classification (NCBI taxonomy): domain Bacteria; kingdom Bacillati; phylum Cyanobacteriota; class Cyanophyceae; order Nostocales; family Scytonemataceae; genus Scytonema; species Scytonema hofmannii. The sequence goes on from NZ_KQ976354.1 coordinate 11,383,560, forward strand.
GAATTTGCCGAGGAAAAATTCATATTAAATGATAGGGGGTAGGGAGTAGGGATATTCCTTTTTCATATTTGGTTGTGGGATATCCATGTAAGAATCCCCCGTGTTTCAACCGGGGGAGATGTCAAGAAAGGCTCCGCCTCCTGGGAAGGAGTCACTAAGACTTAGGGATGACGAAGGACAACTGAGGAATAGTTAGAAAGCCCCAAGCGGTTGCCCAAAGTAACTCCCAAAACTCTCAAGTAATTCCCTAAAGCAAGTTGAGTCATTTCCCAACTTTTAAGGGCTTCTACCACATCTCCGCGAGCTTCCTGTAACTCTTGTGCAAGTTCGACAGCATTTGTAACAGCTTTGGAAGTACCAGCATCTGTATGAGGACGGATAAGAAATGCCGCATCACCGATTAAACACACTCGTCCGAAAGCCATACGGGGTACTAACAGATCGTAGATTGGCTGAATCAAAGGTTTTTCTGTCAATTCAAACAAATGCTGAAAGACTTCTGGTAAAAACCTCTTTGCTTCTACACTGCGCTGTTGCATGACTTTTTCTGTGACTTCTGCTTGAGGCAAAAAAAATTTTTGTATAACATCTTGGTCATCGCTCATCACTTCCGGTAATTCTTCTGCAGGAACACCAAAGTACCAAAGCCAGTTAAATCGGCGCTTTCCGACCTCTAGTTCCCCATTTAGTCCCGGTACCAAATAACAAATTGCTTGCATACTAGGTCCGTTATAGAATGTGAAGTTGTGAGCCAAAAATTCTGCAACTTCAGGCAAAGGAACGCTTTCATTGATCATTCCTCGCCATGCAACATACCCTGCATAATGAGGAATGGCATCTGGTAGCAGTTGCTGACGTATTGTAGAACCTGCACCGTTAGCCTCAATCAGTAGATCGCACTCCTCTTCTTGCCCATCTTCCAAGCACACCTTTACGCAGTTGTCACTCTGCTCAAAACCAACAACTTGGTTTCCTTGATGGTAAAACTCATTTGGGAAACCTTTCCTGAGTTGATGATAGAGCATATCCCAGGAAATCATGACTTGTGGTGTTGCTTCTTCCCAAATTATGCTGCCATCAATTGATAGAAACTGTTGCTTCTCAGACAGAACACCTACTGCTTCTTTTGCAGCAACACCATGTTCGGAGAGAAAGCGAGCCATTTCCAATTGGACAACAAGACCAGCACCCCAATTTTGCAAAACATTAGGCAATTGTTCAAAAATTCTCACATGACAGCCAATGCGGCGCAGTGCCAACCCCGCACACAGACCGTCCATCGAACCACCAGATATAATGACGCGCAAAGGTTGAGAATTTCGATCTGCAAAGCCCTGATTATCTGACATGGGGTTATAATATTTAAGCTCTTCGATAAAGTATAGTACCTTTAGATGAGACAGCAATTCTTTGAAGAAAAATTAAACAACACAATTCTTGGTCTAGGCGATCGCTCGTGCTTAGCTACTTAGGAATGTGGATTGAATAAGGTGCAATACTCTTGTGCGCCTGACATCCCTGCCTACTTCATGAAAAGGGACGGGCAAGATGCCCATTCCACAAAAAATTTCATTTATTTAGTTTGGATTCCTTACTAGTGAAAATGCTTGTTTAATGTAAATAGTGTAAACTAGTAAGCGTTAGTATCATCTGTACTCGGAATCTACTCTACGCTAGTTTTTAGTCTTCAAAAAAATTCTCAAAATGCCAGTAAAATATTAATAGGAGGATACCATGTCTCTATTAGCAGAAGATCCTATTCAAGTCAGAAATTACATCACCAAAAGTCACTCCGATACACATAAGGAAATAGCAGAAGTAACCAAAGGACTTGAGACTATATTCCACTCTGGTTGCTGTGCTGATATTCCTCAAGAAGAAATGATTGATTCTTTAACAAGAATTAGTCAGATGAAGAGCGAAGAAGTAGAAGATTTACTGAAAAAAATAAAGTTAATAAATATCTTACAAAATCACGTTGACAATGCTAAAACTAGATTAAGATACAAATTGTCATATGAAGTTAACCAGACTCTTGAAAAGGTAGAGACAAGCCTCAAAAAAATAGAATCAGAATTCATTTTGTTTTTACCTTTACTTGCGATTCAAGCTAAAGTACAAAACGAAAGTAGATGGCTAGAAAATTTAAATATAGCTTTACTAGAACTACTTCATTTAGTAGAATCTAGATTTCCAGTAGAATCACTTAGTTTGTTTAAGATTGTTAAAGAAATTCTAGAAAATTTAGCTTCAGAAACAGTTAATAACTGGAAGCCTAGCTATGAATTTCAAAAAACAATAATCCCAGATTATGCCATTCAAATTGGGATTGTGGCAAGAGCTATTTTATGGGAAATCAATAATGATAATAGAAAATTTAATATTAAATTGAAAACTGTAGATGAGCTTTTTGAAGATTGGGAGAAAACATATAGTGAAGATGAAGTGACAAAATCACTAGAAATATTTGAAAAAGGAATTGATGAAGAAAGAATAAAGCGGGGTGGGCGAACTATTTTCTCATGAATAAAAACCTTGTTCTTTTAGATTCTGGACCACTTGGTTGGATAATACATGGTACTAGTAAGAAAGAAAGAGTGATTAGATGCCAACAATGGTTCAGAAAGATATTAAGCTGTTCTATAGTTTATATTCCTGAAATAACAGATTATGAAGTTCGTAGAGAATTAATTCATCAGAAATTAGAAAAAAGCATAGAAAGATTAGATAAACTTAAAAGTCTTGAGAATATAAGATATGCGCCCATAACAACAGAAATAATGCTCAAAGCCGCAGGATTATGGGGATGGGCACGCAGTACAGGTCAGCAAACCGCAGGAGAAGAAGCACTTGACGGAGATGTCATCCTAAGTGCAACAGCAATAATTATGTCTCAGAATGAAGGGACAACAGTAATAATTGCAACTACTAATGTAGGTCATCTACAAAGGTATCATACAGACACAAAACATTGGGAAGATAAATTTTGGTTTGTATAAAAGATAAATGTTTTCATTCTTTATCCTTTATACTTTCCCAGGCATCTTTGAAAAGCGACTATACTGATAATACGCCGCACAAGCACCTTCTGAAGACACCATACAAGTCCCGATAGGTGTTTCTGGAGTGCAAGCGGTACCAAATACTTTACATTGCCAAGGTTTTAAAACTCCTTTAAGGATTTCTCCACACTGACAAGCTTTATGGTCAGCAACTTTAAGATTGGGGACAGAAAATTTTAATTCTGCATCAAATTTAGCATAGTCAGAACGAATTTTTAAGCCAGAATAAGGTATATCCCCTAACCCACGCCACTCAAAATTTTCTCGCACTTCAAAAACTTTGTTCATCGCTGCGATCGCTACATGATTCCCTGTTTTTTCTACCAATCGATTATATTGATTTTCTACTTCACAACGATTTTCTAATATTTGTCGCAACAGCATCCAAACTGATTGAAAAATGTCTAACGGTTCAAATCCGGAAATAACAATCGGTTGATCATACTCTTGACAAATAAACTGATAAGGGTCAGTACCAATAACCATACTGACATGACCCGGACCGATAAAACCATCAAGTTGTAAATCTGGATTATCTAATAATGCGCTAAGAGCAGGAATCACAAGGACGTGATTGCAAAACATACTAAAGTTATTAATTTCTTCAGTTGCTGCTTGCAAGAGAGTTAAAGCTGTACTGGGGGCAGTTGTTTCAAAGCCTAAAGCAAAAAAAACAATCTCTTTATTGGGGTTTTCCCTCGCAATTTGCAAGCTGTCTAATGGCGAATAAACCATGCGGATATCCGCGCCTTGTGCTTTGGCTTGTAACAGACTCAGTTTTGAACCGGGAACTCGCATTGTGTCCCCAAAGGTTGCTAAAATAACATTGGGATTTTGACTTATAGCAATAGCATCATCTAGCCTTCCCTTTGGCATTACGCAAACAGGACAACCGGGACCGTGAATTAATTCAATAGTCTCAGGTAAGATGTCCTCAATACCATATTTAAAAATAGAATGAGTATGCCCGCCACAGATTTCCATAATCTTGATAGGCTTTTTTAGCTTTCGCGATAATTTTTCAATTTCTTTGAGTAGAGATAAAGCTTTTTTCGGTTCTCGAAATTCGTCAACGTATTTCATAGGGGTTAGAGGTTAAACAAAATTTGCAAGTTCTTCTAAGAGTTGAATTGTTTCGGCTGCTTCTTGTTCGTTAACTCTACTCATGGCAAAGCCAACGTGAACGAGTACCCAATCTCCAACACAAGATTCAACTGGATGCTGTGCGTCAACAATACAAGCAATATTAACTTGGCGCTTTACACCACCAATATTAACAACAGCTAATTTTTTCTCAATATCTGTTATTTCTGTAATTTGACCGGGGATTCCCAAACACATTTTGTTTTCCTTTTTTTGTAGGTTAGGGTGCAATACTACAAGGGCTGAGAATTTTGGTAGAAACCTAACAAATATTTATAAATGTTGGGTTTCGTTCCTCAACCCAACCTACGTGTTTTGTAAAGAAGCAGCTGCGATCGCCGCTTGTCCTAATGATAATCCTCCATCATTGGTTGGAACTAAACTATGAGTCAGAACTTTGATATTTAAGGCTTTTAATTTTGTGCTGACTTGTTCTAACAAAATACGATTTTGAAAAACTCCTCCACTGAGTGCAACACAATCAATCAAATTTTCTTGACAAAGTAAATTTACGGTTTCTACAATGGTATTGGCTAAGCCTAGATGAAATTTAGCTGCAATAACTGATTGAGGAACCTGTTGTTGCAAATCATCCAACAAAGCTTGCCACATTGGATAGGGATTTATATTATAGAGTTTATCTATAAGTTGAATTGTGAAAGAATAACCAAATGTTTTGGCAGAATTCTTTAAAAGAGTGCGATCGCATACAGCTTCCATTTCAATCGCTGCTTGTCCTTCATAACTGCATCTTTCTTGGCAAATACCAATAGCAGCAGCAACTGCATCAAATAAACGACCAACGGATGAGGTAAGAGGAGAATTAATTTGTTTTCCTATAACTTGATTCAGAAGCTTTAAAGGCTTTTGTTCTAGAAATTTAATAATTTCTAAATTTCCGTATTTTTCTTGTAATTCTTCCCACGAAAAGCTAGATATTAATTGAGTGTAGGTATTACGCCAAGGTTCTTTGATGGCTTGTTTTCCACCAAGCATGAAAACTGGTTTAAATGTTGCTAATCTTTTAAATTTACGGTAATCTGCTAAAAGAAATTCTCCCCCCCAGAGTGTGCCATCTTCGCCGTAACCCAATCCATCGAAGGCGACACCTAAAACAGGGGGAGAATTCATCGGTACACCGTTCTCTACCATACAAGCAGCAATATGCGCGTGGTGATGCTGAATGTAAAGTAAGGGTACAGTTGTGTTGTACCCGTACTCATGAACTGACGCCAGTTCTTTGCCAAGTTTTGTAGATAAGTACTCAGGATGAAGATCGACAGCGATTGCGTCTGGTTTATACTCAAATAAATTCAAGTATAAATTCAGAATATCCTGATAAGCACGGAAAGCAACTGCATTTTCTATATCTCCCAAATGCTGGGATACGATCGCTTTTGTATCTTGCAATAGACAAAAGGTATTTTTCAACTCACTGCCCATTGCCAAAATCTGTGGGACACTATGAAAACCAGGTGGTAAATGGATAGGTGCTGGCGCATAGCCCCTAGCACGACGAACAATTTGCACTTTATCCCCTACAACCCTCACGACTGAATCATCAATCCGGTTAACAATTTGCCGATTGTGGAAGAGAAAATAATCAGCAATTTTCCCCAACTTCTCACGGGCTTCATCATTATCAATACACTGTGGTTCATCAGAAAAATTGCCACTAGTCAAGACAATCGGACGATTCATCCGCTTAAGAATGAGATGGTGAAGCGGGGTATAAGGAAGCATAAAGCCAAGGGTTTTTTGCCCAAGTGCTACAGAGGGTGCTATGCGGCTTGGAGTGTAAGTTTTTTTTTCGCTGTCCAGCTTTCCATTTTAGTGATTCTTCCACTTCCTCTTTCACCCTCATCACCTGATGAAGCTTCAAGCAATACAATAGGTGCTGCAGGGCTTTCAAGTAATTCTCTTTCCTCAGTACTAGGAGTACAGTATTCTTCAATGACAGCCATATCTCTTGCCATCAAAGCAAAAGGCTTGCTTTCGCGTCCTTTGCGCTGACGCAGTTTTTGCACTGCAGTTTCATTGGAAGCATCGCAAGCTAGGTGAAATCCTCCTAGACCCTTAATGGCGACAATCTCACCTTTTTGCAGTAAGGTACAAACAGAATCAATATCGTCTAGCATAGAAAACATAGAACTTGTTATTGGTTTACCATCAGAACGTTCTAACCAAGCGTTAGGACCGCAGACATGACAGGCTACGGGTTGAGCGTGAAAGCGGCGATTATTGACATCCTTATATTCGCGAGAACAATCCGGACACATGGCAAAAACATCCATGCTTGTATTGCTACGGTCATAAGGAATGGCACGAATAATACTCAAGCGGGGACCGCAATGAGTGCAGTTTGTGAAGGGATAGCGATACCAACGGCTGAAGGGATCGAGGGTTTCTGCTTTGCATTGCGGACAAGTGGCAGCATCAGGGGCAATTTCAGTTTTCACCCTGTCACTCACACTGACAGAAATTACAAAGTCATCGAATTGAAATTCGCCTTGATAACGCTGGCGCGTTAATATATTAATCTTTGCTAATGGTGGGCATTCTTTCTGTAATTTGTGGACAAATTCATCTATTGATTCTTGTTTCCCAGATACCCGAATCAAGACTCCTTGACCATCATTACAAACATCGCCATGTAAACCACAAGCTTTGGCAAGGCGATACACTGTAGGTCGAAACCCAACTCCTTGCACAGTACCGCAAATTCTAATTTCTTCAAAATTCATAGTCGAAGTGCCATAACAGAATTCGGTTGTTTCCTGAGTCGGCGATGACCGCTGTATTGCCACATACTTTGACTCCATAACACCAAGTTAGGCTGTCTCGCGTTGGCAATCCGTAATCGCGATTTTCACCTTTACTGTGAAAATCCAATTGTCCGGCGATCGCATCACTCCTCACTCCTTGCAAAGCCATCATTGATTGAGGCTGTTTCCATCCCAATAACCGAGAATTAGCAGTATCTGCCACTAACAACCACTTCCCTACAGAAGCCACACCATACGGCATACTCAGACTATGAGCGCTAGGAAAATAAACTCCTTGATTCATTTCCACTGAATCAAAAGTTTTTTGCCCTAACACGACTGTACAAGGAGCATTGTTTTCTGTTGGCATTTCCTGCCAAATCATCACCCGATTGTTACCTGCATCTGTAACAATCAAATTGTCTCCCCAAAAGGTGATATCGTGGCACCAACGCATACTGGATGCAGAAGGAGAACCACCACCATTTTCATTGCGAGACATCATATCTGGTTGTCCTAATACTAGATCGGCAGGCTGACCATTTTCTTCGGGTATTTGATACCAAATTAAAACTCGTCGATTTCCGGTATCAGTTACAAACAACCTTCCTTGATGGTAAAAAACTCCATAACACCAGTTCAAGGTATGGGCTGCAGCTACTTGATTTCCCCGATTTGGTTGATTTTCGGTAAAGCAAGCTTGACCTAACACAACATCTGCTGGAACATTGTTATCCTCTGGTAATTTTTTCCAAATTAAAACCCGGTGGTTCCAAGCATCTGCTACCGCCAATCCTTCCCCACAAGCACAAATACCAGTTGGAACACTCAGAGTAGCTCTTCCAACTTCGCCTTTCGCATTTTGTCCCTCATGGTAAAAATCTGGTTGTCCAATGACCCAATCTGCTTTTTGACCATCTTCGGTTGGTCTGTTACGCCATCCCAACAAACGATGATGTCCTGTATCCGATACCCACAAAGGTCCTGTTTCCGATATCAAACAGGCACCACGAGGACCAAACATTTCTTGGCTGCTAGGTGCGACAGGCATTGCTAATTGTCCTGGTTCCAGACTTTTTCCCAAAATGACTTGAGCACCTTGAGGCGAAAGGAGTAAGCTGTTGGCAATTTCTGTCTCTTTTTGTGTGCTTGTTGGTGCTATCACTAAAACCCTTTAAAGTGCGGAGTTTAAACTTCGTCAAATCTATTCTGACAAGTTGCCCATCTGTTGACTTGCCAGTATGACAACTTACTTCAACTTGAGGTCTTTAAGAAGAAACGGCATAATTAAGCCAGCCATAAAACTCGATATCGGAACTGACATCCAAAGACTCACGTTTGCTTGTGCAAATAAAAACAACATGAGCGCACTGATACCAATACCGAATGAAGTTTGCTGTACAAAATACATAGGGTCTCGCAGTAGTTTCCCTTGAAAAAATAACCGGGCTGTAAACCAGCCTATCTCTAACATAGATCCTCCTAAAAACTCCTCAACAAATCTATGACTATGAGTGCCAGAACAACTCCAGGAATCACACCAGCCGGACCAAATAATCCACCAAGTAGAGCAGAAAACTCATACCCAATATCGCGTCCGGCTAACAGCATTCCTCCTATAGCACCACCCAGCATGGATATGACTGTTGCTACTAAAAACCAAACAAATCCAGTCGTTAGATTTAAGTCATCAGCTATTAAACTGGTGAAGAGTTCTGTGACTGAAGGATTGGTTAAGAAATTTGCCATTTTTTTGTTAGTTGTTAGTTGTTAGTTGTTAGTTATTAGTTGTTGGTTGTTAATAGTTCTACCACTAACAACTAACCACTATCCACTAACCCTTAGCTCATTTATTAATCTCGCTTGTTCTATCTGCCCGTATTGGGTGAAAATTTCCAAAGCTTCTTCATAGTAGGCATTCGCTTTGGCAAGATTTTGAGGATTCCTCAATTCTGGTTTATCTAAGTCATCTGGTAAATTTAATAGAGCGTTGGCTTTATTAGAAATTGTATTAGCATATTCAAGAGGCGTGTCTTTACGATCGCGGACTTTTAATGCTTCATCATAGGCAGCTATAGCTCGTAAAATATTGTCTATTGGATGAGTGCTTGGTAAATATTGCAAAGCATTACCGAGATTGTTGTGTAACATTGCATATTCTCTAGGATGATCTATCAGTCGAATATGCTTTAATGCTTCCTCAAAGGTTTGTACAGCTAAGCCTTGATGTAAGTATTGCCGTTCTGATGTAACGGGCATGGATAGGTATGCGATCGCAATATTATTGTGTAAAATCGCATATTCTTGCGGGTACTCCTGACAAGTAAATACTTGCAATGCCTTGTGGTAAGCTTGGATGCTGTCAGTTGTCCGTGCTAAGTTAAAAGGTACGAGCGACTGTAACACCAACCCTAAATTCATTTGGGCTTCTGCCACTTCCTCTGGTAAAGCAAGCTGTTGCAAAATTGGGATCGCCTCTTCTAATTGTTCTTTTGCTTCTAACAGCAATTGCGCTCCAATATCAGGAATCGCCTTTAAAGTACTTGCCATTCCTGCTTTTGCTCTAGCTTTCCACAGCAAATGCTCGTCAGCACATAAATCATGTGCCTGGTTGTATAATGACAGAGCATTCCACAAATCTTGGGCAGCTTTCGGCTTTTTTTGAAAGCCCTGCGCCATTTCAATTAACATTTGAATTTTTTCTTGTGTCGTTGCTGGAGACGAGGCAATGACATCCATTGCTGCCTTTACGGCTGAATCTGTGATGCTAGGGGTCATAAATAATTCAAAAGTCAAAAGTCAAAATTTGACTGTTCACAAGTAAAATGTGTAACAGTGTGTTACTTTGCTAGAGCAAATTTGTAGATATCTTTACCTACCTCACACCTCACAAATTCATAAATTTCTTATGGATTCCTATCTTGACCATTCCACGTTTAACAGGTAAAAGATATGGTGTTTCCATAAGATGAAAATTTACCCCAAGGACACAACATATTTGTGACACATAAAAGAAACACTATTTCCTCAACACCGAATTGTAAATGTGTTTCTTGAGGCTTTACGCAATTGAATCCCTTAAAATAGAGAGTCTCTTCTAGGATGAGTCGCCTGAGTTTCCTCAAAAGTTCGGCGATGAAGAGTTATTTTCTTCCAATATAAAACACTTTATCCCTAAAAAGATATAAGTATTTTATTAATATTTATTATAATCTATTTTTTGGATTTTTTATAATATTTTGATGGTTTGTAGAGAATTTATTAAATCATAATATGTTGTCAGAGAAAAACTTTACTCAACAGCTTACGATCAAAATTCATTTGATTTTATACGACATTATTTGATATTTAAAACCTACGGAGGTAGGGCTAAAGCCCAACATCTAAGGCTTGTGGTGGACATTGCCCACCCTACTAAACAAAATTTCATTAGATTATAATTGACATAGATATGGAAAAAAATCACTAAATTAAGCTCAAAAGAGTTAATTTTTAGAAAAAGCTCAGTATGGGTACGAAAAGGCCGTACCCATACATTGAGGTGAATATAATGATGCAATTGCTCACATATTAGCTTGAAACAGCAAAAGAAGATGTTATTTTATAACTTTTTGGTTTTATTTTGAATATATTTTTAGCTAAAAAATATAAAATTTTATGTAAATAATAAACAGTAGAATCAAAAAATACATGACATGATATGAAATAAAGGATAAATCTGACTGCCCTAGCGAATAGAATTCGCGGCTATACAAGCAAAACCCACCTGTGTGGGTTTAAAACTTGAATTTCCATTAGTCCGTATAGGCGGACTTTGTTTGTATAGTAGTGAATTCTATTTGCCCAAAACTTTCCCAACATCCTCTGAATGTTCGATCCTTTATACTTCATCCTTTATACTTTTTTACTAGAGAAAAGATAGCAAATGACCAACTTATTATGGCTGCAAGGTGGTGCTTGTTCGGGCAACACTATGTCATTTCTCAATGCTGAAGAACCTACAGTCTGCGACCTCATCACTGACTTTGGTATTAACATACTTTGGCATCCATCTCTAGGTGTAGAACTAGGTACAAACTTGCAAACAATGCTGTGGCAATGTCTTTTGGGAAAAATTTCCATAGACATTCTCGTTTTTGAAGGCACAGTGATTAATGCACCTGATGGCACTGGGGAGTGGAACCGTTTTGCCTCGCGCCCCATGAAAGACTGGTTAAACGACTTATCACAAGTTGCCAAGTATGTTGTAGCAGTGGGAGACTGCGCCTGTTGGGGAGGAATACCCGCAATGGCACCCAATCCCAGCGAATCTACAGGATTGCAATTTCTCAAACGTCAAGAAGGAGGATTTTTAGGTAAAGACTTCCGAGCAAAATCGGGATTACCTGTCATTAATATTCCCGGATGTCCAGCCCATCCTGATTGGATAACTCAAATATTAGTTGCGATCGCCACAAATCGAATTGGTGATATAGTTCTAGACGAACTGCATCGTCCTCAAACCTTCTTCAACACTTATACCCAAACAGGCTGCACCCGCAATATCCACTTTGCTTACAAAGCATCAACCACAGAATTTGGTCAACGAAAAGGATGCTTGTTTTACGACTTAGGATGTCGCGGACCTATGACCCACTCTTCGTGCAACCGTATTTTATGGAATCGAGTCTCCTCCAAAACCCGTGCGGGAATGCCATGTTTAGGTTGTACTGAACCAGAATTCCCATTCTACGACCTCAAGCCAGGAACAGTATTTAAGACACAAACCGTGATGGGAGTTCCTAAAGACTTACCGACAGGAGTAAACAAGAAAGACTACGCCCTACTCACACTTGTTTCCAAAGACACTATGCCAGCATGGGCAGAAGATGATTTTTTTACAATTTAGGGAATAATCAGTGACCAGTGACCAGTGACAAAGGACTTTTGACAAATGACAATTCAAACATTAGATATATCGCCTGTTGGGAGAGTCGAGGGCGATTTAGATGTTCGGGTAGATATAGAAGATGGGTATGTGGTCAACGCTTGGACTCATGCCGAACTTTTTCGCGGATTTGAAGTTATTCTGCGGGGAAAAGACCCTCAAGCCGGATTAATTGTCACACCTCGCGTTTGCGGTATCTGCGGTGCTTCCCACTTAACTAGTGCTGCTTGGGCTTTGGATACAGCATGGGGAACAGAAGTTCCGCGCAATGCGATTTTGGCAAGGAATTTGGGTCAAATCGTTGAAACCATTCAAAGTATTCCCCGCTACTTTTATGGTTTGTTTGCAATTGACTTGACCAACAAAAAGTATCAGCAAAGTTCTTTTTATGAAGAAGCCTGCAGACGCTTTGCAGCCTTTACTGGTAAATCTTACGAACTTGGCATCACAATTTCTAGCAAACCAGTAGAAATTTACGCCCTTTTTGGAGGTCAATGGCCTCATTCTAGCTACATGGTTCCTGGTGGGGTGATGTGCGCCCCTACTTTAACGGACATTACCCGTGCTTGGTCAATTCTGGAATATTTTCGCACCAATTGGTTAGAACCAGTGTGGTTGGGTTGTTCTTTAGAACGTTATGAAGAAATCAAAACCTATGAAGACTTCATGATGTGGTTAGAAGAGAGTCACAATCATGCCAATTCTGACTTAGGTTTTTACTGGCGCATGGGTTTAGATATTGGTTTGAATAAATATGGTGCAGGTGTAGGTCGATATATCAGTTGGGGATACTTACCCCACGAAACAAAATACCAAAAACCCACAATAGAGGGACGAAATGCAGCCCTGATTATGAAAAGTGGAGTGTATGACAGTTTGAGTGACACTCACACCTCAATGAATCATGCTTTTGTCAGAGAAAATACAACTCACTCTTGGTATGACGAATTAACAGAAGACATTCATCCTTTTCAGCGCACAACCAAACCCATTAAAAACAACATCAAAGATTTTCAAGGGAAATATTCCTGGTCAACAGCAGTACGTCATCAAGAATACGGACGGTTAGAAGCAGGACCGCTTGCACGTCAGTTAGTAGCAGGTGGCAAACACGGCGAATCTTGGCAGCATTATGACGGATTTATCCTAAATGTGTTTAAGCAGTTGGGAGGTGCAAGTATCCATTTACGTCAACTTGCACGAGTTCACGAAATGGTCAAGTTGTATCGACAAGCAGAACACTGTCTGCGTGAGTTCCGATTAAACGACTCCTGGTATATCAAACCTAAAGAAAAAGACGGACAGGGTTGGGGAGCAACAGAAGCCGCACGAGGAGCTTTGTGTCACTGGGTACAAATTGAAGGTGGTAAGATTAAGAACTACCAAATTATAGCTCCCAGTACCTGGAATATAGGACCCCGCGATACTGAAGGGATACGCGGACCTATTGAGGAAGCTTTAGTTGGAACACCTATATTGGACTCAACCGATCCAGTAGAAGTTGGTCATGTGGCGCGATCGTTTGACTCTTGTCTGGTTTGTACCGTTCACGCCCACGACGCGAAAACGGGTGAAGAACTGGCACGTTTTCGCACAGCTTAGTACTTAACTATATCAGTTTTGATGGGTAAGTTTGGACAGATCCCCGACTTCTTCAAGAAGTCGGGGATCTAAGCAGGATCTAAGCGATTAATAAACTGCAATAACTTGGGTAATTTCAGGACAATAGGTTTTAATTGCTTGTTCAATGCTTTGAGATAACGTTAGATTGGAAACCGGACAATGACTGCAAGCTCCTATTAATTTTACTTCTACCGTATCTGGTAGTTTAATAGCTACAAGCTGGACATCTCCATCATGGCTTTTTAACCCAGGACGGACTTGCTCGAGAGCTTCTTGAATGCGTTGTGATAGGGATGGTGCAGGGGGTTTAATGAGTTCGTGATACAGCAAGACTCCATACACGACTTCGTCTTGAACAGCATTGCGTAGGGCTGGCATGGATTCTTGCTTAACACTTTTAATTAAACGTGTCAATGCTTCTTTATGTAAAGCTTCAATTGCTCGTTTTAAACCTGCAACTACACCTCTGTGGGTTTCATCCCATTCAGTAATAATTGCTTCAAATCGGCTGATTTCTTTAACTAGTTCTTCAAGTGTTTCTTGAGTCATGTATACTTTTTCTGGCGATTGGAAATCACGACTATACAAGCAAAACCCACCTGCGTGGGTTTCAAACCTTTATTTTTCTTTAGTCCGCGCAGGCGGACTTTGTTTGTATAGCCCCAGAATTCTATTCTGAGGGTAATTTATACATTGGGGATATGCCCCCAAATATCCTCTTAATTGTTAACGGTTAACTAATCGCTAACAATCAAATTTACTGCATTTTGAAGTCTTTTAAGAGGAAGGGCATCATTATACCTGTCAGTAAGCTAGAGGCTGCAACTGCTAGTAATAACGGTAGTTTCACTAGTGCTAGTGAGACTAATACTAACGAACCTATGATAGTCGCGATCGCTATTTGTTTGATAAAATAAACGGGGTCGCGAAATAACTTCCCTTTGAAAAATAATTTAGCAGAAAACCACGCAATCTGAAACATAATGTCTCCTATTAACAGTAACCAGTGACCAGTGACTAAATAATTACTAATTTGTCAAGTCAGTAAAATCTTCAGTATAACTAGCCCTACAATGACACCAGGAATCACACCCGCAGGACCTAACAAGCTGCCAATTGTAGCAGAAAATTGATAACCAAACTCTTTGCCTGCTAACAGCATTCCACCAATAGCACCACCAACAAGAGATAAAAAAATTCCTAGTGAAAGTAACAAGAAATCTCCTATTAAGTTAACATCACCTGATATCAAACCCGTGACTACATCTGTCATCATTCTTAATGATTTTTTCAAAAAATCTAGCTCTGTTTTTTTAGAAATATCATAATAAAAATTTATTTAAAAGACATCATGGATACCTCATCTAAAGTTTTTTATTAAAAAAAATAAAATTTTATATTGACAAGTATTTTGATATCTCTAATTAATACAGAAGCTATGGCAGTATGAAATCATCATTGAGACTCTCTTCTCAGATTTTGTACTGTTAGTTTAGAATAGACAAGAACACGGCAATTCCCACTACCCAATAAATCTATCAATTTGTTGTGCAGTGGATAGCCTGTTACACCTGTATAAAGACAAGATTTTCAGTCATGCGATCGCAAGAACAAGGTGTGTGATGGAGGGCTTCAGTTCATTGTCATGCTTTGATGAATTTTGGTTTTGTCATAAAGCAGCACATTGCAAAATAATTCATAATAAAAGATAAATGTTGGTCAAAAGGTAAGGCTCGCACGCAGTTTCGCTAAGTCTGGTTCTCAAAAATTTACATAGGTAATATGTCAATACTTGGCATAGTTTCCTCGCTGTTTGAGAGGCTTGGATCTTCAACGCCACTTCTCGACCCAAGCCTCTTTTTCATACATCCTTACTTACCAAACTGTCTTTGTTGAGACTCCACTGAACCTATCATTTGAGCCATATATTGTCGGCAATAAAAATACATCACAGATGACTAATGTACTCTGGTTGCAAGGTGGTGCTTGTTCGGGCAACACCATATCATTTTTGAATGCGGAAGAACCTACCGTCTGCGATTTAATCGCTGATTTTGGGATTAAAATCCTCTGGCATCCATCTTTAGGGCTGGAACTAGGTGATAACTTACAAGCCCTTTTGCGAGATTGTATTTCTGGCAAAATCCCTCTGGATATCTTAGTCTTTGAGGGTACTGTGGTTAATGCGCCCAAAGGCACAGGTAACTGGAATCGGTTTGCCGATCGCCCCATGAAAGATTGGTTGCTTGATTTATCTAAAGTTGCCAAATTTGTCGTAGCAGTAGGAGACTGCGCGACATGGGGAGGAATACCAGCTACTGCACCCAACCCCAGCCAATCACAGGGATTGCAATTTCTCAAACGGCAACAAGGTGGTTTTTTAGGAACAGAATATCGATCTCAAGCGGGTCTTTCAGTCATTAATATCCCTGGATGTCCCGCTCATCCTGACTGGATTAGTCAAATATTAGTCGCGATCGCAACAGGGCGTTTGAACGACATAACCCTTGATGAATTCAATCGCCCACAAACATTTTTCAAAAGTTTTACACAAACAGGTTGTACCCGTAACGTCCATTTTGCCTACAAAGCATCCGTTGCGGAGTTTGGTCAGCGCAAAGGGTGCTTATTCTACGACTTAGGTTGTCGCGGTCCCATGACTCATTCTTCATGCAACCGTATTTTATGGAACCGAGTCTCCTCCAAAACCCGTGCGGGAATGCCGTGTTTGGGTTGTACTGAACCTGAATTCCCTTTCTACGACTTGGAACCAGGAACAGTGTTTAAGACACAAACCTTAATGGGAGTTCCTAAAGACATACCCCCTGGTATGAAAAGGCAAGACTATGCTTTTCTTACCGTTGTTGCTAAGAACATGGTACCTACCTGGGCAGAAGAAGATATTTTTACAGTTTAGAATCAGTGACCAGTGACCAGTGACCAGTGACCAATGACCAGTGACCAGTAACCAGTGACCAGTGACCAGTGACCAGTGACAAAGGACTTTTGACAAATGACAATCCAAACATTAGATATCTCGCCTGTTGGGAGAGTAGAGGGTGATTTAGATGTTCGCGTTGATATAGAAGATGGGTATGTGGTCAACGCTTGGACTCATGCCGAACTTTTTCGCGGATTTGAAATTATTCTCAGAGGCAAAGACCCGCAAGCTGGATTAATTGCAACACCTCGTATTTGCGGTATTTGCGGTGGTTCTCACCTGACTTGTGCATCCTGGGCATTAGATACAGCATGGGGAACAGAAGTTCCGCGCAATGCCATTTTGGCAAGAAATTTAGGTCAAATCGTTGAAACCATTCAAAGCATTCCCCGTTATTTTTACGGTTTGTTTGCGATCGATCTCACACATAAAAAGTATCAGCAAAGTTCTTTTTACGAAGAAGCTGGCAGACGCTTTGCAGCCTTTACTGGTAAATCCTACGAATTGGGTATCACAATTTCTGGTAAGCCGGTAGAAATTTATGCATTACTGGGGGGACAGTGGCCTCATTCTAGTTACATGGTGCCTGGTGGTGTGATGTGCGCTCCCACTTTAACGGACATTACCCGTGCTTGGTCAATTCTAGAATATTTCCGCACCAATTGGTTAGAACCCGTGTGGTTGGGTTGTTCTTTAGAACGTTATGAAGAAATCAAAACCTATAAAGACTTCATGGTTTGGCTAGAAGAAAACCCAAATCATGCCAATTCTGACTTGGGTTTTTACTGGCGCATGGGTTTAGATATTGGTTTGGATAAATATGGTGCAGGTGTAGGTAAGTATGTCACTTGGGGATATTTACCCCATGAAGATAAGTACCAAAAGCCTACAATTGCTACCCGCAATGCTGCCATGATTATGAAGAGTGGGGTGTATGACAGTTTTAGCGATACTCACACTCTCATGGATCATATTTTTGCTCGCGAAAATACCACTCACGCCTGGTACGACGAAGGGACAGAAGATATTCATCCTTTTGATCGCGTGACTCAACCAATTGAGCAGAACGACAAAGACTTTGAAAATGCCTACTCTTGGTCAACTGCAGTCCGCCATCAAGACTATGGACGTTTGGAAGCAGGCGCACTTGCACGTCAGTTAGTAGCAGGTGGCACACATGGCGAATCTTGGCAGCATTACGATGGGTTTATCTTGAGTGCATTCAAGGCAATGGGTGGAGCAAGTACTCACCTACGTCAATTAGCACGAGTGCATGAAATTGTCAAGTTGTACCGACAAGCAGAACATTGCTTGCGTGAGTTCCAGTTAAACGACCCTTGGTATATTAAACCAAAGGAAAAAGATGGACGTGGTTGGGGTGCAACAGAAGCAGCACGGGGTTCTCTATGCCATTGGGTGGAATTAGAAAATGGCAAGATTAAAAACTACCAAGTGATTGCTCCCACAACTTGGAACGTCGGACCAAGAGATGCTCAAGGGGTACGCGGACCTATTGAAGAAGCCTTAATTGGAACGCCTATTGTTGATTCTAGCGATCCTATTGAAGTTGGACACGTAGCGCGATCGTTTGATTCTTGTCTCGTTTGTACCGTTCATGCTCACGATGCGAAAACGGGTCAAGAACTCGCACGTTTTCGGACAGCATAAATAACAGAAATGCATTCGTCGCAAAGGCGCTAAGGACAACTTTGCGACAAGTGCGTGAGATTCTCTTCTTTACATTTACATTGGTGAACCTGTGACTGAACCAACATTACACAAACATCTTTTACACCTAAGTGATGAAGCGTTGCAAGAATTTACACAATGGTGTGTCTTAGAACAAGCAACAGCAGCAGGATATGAATTTACTCCCAATCTACAAAAGTTAGAAAACCTTTCTCCACAGGACTTTGTCCAAGAACTGAGCGGTCAATTTTTAGAGGTAACAAGGAACTCGATAGAAGGTGGTTTGGCTCTTCTGCTAGCAGGAAAACAAGCCGATCAACATGCTTTACCTGGATTGGGAACTTTAGTTGATTTTATTTCGCTGTACGTCTTGTATTTAGTGCCAAAAGGCAAGAAGACTATTATACCACCAGATGAGAAATTAGCTGAAGCATTGAAAGAGCAACTAGCAAAGTTGTATGAAATCGGTCAGAAATATGGTGTAGATATCAAAGCGCTTCCAAAAATTTAGGCAATCCACATCCTTTTTGATATTCAGCTCACCTCAGTTTCACCGATCGCGATAAGCCGGGTACGGCGGCGCTGCCATGCGATCGCAGAACTCAGCGTTACAGCCATTTTCAGGTAAATAGACCACAGCCGTAGGGGCGCAAGGCCTTGCGCCCCTACCAACGGTGTAGTTCATTTAGGTGAAAACTGCTGTAAAGTTGACCGCGCAACAGGTTTTTGATTCAGTTGCGTGATATCAGGTTCGGTTAATCTCAAGTAGCAGGGAATTCGGCGCGATCGCGATCAGGCGCGTACTGCAACGAGAGCATGTCCTTCGCCGTTGGACAAGAAGAAAGAAGAGAAAGGAGATTTATCTCTCAGGTGCAACAGCAAAACACCAAGCGAGAGTGTATAGAAGCAAACCACCTAATTGTGTATTTTTGTAAACATCTTTTCAGTAGGAAAAGAGCAATGTAAAGGCTGAAACAGTCTTTACACAGTCCGAACGAGAATTGTAAAGGAATGTAAATAGAGCGATGAAAACGACGCAGCGAGATTTAGGGACTGTTGAAAAGCAATATTTGCTCAGCAAGAGATAATAAGATTTTTTTGAGTTGACTTCTTGGAGTTTTGCGATCATATTAGATATAGAGTTAATATTTAGCGTCAAATGATTGTAAAAATCAGTACGGAGCAGCTAAATTACATAAGCTATTGCGTACTACAGACAGGAAATTGGCTTTTTTATGCTCTTTTTGTGTTAATGATATTGAATTAGGAAGCTTGTATGTCACTTCTACATTTTTTTTGTTAGCGATCGCTGCTTCTACAATATCACCTTGTTTAAATTCTTGAGATGTCTCGACTTCAACAAAATCAGTTGACCCTCCCGATTTGTAATACCGCATCATTCGGTTAACCCAACCCAATATTTACAGCATAGCTGGGATATCATTTTGATACTTGAGTAAATCTTGCTTGCAGGCTTTCTCAATACTTTGATAATACTCAGGAGTTTTGCCACTATGCCCTACGGTTCTCCCATTTCTCACTAAAATACTAAGATATTGAAAAAAGTTTTTTCCGGCATTCTCTACATGACCGTAAGCCCGGAGATAGGCGATAATTTTGCCAACTTCGTTAACGTCTGTCTGCTCGTTTGATAACATTTGAGCCATGGCATAAACAGTTTTCCATTGGTCTTCTGTGAGAGTTTCTGTTGTTAGCATTTAATACATTCCTTCTGGTGGTTCTCTATCGGTTGGAAATTGCAAGACTTCTCGAATTTGTTGCATTTGTTGCGATCGCACCAGGATTTTGTGTGCTGCGGCTATTGCTTGGTTGAGAAACTCCTGCAATTTATTACCCGTCAAAGCTTCCAATTCTTGTTCGTAAGTGCAATAGCGTTTTTTCCAATCTTGCTGGTTTTGTAGCAACTCCAACTCTTGAATATTTTCTACTACCATTGTCCCCATACCAATAGGCTTACCCCCTCCGACTTTCAAGGCAATGGCATTATTTTTATCTTGTCCTAACACAATCAATAAAGTTCCCAACTCAGCTAAGGTTAAGTTCATAAAGTGTAACTGAGTCGTAAAAATAAACTCGCTTCCCGCTTGCTGGACTGCGATTCCTTTTTGTGAGCCTTTATCAACAGCTTTGATGGTATGATAATAAAACTTCCGTCCGGCAACTTTACCTCTTAAGTAGTAAGCTGCACGTTTGGAGCGAGGTGCGTACAAAGAAGGTATGAATCCTACACTGGATTTTCTTTCCGTCGTGACAGCATCGGGAAAGCGAACCAATCCTTGCCAACCCATTGCACCAAAGACTTGACAAGCGGGACACAGAGTATTTTTGTTTCGACATTCACTGTATCCGTCAGGAATTTTTGTTCTGTCTACTGTGGTTTTGCACAAGCAACTTGCAGTGATGGCGGATCTTCCGTACTTAGTGGCCTAATTTTCAATTACAGTCGATAACTTTCCTTTAAAATCAAGGCTTACAGTCGCTTATAGTCACGCATTTTATCCTTAATGCTGAATTGATATCAATAATGACTGTAATGAAAGCCCAGTAAAGATTACAAGCTGATTTCACAATAATTTAGCCCACTAAGTACGGAAGAGCCGTTTTTAGCCTCAATGTTAAAATACGCTCTTAGAGATATGAATAGGAGTTAGATAGATGACAAGATTATTAAGACATTAGGGGTTTTCACATGCACGTGATTACTCGTAAACGGCTGAATGAATTTGCCAAACTCCATCCAGATACAACGAACTCTTTGGCTCAGTGGTATCGGTTGATGAAACAAAGTGAGTTTGCCTCATTTGTGGAACTCCGTGAAATATTTCCATCAGCAGATCAAGTTGGTAAATTGACTGTTTTTAACATTGGTGGCAATACAGTTCGACTTATTGCCGCAATTCACTACAACCGCCAAAAAATCTACATCCGTGCTGTGTTAACACATCCAGAATACGACAAAGGAGATTGGAAAGAGTAATGCAAAGTTTCAACCTCGCTCAAACCATCACTGCTTGGTCATCCATTGCCGAAAATGTCTTTGTTCCTCACACTGAGGAGGAATATGAACGCCTAGTTGAGATGCTCGATCGCCTCATCGATCAAGTTGGTGAAGACGAGAGTCATCCGTTGGCGTCTCTAATGGAAGTCATCGGTGTCTTAATTGAAAATTACGAAACTGAAAATATTCCTTATTTGGATAAAATTGTTTAACTTAAACATTATAAAGGAAAAGAGAGGATTTCAGGCGATGACATTAATTACCAGAGTAAAGAACACTCCCTACCCGTCCCGGATTATTTCTTGATCGCCCAATTAATCAATCCAGTTATGGCAGCAACAACTACGGCTACAAAAAATGGGGCAATGAGCGAACGCCACCCTTTTAAGTCTGCTAGGTCAGTTGTATTTTTCTTGGTGTCTACTTTAATCTCATCAACAGTCTTTTCGAGATTAGTCAGTCTCGTATCAATGTTTTTAATATCACCCTTAACTGATTCAATGGCTACCTTAGTCTCAGTCCTAAAATCGTTCACATCTTTCTGTAGGTTGTCTAACTTCTGATTAATCTGCTTTAAAACTTCTTCTAATGAATAGGTGACTGTTATCGGTGATTGGCTCATGATGTTATCCTCAAAGTGTAAAGATTTTGCCAGTCAAAGAATGATGCCCATCGCTTGGGGACTAATTGTATTCTAATGTGAGGGGTACGACTAGCAATCAGGACGAGAAACTGTAATGATTAACTCAACCCCGACAGTGACCGACAACTTACCCGACTGTCAATATTAACCCTGTCGGGTTATAAATTCTCGATGTACTCATCTAAATCGTTACAAAGCAAGATAATAGTTTATTAGTGTCAGTTATGATATCATATCGGCTTTATGACTTATGAAATAATTCGTTGTTCGTCCGCGTTCATTTGAGGTTTCTTAACACCACACCCAATTGCGTAAATGCAAAAATTGTTGAGCAACAAAAGGAAACATAATTCATCTCTGGCAAAAACATTGTTTAGCTTAGTAACCTACATAAAAGTTGGTAAAATTGGTGCTGCGTAGTAAAAAGTACACCAGAGGGTACTATCAAACACAAGTTTAGCTTTTGCAGAATGGACGTATGTATGTTTGTGCAACATCTTATTGAATTGCAAAGAGACTATATGAAACTGTCTGAAAACTACAACACGTGATAATAAATTATGATACAAATGCACCAAGATTTACTAGCAAAAGCGTATGCTGCTTTTAACACCCGCAATATTGATGCAGCTCTGGCAGTCATGCATCCTGATATAGAGTGGGCAAACCTCATGCAAGGTGGTCACGTTCATGGGCATGAAGCGGTGCGCGACTATTGGACTCACCAATGGAGTATAATAAATCCTCATGTCGAACCCAAAAAATTTCAACTAGATGAAACAGGGCAAATAGCGGTCGATGTTCATCTAGTGGTACGCGATTTAGACGGAAATGTGATGGAGGATCGAATGGTTCAGCATATTTACATCATCAAGGATGATTTGATTCAGCGTATGGATATCAAAGAATCATAGAGTACTGGGAGAATATTGATTTCATCCCATCACATAAATGCCTATCCTTATCATCTTTCAGCTGAGTTTCCAAATAATAGTGTACCTAATCGCAGCTTCATGCCAGAATTAATCCAATTCTTCTGCTAAAGCTGCGTATCTTTTTGCCAATATCTACCATGGTACAAAAATGAAAAAAGTAATCTTTAACTGTTTATTACTATTATTATGTTTAGGAAATAAAGCTCACGCTGTTGAAGGTATGTGGCAACCCCAACAGTTACCAGAATTAGAAGCACAATTAAAAAAATCAGGCTTGCAATTAAATCCTCAAGACTTAACAAACCTGACATCCCACCCAATGGCTGCGGTGATTAGTTTAGGTGGGTGTACGGCATCATTTGTTTCCCCTGCTGGACTGGTATTAACCAACCATCACTGTGCCTATAATTCAATACAGTACAATTCTAAAGCATCAAATAATTTACTTCAAAAAGGCTTTTTGGCGAAAACATTAGGTGCAGAATTACCCGCAAGCCCTGGTAGCAGAGTATATATTAATGTTGCTGTTAAAAATGTAACTAATGCAGTTAAGAAATCTGTTGCTAACTATCAAACTGGTTACGAAAGCTATCAAGCGATTACTAACAAAAAAAAGCAACTGGTACGCCAGTGTGAATTAGATAAAGGACACCGTTGTGAAGTGTATGATTTTCATGGAGGTCTGGAATATTATCTAATTAAACAACTGGAGATTCGTGATGTGCGTTTGGTCTATGCTCCTCCAGAAGGTCTTGGTAGATTTGGCGGCGATATTGATAATTGGAGATGGCCCCGACACACAGGAGATTTCGCTTTTTATCGTGCTTATGTAGATAAAAATGGTCATCCAGCTGATTATTCCCCCGATAATGTTCCCTATCATCCCCAGCATTATCTCAAACTTTCCCGTGCTGGTCTCAATCCCAATGATTTTGTCATGGTACTTGGTTATCCAGGTCTAACTAATCGATATCGTTTAGCAGAAGAAGTAGAGCATGCTTTTGGGTGGTTTTATCCTACCAAACACAAAATATATGTCACTTGGATTGAAACTATTAATCAATCTACTGCCAATAATCAAGATGCCAAAATTAAATATGCTGGTCGTGTGGGTGGTTTGAATAATGCTGCGAAAAATTTTCAAGGGATGATGGATAGCTTTGCTCGCAGTCATTTGATAGAAAGCAAGCGCCAGGTGGAATTGAATTTGCAACAATGGATTCAAAGTAATGACCAATTACGTAACCGTTATCAAGCTAATTTCACAAATCTTAAAGCTCTAATTGTCCGCCAGCAAGCCAACGAGAAGCAAAATTTACCTTTAGAATATTTAGGTACATCGGATTTGTTCAGTATTGCCCGTCGATTGTATCGTTTAAGCAAAGAAAAACAAAAGCCAGATACAGAAAGGGAACCAGGATACCAGGAGCGAGACTTTCCCCAATTTCAGGAGTCATTGCGGCGACTGGAACGCAATTTTGACAGAGAAGTAGATAAAGCTGTCTGGCTAAAATTCATTGAAGAATATACTAAACTTCCCAGCAATCAGCGTATTCCCACCTTTGATAAAATTTTTGGTTTGGGAAACAAATTTGAAGGACAGAAAGTCAAAATTCAACTGGATGCTATGTATCAGGGGACTTCTTTAACTGACGAGGCAACCAGGTTAAAATGGATGAATGCTGACCCAAAAACCTTTGCAGCCAGTAACGACCCTTTTATTCAGTTAGCAGTTGCTATGTTCGATGCAGACATGGTTTTGGAGAAGGAAAATCAGGAAATAGAAGGTTCTCTGCAACAGTTGCGACCAGTATACATGGAAGCATTAATTGCCTACTATCGCCAACTGAAGAAGCCTGTGTATGCTGATGCTAATAAAACACTGCGAGTTACTTTTGGTCGCATCCGGGGTTATTCACCAGGAGATGGTAGCTTCTATGAGCCTTTTACTACTTTGCGTGGTATTACTGAAAAATATACTGGCGCTGAGCCTTTCGATGCACCAAAGGAACAATTGGAATTTATTGAGAAAAAAAATTATGGTCGTTACTATAATCGGGCTTTAGATTCAGTTGCTGTTAATTTTCTCAGTGACCTCGATATTACTGGTGGTAACTCTGGTTCTCCTACTCTCAATAGTAAAGGGGAACTGGTGGGTTTAGCTTTTGACGGTATCTATGAAACTATTATCAGCAATTGGGAGTTTACTAAAAATGCCAGTGCTATTCATGTGGATATTACTTATATGCTGTGGGTAATGGAATACTTAGATAAGGCAGGAAATTTACTGGATGAAATGACTGTAAAGGGTAAATAATTCTTCGGAGTTTTCAGCCGTTTTCTTTATAAAATTAATTTTTGTAACTAAATACATAATTAGGGCTTGCTCGGACTGAGTTAATACTTAACGTGAGTTTGATGAAGTCAACACGACCTCACCCCAAACCCCTCTCCTACGAGGAGAGGGGCTTCAAACAAAAATGGTGCATTGCTTCACTCTCGTTATGACGAAGTTAATTGTCCTCAAGTTAGATGGTAATTTTTTACAGGGTTTTCGGGCAACTCTAGAAATAGGGTTAGAAGGTGAGCGCCCTGAAGTGGAGATAATGGGTAATTTGCCTCCCGCAACTGAACTTGTAGAACAGTATACTAGCTGGCAGTCAACTTATCGCAGTTTGGGGAAAGTAACCCGTGTTATTAAACCGAAAAGAGCCAAAATTGATGGTTCTCTAAAAAAAAGGAGAGAGGAGTGTCGTCTTAAAGCCTTGGAGTTACGCAATCAACTTAATACCTGGCTGAAAGTTGAGTCGTTTTTCCCAATTCGGGATAATTTACTAGAAACAGCAAGCACATCCGAACAAGTACGAGTGATGATTCGTGCTGAAAATGACCAAATCTGGCAGTTACCTTGGCACCAATGGGATTTATTGGAACGCTACAATCAAGTGGAAATTGGATTCAGTAATCTAAATTCAAAACCACCTCCAAAGCAAGAAAACTTTGACCACTTTGACCGCGAGCATCAATTGAGAATCTTAGCGATTTTGGGTAATAGCGAAGGTATTCAGGTTGAGGAAGATAGGCAACAATTGTTAAATTTTCCTGGTGCAGAAATCACATTTCTGGTGGAACCACAACGCCAAGAGTTAAACGACCAGCTTTGGGAACGACGCTGGGATATTTTGTTTTTTGCAGGTCATAGTTGGACAGAGGGTGCAACGGGTCAAATATGTCTCAATCAAACCGATCGCTTTAGTCTTGATGAACTTAGGTATGCTTTAAAAAAAGCAGTTAGCAGTGGGTTGCTGTTAGCTATTTTTAACTCCTGTGATGGCTTGGGATTAGCACGTGAGTTAAAAAAAATTCACATCCCACAAATGATTGTGATGCGGGAGCCAGTACCAGATCGCGTAGCACAAACATTTTTGAAGTATTTTCTCCAAGCCTTTGCCTGTGGTAAGTCTTTTTATATATCGGTTCGGGAAGCACGACAAAGATTGCAAGGTCTGGAGGATGAATTTCCTTGTGCTAGCTGGTTGCCAATTATTTGTCAAAATTCAACAACGGTGTCTCTGACGCAGTTAAAGTTACCTGTTCCTGTAAAAAATTGTCCAAAAAGTTTTTTCTGGAGTCGTTGGCAAACAGTTTTCCTGACAAGTTTGTTTGTGACTAGCTTAGTTTTCGGAATGCGATCGCTGGGAGTATTACAAACTCTAGAGTTAGAGAGTTATGACCAGATTCTTCGCCAGCGCCCTCCTGAATTACCAGATGCTCGCCTCCTGATAGTCGGAGCTGATGAAGCAGATATTCAACAATATAAGTACCCACTTCCTGATACTGTCCTCGCGCAGGCGATCGCAAAACTGGAACAGCATGGAGCTATAGCAATCGGTCTTGATATTTTTCGCGACCAACCTGTACCGCCCGGTCATGAGTTACTCGTTGCTCAGTTGCGTCAAAAACCACGTCTGTTTACTGTATGCTCGTTTGGCACTCGTAAAGAACAGGCTGTTGCACCTCCGCCCGACAGCCCAGATGAAAAGATAGGTTTTAATGATTTAGAAAAAGATGCAGATAATACCGTTCGTCGCCATCTCCTATCCCGTACTCCCAATGAAATATCTTCCTGCAACACGGGCTATTCCTTGAGCTTAGAATTAGCTAACCAATACCTGGAAGCACAAGCAGAGCCAATATCAGCAACAATTACCCCAGAGAAAAACTGGCAGTTCGATCAAGTCATCTTGAAAAATTTAGAATCGCGTAGTGGAGGGTATCAAAACCTAGATGCACGAGGAAATCAAATCTTAATAAATTACCGTGCTACGGATCGGATTGCTCAACATACAGTCACAATTAAGGACATCTTAACTGGAAAGTTAAAACCTGAGTGGGTAAAAAATCGAGTCGTTCTGATTGGTGTCACCGCCGCAAGTGTTCAAGACGAGCACAACACCCCTTATGGCAAAATGCGAGGTTTGGAAGTTCACGCACACATGGTAAGTCAGATTCTCAGTGCAGTAGAGAATAGACGCCCTTTAATTTGGTGGTTACCTTTATGGGATGATGCACTTTGGGTTTGGTTTTGGTCGCTAACCGGTGGAGTCGTTGTTTGGCAAGTGCGTGTGCGTAGTCCCCGTCCTGTAGTCAGACGATTGCGCCTAGTGCTGGTACTCAGCATATCTACCACTTTTGTGTATGGGGTCTGCTGGGTTTTCTTGTTACAGGGTGGTTGGCTCCCGCTTTTTCCAGCGATATTAGCTTTAATGAGTACAGGTGGAATCATCGCTTACATACCATTTCAGTCTTCAAGTTTGGAGTAAAGCAATGATTGATAAATCAACAATCAAATTTGCCTTTGTGACTGTTTTAGCGATCGCTATAAACACAAGCGATGAGAAAAACAGTATGGCTAGCAATCCAAAATCAAAATTGCCTAGTTTACAAGAGATTGCTGCTTTACCACCTGTACCCTCTCGAGGTACCCCTAATGGTCAGCGAACGCCAGGGGGAACTCGTACTCCTGACGGAAAAATAGATGGAAAGATAGGAGCCTGTAAGCCGACCGATAAGCTGCTAACAGCCTTAGTTCCAGAAGATGCTAAGGGTTTAACAACAGTTGAGCATCCAGTTTTTTGGTTTTATATTCCCTATGCTCCTAAAGAGGTACACTCCGTTGAGTTTTCGCTGCACGATCAACAAGAGACAACGACCATCTACCGAATTCCTCTCCAGCTGACGAAAACACCAGGAATATACAGCATATCCTTGCCACCAAATTCAGAAAAAGCTTTAAAACTTAATGAACCCTACCACTGGTACTTTAAACTGAATTGTGACCCTCAAGAAAAGCTTGAAAATGACATTGTTTTAGATGGTTGGGTAACACGAGTTCAGCCAAATACTAGCCAAATTATTTGGTACGATAAGCTGACAGATTTATCTAAACGCCTTTTCTCCAATCCAAAAAATTCTCAAGTTAAGAAAGATTGGGAGGAATTTTTGAAATCTGTAGGTTTGGAAGGACTAGCACAAGTACCCGTGGTTAATTAGTTACTTATATCATCTGTCGAGCCATCAACTGAGAAAATAACCCTTCAGTAGAAGCTAATTTATCAAAACTAATTTTGCATAATCAATGGGGAGGCTCCCGAATTTATCAATTGCCCTCAGAATAGAATTCTGGGGCTACACAAACAAAGTCCACCTGCGTGGACTTAATAATATGTATGATTTTGTGGTTAGAGATTTAGCGGCTAGGGCAGCATCAGCTTGATTATGTGATTAATTCAGTATCTCGTAGAATCAAAGAGAATTATTGCGATATTTAATTGTGGACACAACTCATACTATGAAAATCTGAAAAATAATTGAAAAGCACTCTATGAACTAGCTTTTAGACTTGTTGCTGAAGCCGAATTTGAATTAGTGACAGAATCAATCTGCGAATGTGCGAGCGGCGATCTTTCAGCTTGCGTCAAAGCGATCGCCAATCGCTACTGCCAGAGGGCTGTGATGAAAAAATCACGGCATCAAAATTGGTATTCAAGAGCGAATTTGAACCCAATACGGCTCGGCTAATTCATTTTGAAATAGTGATAAATTCAATTGAAAATGAATTAGTGACAGAATCAATCTTCTAGTGTGGGTTGCGAACGCTGGTTTTCGCGATCGCAATCCATACCCGAATCAAATAAAATGGAGACAGTCTCATAAGTTGATTTAGTCTCCATGTAGTAGTTAAAATGATTGTGTGATTAATTCATTTTGGAGTTCAATTGCATGAAATCATTACGAAGAGGCACTACAGAATCACATTTTTGACGAACATCGGGATTATTATGGCTACATCCACGTTAACGGTCGCATTTTAGCTAAAGATAAACAATTTACTAAGAGAGATATTCAAAAGCTTAACTTCAAGGATCTAGAGGATATAATTTTTGATTTACAAACCAGGATAGATAGGGGCACTAGCATTGATAATTGGGCTAATTACAAAGCTCCTCTCAATCAATCGAACGATCATCCGTTACGCTTACAGCTTACAGTACCTCAAAGGTATGTTGGAGTATCTGGGAGCGCACTATCTAGAGATTAATGAGCAATGTACAAATTATCAGTCACTTTCTGAGCAATTTGGTCGAGCTTTTGGTTACTTGCAACCGTTTCCTTTTTCGCTTGCACAACAAACTCGCTACTCAATAGCTTTCAAAATGAATTGGTTTCGGCAATTAGCAGAAGCACCAGAACATTCATTATTTTTCTGGACTGGGCAGTTTTTTGTAAATAACTATGAAAAGGTTGTCGAGATCGTCTTACCACCAACTGGTGGTAGGCAAACCCAGGGAATCATTATTGATTATTTTCATCAAGAGTTTTTAGAAGCATTGAGGCTTTACTACAGCGATCGCTCAGTTCTCAAATATGGATGGTTAGTAAAGCTAGAAAGTCTTCTCAGCAGTATAAGCAATCGCAACTATACTGACAAGCTCGCTTTACTCAAGGCTCGGCTCTTTCGAGAGTGGGAAGAAGTGAACCAAGCTAGACAAGCTTACCGTAGTATCAGAAATCATCCCATTTTTGGAGTGGAGGCAAGAGGTTTCTAATGTCTAAAAATGTTTTTAAGGATTCTCAACCACAAAAAACTGTAAAGCTAGTTCAAGAACCTCGTTCGGCTGAGGAGTTATGCGAGCAACTGAACGCATTAATTCAACAACCAGAATGGAAGATTGAAACAGCATATCGGTTTATTAATCTACTTATTAATTCTGACAAGCAATTTCAGTTAAATGTACAACAGCAAGATAAAGTAGTTCAAGCCATCATTAACTGTCCAATTAAATATCGTGCGTTGAATGTCTTGTTTATGGCAACTTCTCCTCAAGGAATAGAACCAGTGTTGGATTTTGAGGCAGAGGAAGGGCGCATTCTAGAGGCAACAAAGCGCATACCTTTATCTTTGACAGTTGAAGAAAGCGGTTGTCTGAGCGAATTAGGGTATTCAATACAAGAGTACGAACAGGGCTACTTTGATATCTTTCACCTAACGGGATATGCAACATTTAAAGATGAAAAACCCTGCTTCATAACAGAGACAGAATTAGGAGAACCAGAATATAGTAGTGCAGAAGATATTGCCGAGCAATTGAATTAGGACTCATAGAAGTGAGTTCCGAATCTGACAAATCAAAACGAGGTTATCGAGTTTCGCGTATTTTACCCTACATAATACCCACTATTCAGTTACCCGAAAAACCAAAATTATATTCATTGTATCGTAAAGCTTCAGATAAGTTATACGAATTATGGGGAAGTAAGGAAAATAGAAGTGAAGAACAATGGAGAGAAATTTTTCGTTTAGCATTGGCTGACAAAGAAAATCAAGAGCGATTTAGAGAGCAATTTTCCCGAATGCTGAAAGTACAACACAATTCAGAAGCCAATGAAGCTTTAGAATCCGAACTTAGAAAGGTTCGATTTGATTTATCAGAAGAAAACCTATGTATCCAATTATAAGAATATTTACAACAAGAAAGATGGGCAGAGGCTGATGAGGAAACAGCATTGATTTTTTATCAAGTAATGATATTAAATGAATACAACAATTTTAAGGATCTATTTCAAAACTTTCCCTGTGAAACTCTTAACAACATCAATCAACTATGGCTAAAATACAGTAAGGGAAGATTTGGTTTCAGTGCTCATTTGAAGATATTAGAAGATGTGGAATTTTTTAAACTGGATTCGGGGATCGGAGTAAAAGTCCCTAGAAGTAGGGCAATATATCCAAATAACTTGGATATAATTAAGGTAATACTAACAAATTATGTAAAACAAGTTGGATGGTTAGAAGTACCAAAACTACAGGGCGAGGAAGAACAACAAAGCGAGAGCAAAAAAATCTACCCCTATTTATTATTGAATAGAGGAAATGTGGATGATGGATATAGTGGGGGATATTATGAAGGTTCAGAAAAATGGTTCTTGGTGTGTAATAGTTGGAAAAACATTTCCGACTTCTGGGATGTTCTCTATTCTCTCGTGCAAAGACTTGTAGACTGTAACATAACGTAAGTTCAGCATTTCTAAAGTTTTGTTAATCTAAGTACTTTTTAGAAAACATAGGCATTTCAACAATTTCAATACCTAGTCTAAACTCCAGTAAATAAGAATGTATCTTAATTGTTTTATTTTATGCTGTGTTAGTTAATTTAGGAGATCCTATAGTTGCTCAATCCTACTTTGTAACTCAACAAGATCGGGATATTGATCGACATCTAGTTGATTCAGCCCCCAATCAAAAAAAGCATTCAGAGAAATATAGCGAGATTCTCGTTGCTGCATAGCTTTTTGAATATCTTTGCCATGAAACCAAATCAAATATTGCTTCTGTGTCCAAAACTCCTCTTGAGCAAACTGTTGCTGATACACAGCAAGACTTGCTTCAAATATGTCCTGTGTCACCGTTCTCACAACTTCTTGAAACTGGTTAATTAATTCCACAGCTTGAATTCGACAATCTTGCAATAACAGTGAGTTTGGGAGTTTACCACTACCACCCGTCCATGTCGTCTTCAATTGCACTCGCGCTGCACTTAAAAGTAATAAATCAGCTAATGCCCATCTTACCGCTTGATAATCCCGCAAGCTCATTGCAGATTCTTCAATCCATGCTGAAATCGCCTCTATTCCTGGAGAATTGCCATGTCCCCATCGAGAACAAACTCGTTTGCTTACCCTCACAGAAAATAACTTTTCCACTAACAACACTCACACCTACACCTCTAGCCGAATAATATACGCATCAGGCACTAATTGCTCCACATAATCAGAATGGGTTGTAATGATAAACTGATTGTTTTTCCCTAACTTGGGTAAGGCTCTTAACAAAGCCTGTTGCATGGGTGGATGTAAATGCAACTCAATTTCATCAATAAGAATCACAGAATTGTGAATATTCCAACTCGCAAAGTCCATTAACATTGGAAAGACAGCACGCTCACCCCCGGACATTTCAGAAATTTCATACTGATTTCTGCCATCATAGAGATAAAACCAAGGTTCGCTCAAAATATCATCTAAATTCTCTCGCGGAATGGGACCTAGAAAACTACGTTCTGGAAAGACGGTTTGATAAGCTCTTTCAATTTCTGCATATAAATCCTTTTGTCCATGAGGTCGTTGATGAATTTTACCCAATTCAATATCTTGATGAAATTGTCGCCATTTAGTCATGCGATCGCGCAACAAATCTTCTGTAATTTCCAACTGACGATTGGGATCTTCACTCGTGAGACTGGTGGAAGTTCTCTGTTCTGTATACCAAAGAACTGTACCAACTTGCTCAAACACTTTCCATCCTTCATTTCGGCGCAATTGTTTGGCATATAATCGTCCTTTAAATTGAAACAATTGAGCAGTACTGTTAGCAACAACACCTTCCTTGTTCCATCTAAGAGTTACATTGTGCTCTTCACCTGGAGATGGCAAATCTCGCCCCATTTCTCGTAATTTGAAGTGAAAATTTCTAAAGGCTTGGAGTTCGCCAGACGAGAATTGTACCTGTACGGCTACCTCAGGCGTCATACCTCCCCAATTAGAAGCGAGCAATTCATAGTTAAATCCCGCCCATTCCAAATCGGAGATGTTCTCTAAGCGTCCAGTCGCCGTACCTAAAGTGGCTGCAATAGCTTGCAACAAACTTGTTTTCCCAGAACCATTCATTCCAACCAGGACAATCGTATCTCGTGCTAACCCAGTTTCTGGCTCAGTAAAATCAAATACATAATCCTGAAATTTCTTAAAATACTTTAACTGAACGGATTGAACTTTCATTTTGAAATCTCATTTAGGAGAAAAACAGCGCTCAACAGTTATAAATGTATCTTATATAAAATTAGACACGAATCAAGCGTAAATATTCAATCAAGATACACATATCCATCACTACATTCATTCCCGCATCCAATGCTTTTTGTGCGGCTGCTTCATCCGATATACCGAGTTGCGCCCAGATTGTGTTGGCATTAATAGCGATCGCCTCAGTTACAATTTCACTTAAGTACTCAGAGCGGCGAAAGACGTTAACAATATCTATATGTGATGGCACTTCTTTCAAAGAAGGATAACTGGGTTGACCATCAATTTCTTGAACTTGTGGGTTGACGGGGTAAACAATATAACCAACCTTCCGTAAAAATTGGGCAATTTGGTAGCTAGTACGATTTGGTTTATCGGAGTGTCCGACAACAGCAATGACTTTCGCACTGGTCAACACGTCGCGTATTGCACTATCATTTGGTTTATTAAACGGCATTGTCGAGTGTCCTTTGAAAATGTTTTTTGAGTGACTACCTACACGCTTGAGCGTAAATGGTAGTTTTTTCAACTCAACTAATAGTTTCTAAAAACCAATTATTAATAGTATAATAAAATTCGACTATAACTTTTACAAAATTACAATAATTGCTCAATTTCTCTAAAAATTATGAATACTTTTTCGTACATAACTGGAGCAACAGTTGAACTTCAACAAGGTTTAATTATGTGGATAAGAAAAATCGAAGAGTATCTGAACCTCTACTACCAAGGAAATAAGGAAAATGCTAAAAATACTACGTTTTTCAACTGTATGGCGAAAGTAGAAGTACTTGATGAGCTTTTAATAAGCAGACGTGATGATTTTAGAGGCGTAAAAGATGCTCAAGGAATACTACAATCGGCGTGCATCATTGAAGTAGCACAAATCGACATTGATGACCAAAGTTATACAGGTTTGGCGATCGAAAGTCTCACCAATGCACCATGGAGTACAATTACCCATCCACAACCAGAAACCCGTTCGGGAAGTGCTACCTCGCTAATTGAAGAATCGTCACTGTATGAGGCTCAACCTCATACAGTGACGATATGAATACTATCGAGCTTGTATATTAATAGTGCTTTTCCAGTAGCAGAGAAATAGAAAAAATATGCATGAAAATGAAGAACGAATCCTGAATTCATGGAACAAGAATGCTTTGTCTTGGACGCGGGTGATTCGTTCCCATCAAATTGAAAGCCGTGTTATTGTTACCAATTCAGCAATACTAGAAACTGTTACTGAGCTAAATCCAACAACTTTTTTAGACGTTGGATGTGGTGAAGGATGGTTGTGTCGCGCACTTTTTGCCAAGGGAATTGATGGGTGGGGAGTCGATGCTTCTTGCGCTCTGATTAAAGCAGCACGGGAATATGGCGATTCTCGCTTTCTTGTGAGTTCATACTCCGAATTGGAAGTACAAAAATTCGGTAACATTGAACGTTTTTCTTGCTTTATTTGTAACTTCTCAATTCTCGGACAACGAGACTTAACTGATATCGCTGATGCCGGTCATCATCTTTTAGAGCCTCGCGGTCACATCATTGTTCAAACACTCCACCCGTTGACTGCTGGCGGTGGAACTGAAACAGCAGATGGCTGGCGGGAAACTTCGTGGTCAGAGATTGGCAATGAACCATTTCATCCCGCTCCTTGGTACTATCGTACTATGGAATCGTGGATTGAAGGATTTTGCAATCGCAATTACCGATTGCTGAATTTACGAGAAATGTACCATCCGGTAACCAACAAACCTGTCTCAATCATTTTTGTTTTTGAACAACAGTGAAGTGCTTCGGTCTGCAATTCAGTTGTTTCTAAGCTAACAACATTGCAGCAATATTAAGTGAAAAACTCCTAAAGAAAAATTCGCTACTTGTCGGCGCTAGCTACGTATAGACAAGTTCATAAACATAGGACTTATCTCCCTTTCGACTGACCCAGATACCAGCAGGTGGAACGGAACTTTCTTGCTGCTCCACGGTAACTTCCCAAGGAATTCCAACAATTTCAAGCTCTGCGTCAACGCATACCCAACCGCGTCCATTAACTAGAGTTACCCAAATGTCGAGGTCTTCACGTTTCCATGCTAATTGACCTTGGAATGGTTCGCAAGAACTGTAGCGATACACAACATCGTCAAGAAGGCGTCTAAGCTCAAAGCTTCTACGATTATTCATAGACATTTATATACTTCAAACCGTTGTTAAGAAATTATTCATTAATACTCTGTTAAGTTAATTGATATTAACTAGTAATGCACCATCTATTAAAAGTATCATATTTTTAGTGAAATAGTATAAGCGCTTAATAATCACCGGATGAGTGTTAATAGTTCAAAACGACATGGGATGTAGGTTAGAATGGTCAGTAAAATTGAGAGAAAAATGATTAAGCCTAAAAATGTAGTATATCGCGGACACGCAATAGCAAAAGTCGGTCATGGTAAAAGAGCCGTATTTAGAACAACTATTAATGAAAAAGAGTGGTCTGCTATCACTGAATCAGAAGTTAAAACAGCCATTGATGTTTGGATTGATGAAGGAGTGGAGCCGGAACGGGATAACTAAGAAGAGCCAAGCGAGAGTTGATTTTCTAGGAAGCCAAACCAACTTGTTAGTAAGGATTCAGGTGTAAAAAAAGAGGCAAGCAGGGGGAGCAGGGGATGCAGGGGACGCAGGGGGAGATGAATGATTCATCAGCATTGGAGATGGATGAATAATCGTCAAGATTCAGATCAGGGGGTATTGACAAGTGTGACATAGAAGGGGGAGCATCAGAGGTATGGAAAAAAACCAGCCGCCAAAAATAGACAGTAATATGTTGAAACAGTTGGGGACAACGCAGCTGGTAGAGATAATTGTTGAGCAAGCGAAAGCTATAGAGCAGCTAAAATCCAGAGTCATAAAACTGGAACAGGAAATAGAGAAACTGAAAGTTAGTAGAGATTTAGATAGCACAATATCATCGAAACCCCCGTCAGGAGACATCCTCAAAAAAACCGAAAACAAACAAGTTGATAAATCCGTTGAAAGCGAGACAGCGAAACGGAAACCAGGAGGACAACCAGGGCATCCGGGAAAAACGAGAAAGGGATTTGGGAGAGTCGATAGATTTGAGATATTACGACCACTTGAGTGTAGATGTTGTGGGCAAAGGGAATTCGGTAGCCAACCCATAAAAATAGAAACACAACAAGTAGCACAGCTAGTGGAACGGCCAATTGAAATAGTAGAATATCAAAGATATACGTGCATTTGCACCATATGTGGTGAAACTCAAACAGCAGACTGGTCACCAGAGATAGTACCAGGACAAGATATTGGAATCAGACTGCAAGCTTTTTTGGGATGGATAAATAATTACGGGCATTTACCTTACTCTAAACAACAAGAACTATTGTGGGAGCTCGGTGAAATAGAAATCGGGGTGGGAACCTTAGTAGCCACGAATGAACGAATAGATGGAGCAGTGGCTCAAAGTATTGACTTGCGTGAAACTTTGGATAAAGCAAACTCAGCCAAATATCCATTCGGATGAAACGCCTTGGGTAGTCAAAGGAGTAAAAGAATGGTTGTGGATTTTTGCCAATACTGATGCATGCTCTGTTTCATGCTGCTGATACACGTTCTCGAAGCGAATTAGAATCTGTTTTGGGTTCAAACTATGATGGTGTACTGAGTTCTGATGACTATAGTGCATATAATGGTTATCCGGTGAAAGCTCAACAGAAATGTGAGCGCACATTTACGCCGTCATTTCAAAAAGCTCGTCCAACTTCCCGGTTTACATAACCAAGACATTGGCACAAAATTTATCGAACTGATAGACGAAGCCTTTAAACACTATGCTTTATTCCAACAAAGCCAAAACACTGATGAATTTTTGAGTTGGGCTAACGAGTTTCGACGTATAGTTGAATCTTCGATTGATTTGTGGATTGATAAAGCTGGAGGGGAAGCCGGGAAACTTTTACGCTCCTTACAAAATAAATCTCATCAATGGTGGTATTTCTTAAACCATCCGGAGATCCCGCCTGATAATAATTTAGCACCAACGTTCGTTACGTTTAGCAGTCACAAAAAGAAAAGTTAGTGGCGGTTCCCGTTCTATGGAGCGGTTTCAAGATACCGCCAATTTATTGACAGTGATACAAACGTGCCGTCGTCAAGGACGTAAGTCAATTGAATTTTTTATTCAAGCTATAAAAGCGATGTTTAACCCAGTCGTGCAGACCCCTTCATTAATTCCTCAAGTTTACATCTCAATCCTTTCGGCAAAACAATGACTAAAGAAGCCATCAAAGACCATCAAGACTTAGGTATTTATAAAATAGCTTTTGAAGTAGCAATGAGCATTTTTGAGATCTCAAAGACATTTCCTGTGGAGGAACGATATTCTTTAACCGACCAAATTCGTCGTGCTTCACGTTCTGTGTGTGCCAACATGGCAGAAGCTTGGCGCAAACGTCGTTATGAAGCAGCATTTGTTGCGTTCATTGAATGACTGTGAAGCCGAAGCGGCTGAAACTCAGACTTGGATTAAATTTGCTGTTAAATGCAATTATATGGATGTGGAAACCGGACGAGAACTTTCTGGACGTTACAATCAAGTTTTATCTGGTCTTGTCAATATGATTAATAATCCATCCCCTTGGTTAATAAATCATTAATCTCCCCCTGCATCCCCTGCATCCCCTGCTCCCCCTGCTTGCCTCTTTTTCATACCTGAATTCTTACACTTGTTATTTCATGCGATCGCTCAGTTAAGCGAGTTCTTTTACGTTTAAGAAATACGGACAGTCAGAAAAATTAAGGCAACTCGTTTCATGTTAAGGTACAACGGTTTATATGTTACATATCATGAAGATGAAGAATCCAGAGCTTTATACATGAGTTGCTTGAGGTTTTATCGCGATGGAACGGTTATCTCCTGTGCAACTTATGGAGAACCAGAAGAAATTGTTAAGTGGTTTAACAAAAGCAATCCGAATATAGCCTTAGGGAATTATAAAGTGCATGGCGAGCGCATAGAATTTTCAATAAACTATGAGTTTAACTTTGAGTGCAGTTGCTTGGAAAATGGTCAAGAAAAGCGTTGGACGGAGTTAGACGTAACTGTAACTAGACCCAAAATTTGTCTGGGTCTGGAAGCATAACTGAGTCTTTAAATGTCTAAAACCCTTATCATTACGTTGCTGCTTCGTTCTCAATTGCTAACCTTAGAAGGATAACTTGTCCTTAAATGCAAAATGGAACCATAAAGAGTCCGCAAGTGCAAAGATTTTTTCCTTATTCAGTGATGCCTAAGTTTCTTTTAAGACAAAGTACTGACTGGCATAGAAAAGGCATATGTTAAGGTTTTATCCTGGTCATCAAAAATTTTCACGCATTTTTACAGAAATTTACAATCAAAAACGGGTAATTGATGAGCAAAGAAGGTTAAGGAAAGATTATGTAAAAATCGGGAAGGTTTTTACTGCTCTGGGAAAGTGCGTATTGATGACTTTTGAGGAAATTCCCCATTGTGTTTGGCTAATTTGATGGACATTTCAATCAGAAACGCTGCAAGATTGGCAGTGGGGCGTCCTTGAAATTCAGCCCACGCTTCTAAATCCTCTAAAACACTGTCGGGCAAAGTAACGTTAATTCTTTTACTCACGTTATCAGTTTACCAGTATCTATAAATCAACTGCTGACCAGTTTATCAGCAAGGTTAACTTTATATAAGTTACATCATATTTACATCAGATTCTCAAAAAGCCTCGTTACATGAAAAACTGGCTGACTATGATTCATATACAATGGCGCATCCTTATTTAGATATAGCTTTTGAAACTCTCAAGCCAATCATAACTAATTGTGGAGAATCACGAATCATTTTCATTGTTGGACCAACAGGAGTAGGTAAAACAAAATTACGTTTACTAATTGAAAAATGGATAATTGAGTCATCATTATCTTTATTAGATGTTGACAGAGGTTGTATTCCAGTTGCGAGTATTGAAGCACGTCTGTTAGGAGGAGGTTTATTTAATTTCAAAGACCACCTCAAACGTTGTTTATATGCGCTAGCAGAACCACCTGCGTTAGTTAAAAATAAAATAAATTACGGAACTTCAAATGTTTATCATAATCTGGATGGAGAATTAATTGTTAAACCAACAATTTTGGAAACTGAGTTAGGGTGGGCATTAGAGCAAGCTTTACATCATCGAAGACCTAAAATTTTCTTTATTGATGAAGCTCATCATTTATTAGCTGTAGCTAGTGGAAGAAAATTAACAGATGTACCTGAAGCAATTAAATCGTTAGCAAATATTACTCAAATTTTACATGGACTAATTGGAACTTATGATTTATTAACTCTTCATGATATTGGAGACCAATTAAGTCGGCGTAGTATTTATATCCATTTACCTCGCTACAATGCAGAGTTTATAGAAGATAGAGAAATTTGGCAAAGTATAATTTGGAATTTTCAGCATCAAATATCGACAAGAGAACCACCAGATTTTTTATCACATTGGGAGTATTTATATTCACGCAGTTTGGGATGTGTTGGGATTTTCAAAAATTGGTCGAGAAATGCCTTTGGAGAAGCGTTAAATGAAAATGCTTCTACCGTTACACTGAAGCATTTAGAAAAACGTGCTTTATCAGTTGGTCAATGTCGAAATATTCTCAAACATATTAAGGAAGGAGAAGCAAGATATGCAGAAATAGAAGGTAAGACGGAGGAATTATACCAAGATTTAGGTTTACGTCGTCCACCTATCTCTAAGCAAAAATATAGTAATCAATCTGAATTAAAATCCCAAAGTTTCTCATCTCAAAAGCGTAAAAAAACAGTTGGTATTCGTAAACCTACACGAGACTCAATAGGAACGGAAAATGCAATTTGAAAAACTAACATTATATTCAGGTTATGATTTTCAAACTCCGGTTGTTGAAAAACGTAGCACTTTATACTCTTTAGAACCAATTGGCATTGGTACATCTAAATGTGAAAGTCTAATTAGCTATCTCATTCGTTTAGCCGAAACTCATTGTGTAACTCCAGACAAATTAATTAAGCATAATATTCATCCACTTTTTTGGGGTCATGAGGATTTTTGTACTTATTATAAAGGTATTGTTGGTAGAACTTTTATCCATTATTCTCATATGAAATTGCTAAATTTTAGTGGTTGGTATACATCGAAATTAGTTGAGTGCTTACAATCTTTGACCTTACGTGAAGATTTAGTTTTTTTGACAATGATGCATTGGCATGAGCTAATTCATCATCTTTACTTATCTCGTTACTATAAAGCTTGGTGTCCTTTATGTTATGACTATTGGCGGCAAAATAAACTACCTATATATGAACCATTACTATGGTCTTTTGAGCCAGTTATAATGTGTGAGCATCATCATTCTCCCTTGGTTACTCAATGCCCTCACTGTAATCAAAAACTACCGATCTTAACTGCCACTACACGGCATGGATATTGCAATCATTGTGGAAAATGGTTAGTCAACCAAGAAAAATTATCATTACAGAGTTTATCAACTTCTGAAATCGCCTTACAATTAGACTTAATCAAAGTTTTTGGCTCGTTAATTGCTTTTACTCCTGAAGCTTTTAATAATACTAGAAAAACATTTTATAGACAAATAATAACTTATTTTCAACTTAAAGAATTTGAAAGTATTGAATTATCTAACCCTCAAATTTCTCCAAAAAGGATACATCAATCCATGACTTATGAAGGATTTACTGTTCAAGATTTTTGGAAAACATTCTCTCCAATAGCTTCTAATCGGACTAGAATATATTAGAACTGGGTCAAAATATTTAAATGAGCCTGTTCTTGAATTTACAAAATTTTAGCTGTTGGAAGCATAATTTGTCCGGAACGCGATTGGAAGCATATAGTGTCCTTTACTGCCAAGTTATGCTCCTAGTTACAGTAACGAGAATTAACTATAGGGGAAGTATCATAAATGTCATCGGAATGATAACTTGTCCGCAAAAGACACCATATGCTTCCAATAGTAAACGGACAAGTTATGCTTCCTGAAAAATGAATTTTTTAATCAAAAAAATAATTCAATAAATTTACAAGAATCTTCTTCATCTTAAGATTTTGGAACAGTCTCTAAAGCAATCAGTGAAAATGATTTCCAAAAATCTTTAACGGTACGTCCGGTATAGGTTAAGGATTTATGTATCCTCTTTTGGGGTATTTGAGAATTTGATAATTCAATATCTTCTAATTCTTTAACTTGAAAGTAGGTAATAACTTGACGATAAAATTTCTTTTGTGAATTTTCAGATGCTGACGGGGTGAAAGCGATTAATGAGCCAAAAATGTTGATGAAATCTGACTGTAATTTAAGTTCGTTTTGAGATAAGGTATGTAGTGGTTGTGATTGCTCTAAATTCCCTAACCATTCTCCACAATGATGACAATATCCAGGACGTGAATTAGCAGCTATTATTGATAATGTGTGATGACAACTGGGGCAGAGCGTAACGAGAGGATAATGATGATGTTCGCATATTGCCACTGGTTCAAGAAACCATATTAACGCTCGTAAGGAGAAAGAAGGAAGAAGGAAGTTGTATCCCCATCAATAAATTGAGGGGATTTTCAGAGTGAAAAACCTTTATGAATCCATCAATAAATTGAGGGGTTACGTGAAAGTCAGACAAAGTGGACAAGCCTTCCTGGGATTGTAAGCCAGAATACAGATCGCCCTTGTTGTTTATAAGGCTTGTCCACTTTGTCAGGGATTAATGCAGGGGCTTTTGACCCATTTGTCAGAAGAAAGAGAGTTAGACTTTGAGATATAAACGAAAATCCCAACCTTCTTCCCTCTTTCCTCTTCCTTCTTCCTTATTTTGGTAAAACAAGAAGAACTAAATACGTTTTTTTATTGAGTTTTTTAGCAAAAGCTAATCTGAAGACTAAGCTTTTTACTTTCCTTTGTTTATAACTCAAGCTCAAAGGCAGAGTTTTCTACAAAATTTCAAAAATTAATTTCTCTAATACAATGCAACTATAAGAATCTTAAATGATTTATGAAAAACTTTAAGTACCCTAGGTAGCAAGCTTTAGTTGGTGGGCATTGCTCACCGCAAGCATTAGTTGGTGGGCTTTAGCCCTACCTACGTGTAGTTCAAAAATCAAATAGGATTGCTATATATAAATTAATATTTGATATTTTGCAGAAAACGCTACTTTTTTT
Organism: Scytonema hofmannii PCC 7110; assembly: GCF_000346485.2. Classification (NCBI taxonomy): domain Bacteria; kingdom Bacillati; phylum Cyanobacteriota; class Cyanophyceae; order Nostocales; family Scytonemataceae; genus Scytonema; species Scytonema hofmannii. The sequence goes on from NZ_KQ976354.1 coordinate 11,425,906, forward strand.
AGTTGAGTTATAGACAAAAGGAAAGGAAGGAAGCTTAACTCAAATATTTTGTTTGATAAGACAGGAGAGAGAGAATTATAAGCGACGACTTCCACTAGAACATTGAATTTGTGACAGGATTTATTAAACTGAAACCGACTCTAAACACTGAATTAGAAAAATAAGGAGAAATAAAAATGGCAACTAAATACGGCACCACAAACGCTGACACAATAAATGGGACTTCGGGAAATGACACTATCTACGGCTGGGCTCAAGGTGGTAATGCCAATAGTTCATCTGGTAAAGACAATCTGTTTGGCAAAAATGGCAATGACAGACTTTATGGTGGAACGAATAATGACAAACTTTACGGTGATGCAGGTTCTGATGAACTGTATGGCGGTAAGGGCAACGATTTTCTAAATGGGGGAAACGATCATGACGAACTCTACGGTGGAAATAACGAATATGGTGCAGAAGATGGCAATGACGAACTCTACGGTGGATCTGGTAACGATTACCTAGACGGTGAAGCTGGCGACGATTACCTAAATGGTGGTGAGGGCGATGACACACTTCACGGCGAGGCTGGTAACGATACCCTGTATGGATGGACTGGCAATGACACGATAGAAGGATGGGGTGGCGATGACTATTTATTGGGTCATGACGGCGACGATCATATGTTAGGTGGCGCTGGTAATGACATCTTAACTGGAGAGAATAATAATGATTTCCTCAGTGGAGATTCTGGCAATGACACTCTCACTGGTGGTTCTGGTGCAGATATTTTTCACTTCCAATTCTCTTCTGATGGAATTGATAGCATTACAGACTTCACATGGCAGGATGGAGATAAGATTCAGGTGAATGCCATTGGATTTGGCATTGGACACACCGATTACTATCATTTCACTTTCCAAGAAGTTGCTGCAGGAGGTGCTCTATTCTTTGATGGTATTCAGTTAGCGTTGCTACAACCAAATTCAGGCTTCGTACCTGAGTTAGACATCAAAATTGTTTAGAGACGCAATTGTCTAATGCCAATTGCCAACTAGAATATAAGGTGACCAGTCGTAAGGAGCTTTGTATCTCTCAAACAAAGCTAACTGCGCCTGATGAAGTGCTTCAGCTTTCGTGACTTTAGGATTGGTTAACTCTTTGTAAAACTGCCCCATCAATTCAGCAGTCGAACTATCTTTGACTTGCCACAAGGTTGCTAGAGTACTGCGTGCTCCTGCTCGCACGGCGATTCCGGCTAGTCCTAAAGTCGCTCGGTTATCTCCCCGTGCGGTCTCGCACGCACTGAGAACGAGTAATTCTATCTTTCTCAATGGGTTAGTGTTGTTACTTTTTAACAAGTTGTTCAAATCGTTAGTTTTCAACAGCTTGTCGTAAGTTAGAATAAATGTCTCTTCGGGGTCGGAACTGAACTTACCATGAGTGGCGATGTGAACGGCAGAGAAAACTCCTGAACTCATTTGCTGTTGCAGATTGGCTGTAGTAAATTTAGGATTTAATAGTGACTTTGCAGGCACGACACTCCCGATTTGTTGCAGTTCTTCTACCACATTGGGTAGTGCTGGAAATGGCGATCGCGCTTCACTGACTCCAGCTGTCAAGACTTCTAACTGTTCTCTCTGTAATGGTCGGAGGTCAAAAGGTTGTAAACTGGGAAGCACAGCAAGTGCGTAGGGCTTCTGCATCAAATACTCTTGCCGTTGGGTATCATAAATTACTGACATGGGAAGATTTCTTAAAACCCCGTCGAGTACAAACACTAAAGTTTTGACCTCTTGATTCATTTCTAAGTCTTGCGCTAATGGTTTGAGCAACCATTCATATAGTTTTGCAGCTTTTTCTCTAACTTCTTCTGGGCGGTTACGCTTTAATATGCTTGTTCGCAGTTCTAGTGCAGTTTTTTCGACTTCAGTCCGATCTACGAAGGCTGCATAATGCTTGAAAGATTGCTTTGGGAGTTTGGTAACAACTTCTAATCGGTCTTTTAAAATGATGGGATAAATAAATGCAGCTTGTGGATCTAACTTATCAAATTTTACTTTTAGGTCTTGTTTATCAACGTCCAACACAATCTGTACTGTCTGACTCAAGTTACAGTTCAGGAAATTTTCTAGTTCCGCTAGCTGCAATGAGTCAATTACATTAATGGCGTCGTGAAGATTTTCTTGACTCGGTTGAGATTTGTCTTCCTCCTGTAATAGCAAATTTACTAGCTGACGATGGATTGGTTCTACATTGTCTCGAAAAGAGAACTGTACATCTGCATTGATGCTAAGCAAATCACTGCGGATGGATTTGAGGGAGTTGAGAGCTTCTTTGTAGGCTGCGATCGCTCTTTTCTTATCCCCAAGTTTTTCCCACAAACGCCCCATTTGCCATTCCCAACGATAGCGAATATCAGGAGCTTGAATTTCCTCAGCTATCAGCAGAGCTTGCTGAGTTAGGTTTTGAGCAATTGATTCCCGTTTGGTCAGTTCATTTAGCCTTCCTAGTTGTCCCAAAGCATAGGATTCGGCTCTTTGCTGTTTTAAACTGCGAGCTTGCTCGATAGCAGTGGTTAAAATTTCGGCTATTTCTGAATATGAAGTTGTGCTCAGAATTGCCTGCGGGGGATTGTCTTTCAGTTCGCTCTGCCGTTCACGAGTTACGCATGAAAATTGCTTTATGTCAACACCCGGCAACAAACAAGTTAAACTTTGGGCAAAGTTAACTTTGGCATAGACAGTTGCTTGACTCGGAGGTAAGTGAGTCAGCAACTGTTGAATTTTTGGTTGCAGTTTCACCACTTCTGACCATTCTCCTGTCTCAACAAAGAAGCTCAGCAAATTCAACTCAGCTTGGAGTTGTACAGAAGGAGAGTTAGCTGCTTGTTGATAGTATGCGATCGCAGCTTGAGTGTATTTTTGAGCATCCTTACCGATAGCGATCGCTCTGTTACTCAAAGCACGTTCAGTGTTACCCAATTCCAGCAAAACAGAACCTTGTGTTTTAGAGAGTTGAAATTCTTGAGCCACTTGCAAGCTTTTGCGCAAAACCTCCTGTGATTGTTTGAGATTACCAATTCTTCTAAGTGCTTCACCGAGACTCTGCAAGCCAGTCGCCTTGATATTTGGGTCTGATTGCTGCTGTATAATTTTTTCTAAGTTTTGTAACTCTGTTTGTGCTTGACTATTTAACCCTATTGCCTGTAATGCAGTTGCTTGGTTAATTAAGCTACCGATTGCACCTGCGTAATTGTCAGCTTTTTTGTAGGTAGTTGCTGCTTGCTTCCAGGTTTCTACAGCTTCAGACCACTCTCCCTTTGACCATTGTAGGCGACCGAGAGTGTTTAAAGTTTTAGCAAAAATGTCAAAGTAGTGTTTTATATCATATTTATTCTGATTATGAGCCAAGAGTTGAAAATTTGGGGAGTGAAGTGAAGCGATCGCCTTACGAATCGCTTCTTCTGCGTCTTGCCACTGTCCTAAATGCTGATAAGCTAAGGAAAGATAGCGCAGCACCAATGCTAAGTTTAGATTATCTTCTTGACTTCCAAAGGCTGAAGCAGCTTGTTTCCAAACTTCTACTGCTTCTGGAAACCGTTCAGCCTCATAAAACTCTATACCCTGTTTGAGTAACAAATAAGCATTTGAAGTCTGTTGACTGACAACCGAAGTACCTACAACTTGTTGAGATGAGAGAACTGGTAGACCTAAAGTTGTTATGAGTGCTAGCAATGCTAGAAGAATGAGTTTGAGTAATCGATGGTATGGCATGATGTTATTGCATAGCCGATCGCTGCTGTCAAGCTTTCATGATTCCAATTTATCTACTAATTCACTCGGTTCACCAGGATAGAAACAATTGTCCAAAATCTCGGTTAAGGTGTAAGTTTTCACTCTAGTCACATAACAGTCACAATACCAGAGGGGAGTGCGATCGGCAATAAACCGTCCTATCACTGGTAGGACGGTTTTGCATTTTCTTCATAAAGATTAGGAGGAATCACCATTGTAAATTTGAGGTGACTCCTAGCATGACTGAGTTGTGTTCAATAACTCCGTTAGCTATGGAAACTCTACCTCTTATTTTGATTGCGATCGGTATCGTGCTTTTAGCCATGCTAATTCACGAAATTTATCAACAGAAACAGACGAAATCTCAAGCTGTGACTATCAGCAAATCTGTAATCCCTCCAAAAACTGTAACAGTGCATAAACCTTCTTTGGCAGTACCACCAACTCAATTACCATCCCAACTTCCAATTGCACTACAGAAAGTAGCACCCGTACCACCAGTGACCGCTAAAACTGTATCAAAAAAGGAAGTGCCAGAGCAGAAAATAGCACCCGTACTTCCAGTTACCAACGATCCAGGACTAACGCCTTGGCCAACAGCAATACCTCATAACAAACGAACCAGAGAGTTATTTGGTCAACTGGTCAAATTAGTTCACGGTGACAGCAATACTGCTAATCGCTTGGTGAGTAACCAGAGAACGAAAAATCCTGGTAGATCAGAGGAATGGATTTTGGAAAAGGTGATGGACGACTTAACGCGCGATCGCCATTAAAAGTGAAAAGCTGCTCCTATGAGCAGCGCGTTCCCAAGCTTTAACTCTAGAAAAATCTCTCAAAATTCAAAAGTGCAGTTTGATTGAGCAGCTAACTCAAACTGCATTTTTGTATCATATTTTACCTGTAACTGCTATATACTGCCGTTAAACAGTCAGAAATTCTTGCATTTTTAACAAAATTTAATATTTAAATTACAGTAAATAGTATACTTTGTCACTCTTATTTGCTCTACTACGTTGCTAATTATGTAGCCATTATTTCAGGTTATGTAGTTATTACTTAAAGCATAAAACTATAAAAAACTTGTAATAATAATCAAACAACTGTATGATATTTACTCTAGATTCACTAATTAATAATTTCCTTTGTCCCCTTGACTTTATATCTTTCCTCTACCCCAAACTCGCCCCCGCGCTCAATAAACTCTTGGGAAATAATTATCCAAGATCGATTGTGGCTCTATGGGAATTCCCGGATGTCTTCTGGTAAAAAGTATTGACTTATCTCTAAAAAGCATCTATTGAGCCTTGACTTAGTTGATTAATTAGTCAAACATCAAGTCCTTTTACTATCAAATATGAGTAACCCAAACAAATTTTTTTCCTTCAATCGTCGTTGGTTTTTAGGTAGTCTTGGTTTAGCAGGAGGAGCTGCATTAACTTCAGGATTCAGTCAATTAAGAGATATAAGTAGAGCAACAGCTTCAGAAAAATTTAAATATCAAAAAGTATTAAATGACTTTAATATTTACCCAGAATTAAAAAGTTTAACTAAAGCCAAGGGTAAGGCAGCGAGCAAGTCCAAGGGGATCTTAAGTGACCTAGATAACCTTCCTCAGTCAGGCAGACCATTAAAAGTTGTGATTTTGGGAGCAGGGATGGCAGGGCTTTGTGCTGCTTATGAATTAGAGAAACGCGGACACACCTGCGTCATTCTTGAAGCCGATCGCAGTCATATTGGAGGTCGCGTTCGCACCCTGCGATTTGAAGATGGTTTGTATGGGGAAGCAGGCGCAATGCGAATTCCGAAAAGCCATGACTTAACGCATCACTATATCAAAGAATGTGGTTTGCAACTGCGTAACTTTGTGAGTGGTAATCCCAATGGATATTACTATATGCGAGGTGAGCGCCTGCGAGTCGCAGAGGTGACACGGCTTAGTTCCATCTATGAACTCAAGGGTAATGAGAAGCAGTTGACCCCCGATGATGTTTGGGCTACGGCTGTTGATAGTTATGTCAACAACCTCAGCGAAAAAGAAAAAGAAGAGATATTTGCTACGTCAATTCAAAGCGCTGCTGTGCGCGAGTTGGATGAAAAATCATTGCTGCAATTATGTCGTGCTGCGGGATTCTCAACTGATGCTATTGAGATGTTGTTAGCAGCTTACGGCTTACTAGGTACGGAAATGTACTTCTCTGCCCTTGGTCATATACGTGATGCGGGAAATTACTCTGACTTAGAAGAAATTGTTGGCGGTTCAGACCTTCTCCCCAAAGCACTAGCAGCTAAACTCAAGTCTCAACCGAAATTGGGCTGCGAAGCGATCGCCATAGAACGGGATGACGCAGTTCGGAAAGCAAGAGTAATTTATGTCGAAGATGGTCAAACCAACTCGGAAGAGGGAGATTTTGCGATCTGTACGATACCCTTTCCCGTGCTAGCTCGGCTTGAGACTCCTTTTTCTCCAGCTAAGAAAAGAGCTATTCGCGATCTGACTTATGATTCTTCGACAAAAGTGCTGGCGATCGCTAACCGTCGTTTCTGGGAAACAGATGATGGCATCTATGGCGGTGGTTCATTTAGTGATTTGCCAATTTCTACTACCTACTATCCTTCAGACAATGCACAGAATAGAGATCCTAACATTTCAGCTAGACCAGCCGTGATGTTAGCTTCTTACACGTGGGGAAGTCAAGCACGCCGTTTGGGGGATTTATCTCCTCAGGAACGACACTCCCAAACTCAGCAGTGGCTGAGCAAGATCCATCCTCAGATTAATCAGAATGGAGTGATAGACAAAATGGTGAGTTGGTCTTGGGACAACCACCGTTGGAGTGGTGGAGCATTCACATTCTTGTCGCCTTATCAGCAGACAAGTTTATACAAAGATGTCATTGCACCTGAAGGTCGCATCTATTTTGCTGGAGAACACGCTTCAACAGATCATGCCTGGATACAAGGTGCTTTGGAATCAGCGCTAACATCTGTTAAAGAAATTCTGATTGCTGCTCAACGAGATTGATGGCATGATGTTATTGCACAGCCGACCACGGCTGTCAAGCTTTCATGATTCCAATTTATCTACTAATTCACTTGGCTCACCAGGATAGAAACAATTGTCCAAAATCTCGGTTAAGGTGTAAGGACAATCGAGAGAAAAGGTTTGCTCTGGTAAATCTGTTTCTCCCAATGCTAAGTCCCTGGCATTTTCATATGCTTCTGGTAATGCACCGTCAAGGTAAGGCTTGAGGCTGGGGTTGTCTCTGAGTAACCCTAATGTATCGCGACGCTGTACGCGAAGTGTTGCTAGCCAACTACGGCTGCGGCGTTGGGGTTGGTATTCCCATTTCCGCAAATGTCCAATCAGCACGCTCAAACGGTTGCGAAGTTCTTGGCGTTGCTGCTTCCCCAAAGATTCAATTTCCTCAATCAGGTTTGGTAAGTCGATTTTGCTCCACTGGTGAGCGCGGAGTAACTTTGCTTGTTCCTGTGTCCAAGCATAAAAGTCAGCCTCGTAAAGGTCGAATGCAGGCATCAATCTTTGTGCTGTTTCTGGATTTGCTTCAGGCACATATGTGAGGTTAATTTAACCACAGTCTCCCTATTATAAAGCAGTTTTCTGATTATATAGATAGGTACTCATAGCAAGGCTGAGTAGTGAATATATCTTAACATAAATTAATATTGAAAATTTTGCAGAAAACTCTAGGTTTTTCAGTGGAGTTATAGACAGAACGACGGAAAAAAGCTTAACCCTTTGTTCAAACACACATAAGAGTATTTTAGTTAGTCAGCAGATAGTCAAAATAAATGCATTAAATAAGGAGAGATAAGAATGGGTAGTCTTTACGCCACCAGCAAAACTTGGATGAAAAAAATCACCCGTCTAGTACCACTTTTCTTAGGGGTGAGCGTAATAAATGTAGTAGGTCTTTGTTTATCAACCTCCCAAAAAGCAGAAGCGCTAACAGCCTCAGATTGGATAGGAACATGGACTTGCAATAACGACGGTCACCCTCCAGTACAAGTCAAGTTCTGGCTGCATTATGGTTCGGTCATAGGGCAAATAGGTAACGATCATTGGGCTGTTATACAAAGAAGTTACGATCCTTCAATCGATCCTCCTACCGAACGTAAAGATCACGTACTACCTCTATCTGTTCAGAGCAATCAAACGCAGTGGTTTTTAGCAATGCATACATGGAACCAGGGCTATGCTAGTGGCTTTTCAAAATGGAATGGTAGTGTTTATGGAATGTTCTGTACTCGTCAATAGAAAACACCTAACTTAGGTTAAAAGTCAGACTACCATATAACAGCCAATTTCCTACTTACCCAAGTTGCTAGTTATCAAAAAATACCTTATTTTAAGTACAAAATCAAAAAAAATTGGTATTTAGTAGTACTAGCGATCCCGTTTTTTGTATCTTAATGATACCGTTTTTTGCGACTAACTAGCAACATGGAATGGGAGGAAGGGACGAGCATCATTTACCTCTTCCTCTATTCCATGAGTTTGTATTTTAGCTCTTTTGGCGGAACGACAAGTTTTTATGTCGTTTCCTCAACCAGTTAAGCAATCGTAAAATCTTGAGAGGCGACATTGGTGGTGTCTTGCACGATAGCAATTAAATCACCGTATCTGTAGATAGCGGTATCTAAGCCTGAGTTGCCAATCAAGTTCTGGTCTTTCACCAACGTATAATCATTAATGTTGCCACCTATCCGAATCTTATCGCCCTCCCATGCTTTAAAATCTGTGATCGCAGCATTTCCGGAGCCTAGATAGTAGATATCAACATTTGAGGAAGAGCGCCAGTTGTAACCGAGTCCAAACGTATCCGCCCCAGCACCGCCAGTCATGATATCCGTTTCAGAATCACTGTAACCTCCATATCCATTGAGGTAATCATCACCCCAACCCCCATTTAACTTGTCGTTCCCACCACCACCATAGAGCCCGTCATTACCATCCCCGCCAATCAGGAAGTCATCGCCACTAGGGGCTGATAACCCTCCTAGTATCGCATCACCAAAGAGAAGGTCGTTACCCTTACCGCCATAAATGACTTGGTTACCTGCGCCTCCTTCAATTACGTCATCACCTGGACTCTCAGGAGCCAAATCAGCCTCGTTAGATTTATTGAATACAGCAAAGGTTTCTAGATCAAATCCGAAGGGATGACCATCAATATGAGCAAGTCCTGCTTCACTACCTAATCCATTATGTCCGACACCTAGATTTACATCAGTAGATGGGTTATAGGGGTAGTTATGCAAATGTCCCGGTTCCCCTCCGGCTCGATTATTATCTGCAATTAAATTACTATCTTTGTCATAGTACTCCGTTATTACAACCTCTCCGTTGTAAGCAGTTAGCGAGGTTGGCTTTACAGAGTCAATGACGTAGTAACCAGTAAGCCCAGTTTCGTTAGCTGAGGTTTCATCTATACGCTGACCAGCGTAGTAGTTAGAGTCAGATGTTGTATAGCCGTAACCTTTGTAGTACTCCCCATCACCATAATAGTAAGTGAAAGTATAGGAAATATTAGTAGTCATTTGCTATCTCCTTTTACAAGCTTTGTGATTAAATCCTAAAGGTTTAAAAGATTCCTTCTGTTTATAACTCAAGTGAAAAAGCTAGAGTTTTCTACAAAATGGTAAAAAACAACTTTTGTAACAAAATATATATAGCGGTTCTCAGTTGTATCAAATACACCCAACTTTAGGGGCGCAAGGCATTGCGCCCCTACAAATGCTGTGGAACCATTGTGAGAAAAAACAGTTGTTAACCGTTCACAGTATAGATCTGAATAAGATTTAGAGTTTCTAATTTTTAGGAGCCTAATGAAAGCGACAAAGATTCTGAGAATGGATAGCAGGTATCTCTGCTACGAGGATAACTTCCCCTTTTTTATTAGTGACCCACCCTTGAGCTTCCACAATTTTGTCAGGTAAGTTTACTAAGCTTCTCCCTTGTCTTGTTCTCCCCCCATCTGTCACCTGAAGTGGTGCTGACACATCTTCCCAAATGTTACTACTGCTGAGAGGTTCGTAAGGATTTACTGGTAAACCTCCTTTACCAGTGTTAAAAAACGCAACAGATGATGACTGCTGTCCACCTGCTTGACAGCCCTGTACCACTTCCACGTTGACTGGCTCTGTTGGTAATTGGACTAATCCTTGACTGGGATCGACATCTGGTGTATTAATAATGACTTGCCCATTTAAGGATGGATTTTGTTGTGAAATGGCGGTAACGTCATTAGTAGGTAGCAAAGTGGGATCTAATTGAGTCGAGTCTGTTGTTCCTAAAAGCTGCTCTAGTTCGTTTCGACTGCGCGGTACTAAACCAAAGATGCCAGTAGCATTAAGAGTCACACTGCCTCCCTTTCCACTGAAAGCATTAGCAGTCATGTCGCTGTTTTCTGAAGGTACGGTAACAATAAAGCCATCAGGAATATTGATTGCGATCGCACCACCGTTACCGCCAGCAGAAGCTGTGCCTGCAGAAGTAGAAATCTCACTGTTGCGGCGCAGTAGTAACAAGTCCCGCAAGTTAAGTGTAATGTTGCCACCATCAGATGAGGTAGTTTTACCAATAAGCTTGCCTTCGTTATCCAATTTCAGAGAACGCGCTGTGATTTCCAGGTTACCTGCTTGTCCTAAGCCTGTACTGCTAACAGTCACTTCTGCACCATTTTTAACATTCAAACGCTGAGTTGTCACAGCTAAGTTACCCGCCTTTCCAGTAGCTTCAGCTCTAGTAAACAAGGTACTGGGAATCACCTCGGAGCCAATTGTTCCCCTACCCGTAACTTCTACAGACTCAGCAGCGTTGATGGTCAAAGTTCCCCCTGAGCCTTCTGCAAATGAACCCGATCTCACTTCTCCCCCATTTTGAATCACTAGTTGCCTGACGTTTATACTCTGTATTGCTCCTTTACCTGTACCCAAATTATCAGCTGATATTCTGGCTCCACCCTCGACAGTCAGTACTCCTGTACTGATGTTTAAGATTCCAACATTACCTGTAGCTTCTGGCTCAGCTGAGACAAAAATTCCACTGCGATGACTATCCAGAAGTGAAGCTGTGGCTAATGGCGAAGTTCCACTCAGTTGAATCAAATCTGAGGCGTTGATAGTCAAATTTCCACCATTTCCCCCTTTCCGAGCAGCTGTTGATATTTGTGCGCCTCCCTTGACAATCAACCGTTGAGTTTCAAGATTTAGAGTTCCTGCATTGCCAGGATTATCGATGGCTTGATCGGCAACTTGAGCAAAAATACCGCTAGGTAATCCATTTTGTGTTGTGCCAACGAGTTCTATAATATCTAATGCCTTCACAATGACATTCCCTGCTTGACCCGCCCCAAATGTAGAAGCATCAACTATCGATCCATCTTGAATTAGCAGTCTCCTTGTTTCAATGAATAAGTTACCACCATTGCCCGTAACGCTTTCACACAAAGAACTGACGCAGACTTGAGAACCTAGAAACGCTGTTCCCACCAGTTCTATAGAATCCAAGGCTCTTACTGAAACATCCCCAGCTTGACCTTCACTTTCAGCAAAAGTTCCAATTTGTGAACTTCCACTTAGGTTTACAGATCCGGTGGCATTAATTGCTAAATTTTCCCCTCTTTTTGACCCAAGCGCGATCGCAATAATTAGTGAATTCTCATTGAGAGTTATATTTCTTCCCTGTAACTGAATAGCACCACTTTCAAAATCACTAGTATCAATTTGAGCGCCGCGTGAGAGCTGAATATCGCCAAAGTTCTTAAAACCAGCATACTCCAGTGTAAAACCTGTTTCAATTTCACTTAGTTTGACTAAACCACCGTCAGCAACACTACCCAGCTCAATTCTTCCACCAGCTGCTGTCAAATTGCCACCCACAAGAGAGACATTACCTCCCACCAACGCTAAAGTCTTACCACTTAGAACCTGTAGCCCGACTGGGGAATCAAGACGATTAAGATTTGGACTTGCTTGAGATTGGTTAACAATCTCTCTAGGATTGGAACCGAATTGCAAACCAATGGGAACACTTACAGTTAATAGCCCAGATGTTTGAGGAGCGATCGCACTAAATTCTGTGCTATCAGAAAACTTCAAGCTGGTAGCTGTACTTGCTATAAACGAACCCCGAATCTGCAAACTGGCATTTTGTCCGAAGATAATGCCATTGGGATTGATAAAAAATAGATTAGCCGTGCCGTTAGCTTGAATTGTGCCATCTATAATAGAGCGCGACCCACCTGTTATCCGAGTGATGATGTTCCTAACTGCCAAATCATTGTTAAAAAAGGCAGTGTCTCCAGTAGTGTCAGCAGTTTGGGTAGAAAACGAAAACTCCCGAAAGCTGTGAAACAGATTGTTACCCTGTTGAGTTCCTCCTTCAATGATTCTGGTATTGCCAGAGGGAGTAACGGTAGAATTGTTGGGGAGCGTAGTATCTGGGATAATTTCTGCTGCTGTTGGGTTTAAAGCTAACAGCCAAAGCAAAAAGCTCCCACTAAAGCTCCAGGACTGCAGTCTCAAGGGGTTCATAAGCTGAATACCCTTATATTTGCCAGACTAAGGTTTACTTCTATTCTGGTCTAAATTAAACCTATTAAATAGTGTATTTTTATGACAAGCTATAGCAATCCTATTGGAGTTGTGAGAGAACAGAGCGATAAAGAAACCCGCTATCTGAAAAATACCGACTTTCTTTGTCTCTCAATTGATTTAACTACTCTATAGCTGATGCTTTTTGTATTCAACAGGCTTCTTCAAACGCTGATTGCTCTTCATTAATAACACTGCACCCAAAACCCCTACACCCAGCAAAGCATTGTTAGCTTGAGGTTCGGGAACTGGTTGAGATGGGAATTGCAGGGAAAATTTAAATACACCGCTGTTAGTCCCAACATTCTGCTCGTTATTGAAAGCAACAACAAGACTAGGGAAAAATCCTAGTATTTCGCTATCAGTAAATTGACTTAAAATTGATAAATTATTAATGATGTTAGGATCGTTTGACTGGATTAAAAAAATCAAATCAGGTTGAGGATTACTGTCAAATGTAACGTCATACCTCACTACATCATCATTCTCAAAAAAATCAGGATTGGATGGTAACTTAATAGCAAACAATTCCTGAAGCTGTTTTAAGTTAATCTGTTGATTATCAGAGCCAATATTGAGATTTAAAACATTACCAGACGCAGGATCTGTTCTAAGTCTAGTAACCGTCACATTTCCTGGCGGACAAACTAGATTGCCACAAATCTCAAAATTTCTCGAACCTAATGATTGATTACTGATATTAAAGTTCTGGATAGCTTCAGGGAAAAATCCTACACTCTCATCATCTTTAGTTACATCGTCAACAGTAACTATATCAAAATTAAAAGAACCACTGTTAATTGAACTTCCAGAAGCCTTACCGATTCTAATAGCTTGAGCAGACGCAGGAGCTAAAGTCGCTACTATTGAGAAAATTGTGCCTACCGCTATAACCTTCTTTAAGTCACTTAAACTTAATAAATAACCCATTGAAGTACCTCCAAATTTTCGCTTCTCGCCCTACTGTTCTTGAGGTGGAGATATTGTGAATGGAGTATTCCATGCCAAATGTAACTGCTGCTATTGCAGAAGAGCCACCCCAATTTTTCGGCATATTCAGGAAGCTTTGACACTTAACCAATAAAGCATACATACTGGTAATTATCCTGTAATTCAAATTATCTTTATAAAAAAAATATACTCATTTAATAAAAGTTTTATATTTTTCCCTCATATACTAAAGAAGCGTCAATTCATGTTTTCTACAAAATGGCAAAAATAAATTTTTGTAACAAAACACGTAATACTGCCTGTTAGAGCCGAATAAAACTATAGGTTTCCAATTTTTAGCGCAAAGTCTCTGAGTTCATCGGATACAACCCAGTCATCAATAATGGTGCTTCACCGAGTTATTCAAACAAATGAAAACAGATGGGAATGCTCTATTAACGAGTTGCACGTCCAGTGATACTTTCATAAGTATAGATACGCGACTCGAACAGCTAGCAACACAATCGCAACAGCACGTTCCTCAGTCCCAAGAGCGTCAATTGACACTCTCTCGACTCGTTGATGAAATAATGCGATCGCGCAAAGTTGCTCGTCCGCCTGTTGCTCAACCTCTATTTGGGGTATACAAGGAAATTTACGAGCAGGTACGACAAGAACTTTTGTATAATATTAATGAGGAATTGGATAATTATGACCCTACACTCTGTTCCATAAGAGGGTGGCTTGCATATCTACGAGATCGGGCTTTTAAAAAAATCCTAGATGATAATCGGCTTAAGAGTTTAGCAATAGAAGCCCAACGGCATCCACCTAACAATAAATTACGGCAGTATGGTTTAGGAGAACTGGTTGAGGCCATTCGGCTATCAGGTAGGCTTGCTCACCCGCATCAAAAAACGTTCTCATCTCCTCAGTTTTATGAACTGCTTTATGATGAAGCCGTTAATAAAACTTTAGCCTATGTTTGCCGAAAAATTGATAATTATGACCCAGAACGAGGTAACAAAAAATTTATGAACTGGGTTAATTTCCGACTCGATAGGGTCATTATAGAATTATCTCGTGAATTCAACGATCCTAATGTCAGACAATTACCGTCGATTTCCGAGCTAGAGACGATAGTAAAACAAGAAGAACTGCCTTCATTATTTGACATTATTCGTGAAAAAATAGAAGAAGATGCTGAAAACCTTTTTAAGCAGGCATATATTAGAAGTAGACCAGATGCCACTTTTCAAGCCATAGCATTGGCAAGATTTTCGGGCAAAACTTGGGAAGAAGTTTCAGCAGAATTTAAAATTTCAGTATCAACCTTAAGCGTTTTCTTTTTACGTTGTTGCGAAAAATTTCGCTCCCAGTTCTGGTAATGCAGACAAGAATTTCAGAGTTCTTTCAATCGTACAATGTCAGAATTTATACTCGATGAATCATTGATTAATTCCAGACTTGAACCTTGGACTTTCACAGTGCCGCTAGCTTTGAAAGCTCATTCGCAAGCGGAACAATTTCGACTTTATCAATCCAATCCTGACAAAGGTAAACAGGTATATCTTAACACACTAGCAATATACGCAGTCAATATTTATTTACAAAGCAGGGGATTTGAAACAGACTGGGAGAAAAGCTACAGTTTTAACCCCGCAATGCAAACGCTGATGGATGTAGCCGATCTAATGGTGAAAAATTATGGCAAGTTGGAGTGTAGACCTGTATTACCAAAGACAGAGGTTGTTTACATTCCCGCAGAAGTTTTCTCAGAAAGAATTGGCTATGTTGCTGTGCAGCTAAATGAATCGTTACGAGAAGCAACAGTGCTCGGATTTGCCGACAAAGTAGTACAGTCAGAGTTACCTATAAGCCAATTGCGATCGCTGAATGAATTGCCAGAATACCTAAATAACATTATATCTACAGTCAATCTCAGCCAATGGTATGAAGGGATTTTTGAAGCTGGTTGGCAAGCAGTGGAAGCTATTTTGGGTACAAAACCTACTCAGCTAGGTTTTAGCTTTAGAAGCCTTACCCAATCAGATATGAGGCGTTGTAAGCTGATAGAGTTGGGAAACCCGGAACAAGCGGTGGTGATGATTGTCACCGTTACTGAAAAATCTCAAAGCGAAATTGACATTGCCGTGGAAGTCCAGCCCTCCGAAGCCCAAACCTATCTTCCTACCAATCTACAGTTGATGGTGTTGAATGAGGAGGGAGAAGTGGTCATGGATATTCAAGCGGGAAGCGACAACAAGACGATTGAATTGGAGTTTAGCGGACAATTAGGAGACAGTTTTGGTGTCAAAGTCACTCTGGGTGATGTCAGTGTCATTGAAAATTTTGTTATTTAAGCAGCAGTGGTATTGTGCTTGAGTCGTGATATTAAATCTGTATTTACTGTTCTTTGACAGAAATTCATATTTGAGATTTTGCAGAAAACTATAGCTTTTTGACTTGAGTTATAGACAGGAAGACACAGAGGAAGATTCTTGTGAACTTCAAATTCAACTCAAAATTTAGGAGCATCTCAAATGACGACTGAATACTATACTGGCACTTCTGGAGACGACTACTTCAATTACACAGGTCCTAATAACCTCTATGCACAAGGTTTGGGAGGTAACGATTTTATTTGGGGAAATAATGGACGTGACATCATATATGGGAATGAAGGCAACGACACTCTCAAAGGCTATCTTGGTGATGACCTCCTCTACGGTGGAGCAGGTGATGACATCCTCAATGGTTTTGGCAGCGGTGTTGAATACGACGACCTTTACGGTGGCGAAGGCGCAGATACCTTCGTGCTTGGCGATGCCTCTGGAGCTTTCTACAAAGGAGCGGGCAATTCATTGGGCTACGCGGCAATTTGGGATTTTGACTGGACTCAAGGCGATAAAATTCAAGTCTTCGGCAGTGCAAATGACTATACCCTTAAGTCTTATCCCAATATAGGTGATTCAGGTGTAGTTGATATTTACTATAAAGGAGACCGAATTGGTCTTGTGAACAACACTGCTAATGTCATCATTTCTCAAGATTTTATCTTTGTCTAAAAGTCATTGTAAAATTTAGATCGTGACTGACTCCTTAAGAAACAGTCGCCCACTCGATCATTGCTTGTGTCAATCCCTCCAAGGTATATTCTCTTGCTTCTATATCCACGCGTCCAAATAAAGAACGACAAGTTTTGGAGGTTTGAGGACCAATAGAAGCAATACAAACATTCTCTAGAGATTGTGCGATCGGCTGGGGGCTTGACACTTCTCGTATCATCAATGAAGAATCTTCTTGAGAATTCTTAGAGAACACCTTTTGTATCAGTTGATAAAAAAATTGTACGGTTTTAGAACTGGTAAAGGTAATAACATCCACACTTCCATTTTGAAGTGCTAACTCTGCTGAGGGCGGTACATCTTCCGGACAGCGAGATTGATAAGCCGCCACTTCTACAACAAGTGCGCCTTTTGCAGTGAATTCCTGCATTAAAATTTCCCGTCCACCGTTTTCTACTCTAGGGAATAAAACTTTTTTATCCGTGAGTTCTTCAGGAAAGTTTTCTACCAAAGAATCTGCAACAAAGTTGGGGGGGATAAAATCTGCTTGGAGACACCGTTGTTTGAGGCTTTGGGCTGTCTTTTCTCCAACAACAGCAATTTTGATACCAGATAAAGTCCGAGCATCTTTACCTTGAGCAAACAACCGTTCAAAAAAGTAGTCTACACCATTGGTAGAAGTAAGAATCAACCACTGAAAGCTAGATATCTGTGAAATAGCATTATCCAAACCTTCCCAACTTGACGGCGGAACAATTTCTATGGTTGGCATTTCAATCACAGTTGCACCCTGTGAGGCGAGAGCTTGTGTAAATTGGCTTGACTGTCCGGCGGCGCGTGTCACAAGAACGGTTTTACCTGTGAGGGGAAGAGAGGGGGAGTGGGGGATGGGGAGAGGGGGGGATGGGGGGAGGTTTGCGTGCATAGTTTCGAGATGTGGGGTTGTGGAGAATGAAAACTCCTCTACAGATATTCTCTCAGGTTGCAAGTACTGGCGCAGCCCTACGACTTGCCCAATAACGATAACAGCTGGTGAAAGCGAGACACCAGATGTTTGCTCAAGTATATTTTCTAACGTACCTACCCAAATTTGTTGTTGGGGAGTTGCTGCTCGTTTGATAATGGCAATCGGTGTTGAACGCGATCGCCCTTGCTGCACAAGTCGGTGTATAATTTCACCTAGATGCTGACTGCCCATCAAAATCACAAGCGTCTCCAAGCGTGATAAAGCTTCCCAGTCTAAAGCATCTGGTTCGTGAGCTGTCAAAACAGCAAAACATCGGCTCATGACTGGATCTGTGAGAGGTATTCCAGCAAATAAAGGGGCTGCTAGGGCGGAGGATATTCCCGGTATCACTTCAAAAGCACAATCAGCTGCTTTTAACGCTTCAATTTCAGAAGTACAGCGACCAAAAATAAAAGGATCGCCGGACTTAAGACGCATCACTTTTCGTCCCATTTGGCAATACTTCACAAGTAAGTTGTTAATTTCGGTTTGAGGTGTACTGGGTTGACCGCCTCGTTTTCCCACATTGACTTGCAAGCAGTTTGGTGGTAAGTGTTGCAGTAACTCTGTATCTACGAGAGCATCATAGATCAATACTTCAGCGATCAATAAAAGTTTGTAGGCTTGGACTGTTAGGTATGCAATATTTCCAGGTCCAGCACCGACAAGATAGACTTTCCCTTTTGGTTTATTCATGAGTCTTACAACTTTTATATTCTGAACCGCAGATGGACGCAGACGGACGCTGATACTGTTCTGTTCTATCTGCGTTTGTCCGCGTCCATCTGCGGTTATTATTTCTTGAGTTTTTCAAGAACACGATTGACTTCTTCTAATTTTTGCGATTGACGCTGTGCTTGGAGTAAGTCTCTTGCTTGTTGCAGTGTAGTAATTGCTGACTCTTTTCTTTCTAGTCGCATCAAAGCATTGGACAGACGCAAATAAGCATCGACTTTTTTTGGTGCGCGGTTAATGACATCTTGAAATTGTTGGGTTGCTTCTTCTACTTTACCTTGCTGCATTAAAGTATCGCCTAAAAGCAGGTGAACGACATCATTTGTTGAATTTATAGCAATGACTTGGCGAAAAGCTGCTTCTGCATTTTTGTAATCCTCTTGCTGGTAAAGCGTCACTCCTTTCTGGAAAAGGTTGGAAGTAATTAAAGTTTTCCAAGAAAAATAACCGAGAAGTGCAAGACTAGAAACAACGACAACTACAGCAAAGACAGAACTAGGTTGAAAAGTATCAAACATTATCTTATTCCTAAAGGAAAAATACGCTTTCTTAAAACTAACTTTCTTCCAATCCCAAGCTGAGAATTCCTAAAATTTTACTAACTTGGTTCAAAAAATATTCATTTAAATCAATTTCTATGGTTGTTTCTTTTAACTGCATAAACTTCCAACTACTTCCAGTCGTGACAGCACCAAGTATTTGAGAAACCTGTTTGCCTTTTTTCTGGTTAAAAATCTGAGATGCAATCATTTCTGCCATACACTGTCCTAAACCCGATTCAATATTCTCGTTTTTGGCTTCTACTACTGTAATAACTGGTGATGTAATCACTAATTGTTCCGGAGAACGACTGATAAGAAAATCACAAAAACCATTTAAACCTTTTTCTACATCAACAGTAAAATCTTTACCTGAAAATAAACTTACTTTTTGAGGGTATAGTCGCTTTAATTCTAATAAAATTGGCGCAATAATCATTTCTGAACGTGATTTTTCTGAATTAATTGCTAAGGCTATTGGTGTATTGAAGCGAAGAGTTTCAGCTAAGTAGTCGCTGTAACTAACATCTGGAACATCTTCAAATTTACCGACTTTTTCTACTAAAGTAATCTTAAAAGTTTCTCGAATGGATTCAATATCAAACTGGCTGTAAGGCATAGTCTTATCCTTTTATTTTAAAAATAAGTAGAAAGACATCATTATCAAATGTAAAATAGACCGCTTCAGAAACCCGGTTTCTCCAAGAAACCGGGTTTCTAGATTTTGGTCACTGGTCACTGTTATACTGCTAAAAGGCAAGCAATGGGAAAAATTAAATATTCCACGAAAAACAGCTTCCAAATAAACTGATAAAATCGAGCAATATCGCTTTTCTCCTGCAAGTTAACTTTTTGACTACGCCACCACGTCCAAACTAAAGCAACTAATTGTGTCAGAATTAGGAATATCGAGTTCACTTCTGCTAGCTTAAACAAACCTACCAAAATCATTCCCGTATAACAAAGAGTTAACACCCAAAGGGCAAGCTGAAAAACTGTTTGTTTTCCAAGTTTGATGGTGAAAGTTTTAATGTTGTACAGAAGGTCTCCTTCAATATCGGGAATGTCTTTAAAGATTGCGATCGCAAAAGCAAAAACCAAAATAAACATTGTCAAAACCCAAACTTTAGAAGGAATAAACTGATTTCTTTGAAAAACCCAACTAAAGTGCAAAAACAGCCCTAAGTTCACTATTGCCCCACGTACCGAAAAAATGCAAAGGGCAGCCCAAAATGGAAATTGCTTTAAACGGATTGGTGGTAAAGAGTAAGCAGTACCAATTACTAAACTAACAGCCACGACCCCAAACAAAAATAGTCCTTGCACACCAGCCAAAAACAGTGCCAAAATACCAGTTATGCCGACAATCCACTTGCCTGTTTGCATGGAAAATTCTCCAGCAGCAATAGGCAAATGGGGCTTATTAATCTTATCAATTGCCACATCTTCGAGTTGATTCAAGCCCACAATATAAACATTGCCACACAGACAAGCAATCCATGTTCCGATCAGGGGGAGTGGGGAGTAGTGAGTGGTGAGTGGGGAAATTGCGATGAGATATAAACCTAAAACACTTAAACTTGTACCAATAATCGTGTGAGGACGTGAAAACTTCCAAAAACTGTAAAGCCAGCTGTCCTTAAACCTTCGTTGCGAAATCTGATTCATAAACCTCCTCTCTCTGTGTCCTCCTTAGCCCAAGAGTGCAGTTCGTTATTTCGTTCCACACAATAACCCAAATCGAACTAACCCACGTTCGTAACCCCGGCGCATTAAACCTAAAGACAGTGCAGCTTGGATTGTAGTCCAACCCGAAAGTAGCAAACCCCAAATTGCCTTTGGCGAAAACGCCGAATCAATCACCACATCCCAAAATGGCGCAACAGCCTTTGACCAATCAGCAGTACGAATATTTTGCAAACCGAGTTGACGGGCAATAGTCTCATACTCTGGTAAAGAAATGACATAGGGCAAGCAGTAAACTCGATAAATTTCTGCCAAATGGTTTTCCTCGTCTACTGTGAGTGGTGAATTGTCAATAGGTCGATGACACCAAGTCACCATAATTAACATTCCACCAGGTTTTAGTACCCGATAGCACTCCTGTATAAACTTAGTTTTATCAGGCATGTGCTCGCCGCTTTCCAATGCCCAAACCAAATCAAAGGAATTGTCACCAAAAGGCATTGCTTGAGCATCTGCGACTTGAAAATGAGCCTGAGACCCCAAATTGAATTCTTGGGCGCGTTGTGTTGCTCTTGCTGCTTGCACAGGGCTTAAAGTGACTCCCGTAGCTTGAGCGTGGAATTTTTCTGCTAAATGTAGCGAACTTCCACCAATTCCACAACCTACATCTAGTATATTTTCAGCTTTTTGAACTCCAGCCCACTTCAGTAGTTCTTCAATTAAGTCAATTTGTGCTTGACGGCGATCTTTTTTCACCCTGCCATCTGCACCATAGTAGCCGTGGTGCATATGTTCTCCCCATATTTGTTCCCACAACCCAGAGGAAGCATCGTAAAACTGCTGAATTTGCTGGTAAAGTGTTGCACTCATGAAAAAAAGCTGTGATAAGACAAAAATTTAGACACATTCGTAGGCTACCATGTGTGTTTTTATTTAAATTAGAGTAATGTGTTTTTACATCTAGGTATGAGTGACTGAAGAAGTCTACGTATAATGTTTTAAATTTTACCTTTATATGACTGTTTCTCAAAAAGTTTGCTTAGGATTTCTAGCAGTCATCACTGTGGGGACTATCCTGCTGATGATGCCTTTTTCTACAAGCAGTGCTACTTGGAATGACCCAATTGTAGCCTTATTCACCTCAACTTCAGCAGTTTGTGTTACGGGTTTGGGAGTTGTTGATACGGGTACTTATTTCTCTTTTTGGGGTCAATTATTTATTGCGCTGTTAGTTCAGATTGGTGGTTTGGGCTACATGACAACCACGACCTTTCTGATTTTGTTAATTGGTCGTAGATTTGACTTGCGACAAAAAATTGCCATTCAACAAACTTTAGATAGACCAGGAATGCAGGGTAGCGCCCAAATTATTCGCTCCATCATTGCGACTACCTTGATTTTTGAAATCACTGGCATATTTTTGTTACTACCTGCTTTTGTTCCAGATTTTGGATGGTCGCGAGGGCTTTGGATAGCTATCTTTCACAGTATTAATGGTTGGAACAATGCTGGTTTTAGTTTATTTTCAGATAACTTAATCAAATATCAGTCATCCTTTTTAGTAGTGTGCGTAATGACTGGATTGCTAATTTTTGGTGGCATTGGTTATCAAGTAATTTTAGATACATACATTTGGTTGCGCGAGACTCTACAGAAACGACAATTAAAACTGGTGTTTTCCTTAGATTTTAAAGTTGCAACTAGCACAACTGTCATTCTGTTAATTTTGGGAACAATTGCATTTTTCTTGGTAGAGTTAAAAAATCCAGCAACATTAGGCTCTCATAATCTTCGTGAAAAAATTTTATTAGCCTGGTTTCAATCAGCTACAACTCGAACGGCTGGGTTTAATACCATTGATATAGGAAAAATGACAACGGCTGGGCTATTTATTACTATTGCATTGATGTTTATTGGTGCAAGCCCAGGTGGAACAGGAGGTGGCATAAAAACAACAACTTTGAGAGTGCTTACAAGTTGTACAAAAGCAATTCTTCAAGGCAAAGAAGAAGTATTACTGTATGAACGCAAGATAGCAGTTCCTTTAATTTTAAAGGCTGTTGGAGTTTTGATAGGTTCAGTGACTACTGTCATTATAGCTACAATACTTATTGCTATCACAGATCCAGAATTATCATTCATTCAACTTTTGTTTGAAGTTGTATCAGCTTTTGCCACTGTAGGACTTTCTACTGGAATTACAGGAAGCGTGTCTGCATCTGCAAAGTTGATACTTATAGTAGTTATGTATATAGGAAGAGTCGGTGTTTTGCTGTTTATGTCAGCAATACTTGGAGATCCACGCCCCACAAATATTCACTATCCTGAAGAAAACTTGCTTGTAGGGTAGTTAGCCGTAAAAAGAAAGCCGAAAAGAACGTACAAATAACTCATTAAATGAGTGATAAGATCTATGTAATTGAAAAAAAATAAAGTCTTCAACAAGTCGGTAGAAGTAAGTTTTTCTCTATGAAAATCTTGATAAAGCCGAATTTTTTTGATAGAAAAAGTCATGGTTTATAAGGATTAAAACGGTGAATTTGTCATCATTGGGTTTTTTTCGCAGTCTGCGTAAAGATAATAGTCAGTTTGCTGTTATAGGGTTAGGTCGTTTTGGGCGTTCCGTCTGTTCAACCTTACATAAGTTTGGTTATGAAGTACTCGCTACGGACATAGATGAAAAACGGGTATCCCAAGCATTAACGGAGCAAATAACCAGTCATGCTTTGCAACTAGATTCAACAGAGTCAGCTGCACTCAAAGAAGCAGGAATTTTTGAATTTGATACGGTTATTGTGGCAATTGGAAATTACGTTCAGGAAAGTATAGTCACAACGTTAAATGTCAAAGAAGGTGGTGTACCCCATATTGTGGCAAAAGCTTCTAGTGAAGTTCACTGCAAACTCTTACATAAAGTAGGAGCAGATCACGTTGTCTTTCCTGAGTATGAAGCGGGTTGTGCTTTAGCAAGAACTCTGACTAAGCCTTCTATCTTGGATCGATTTGACCTCGACCCAGATAACAGTATTGTAGAAGTGATTGTACCCGATGAATTTCACGGCAAAACTATTGCCGATTTGCAACTTCGCAACCGCTATGGGTTGAATTTGCTAGCGGTAAGTCAGGATGGAAAATTTCAAATCAACCCTGACCCTTACAAGCGTTTTGAACGCGGTTCGGCGATGGTTGTTATTGGTTGCAACAAAGATATCAATAAATTGCCAATTTAGAGGGAATGGGCATTGGGCATTGGGTATTGAATATTAATCGTGTTTCTATTCCCCATTCCCCATTCCCTATTCCCTATTCCCCAATGTTACTTTCACTATTGCTTTGCGATTCAGTAGGGTTTTCTGATGGAGTGGGTGTCTGTTGTTCGGGTATCACTACACTGCTTGTGGGAGTTTGAGTGGGCGAAGTATTTTGGGTTTGACCAACCTGAGTTTTTTTGTACGCTGCTAGCTGGACAATTTGCTGCATCAATTGCTCGACTTTACTTGCCTGCGCTATGTTACCCTGTTTGCGGTAGCGATCGCGAGCATATTTCAAAGCTCCATTGGCTTTCTTATAGTCGCCCTGATTGTACCAAGTGACTCCAAGGTTATAGTAAGCTTCAGCATCGTTGGGAATTCGGCGAATGGCTTGCTGATACACAGCGATCGCTTCTAGTGCTTGCCCTTGGTTCACCATTAACCCCGCCATGTTATTATAAGCATCAGCATTTTCAGGATTGATTTCTACAACTTTGCGATAAGCTGCGATCGCTTCATTTGTTTGTCCTTTTTGTTCTAAGGCTCTAGCTAAGTTAGAGTAAACGTTAGTATTTGTGCTATCTAAATTAATGGCTTGTTGGTATAGAGCAATGGCTTCATCAACCTGTCCGAGTTCATACACTGCCAGCCCCTGATTGTAGTAAGCAGCTGCCATTGTTGGGTTGATAACTATAGCTTGACGATAAGCAGTAATCGCCGCCTCTTTCTGTCCTTGTTTGTGCAGCGCCAATCCGATGTTGTAGTAAGCTTCGCCAAGATTGGGATTAATTCTAATTGCCTCACTGAATTCTTGCACTGCTGCATCCAAGCGATTTTGCTGCAACATGATACTCCCTAAGTAATTGTAAGCAGCAGCCAAATTTGGATCGCGCTGTAAGGCTTGGCGGAAAGCATTTTCTGCCGACTGAAAGTCTTTATAGTTGTAGCGCATAACTCCTTGTTGGAACAAGCTTGCTGCTTCAAGATTTTGAGAAGGAACAAAAGTTTCAGCAAGTAGCTTGCTTTGTGCAGTCACCATCAATGATGGCGTGACTACCAAAAAAGCAGCGAGAGCAAAGAGAAGTCCGAAAGTTTGCTTCTGGCGATTTTGATGAAGAACTCCTTTAAAGAAACTGAGAAACCACTGACACACTTGATATTTTTGAGACATGACTGGCAGACCTGCATTTATTGCTATAGGCTCATAAGTCAGGTTACCCAGAACAAAATTTAAAATTAACTTGTTGGAGGTTAGTTGTTAGTTGTTAGTTGTTTTACCCTACTCCCTACTCCCTACTCCCTACTCCCTTGTGGCAAAATTAACATAGCGTCCCCAAAAGAAAAAAAGCGATAACGAGAGGCGACAGCTTCCTGATAAACACTCAACAATCTTTGGCGACCAATTAAAGCACTCACCAACATTAACAAACTCGAACGCGGCAAGTGAAAGTTAGTAATCAAGCCATTAACAACGCGCCATTTATAGCCGGGATAAATAAATATGTCCGTCTTACCACAAAATGGTTTGAGTTCTCCTTGAGATGCTGCTCCTTCGAGTGCTCGTACTACTGTTGTACCGACAGCAATAATCCGACCACCAGATGCTTGAGTCAGGCGAATTTTTTCTACTGTTGCGGAAGGCACTTCAATCCATTCTTCATGCATTTTGTGGGTTTTTATATCTTCCACGTCTACAGGACGAAATGTTCCCACTCCTACATGCAGCGTCACAAAAGCTCGATCGATACCGCGCTGTTGCAAGCGATCTAATAATTCTGGAGTAAAATGTAGGCCTGCTGTAGGAGCTGCAACTGCTCCCGGATGCTCTGCGTATACTGTTTGATACTGTTCGCTCTTGGCATCAGAAGCCGTAATGTAAGGTGGTAGAGGAACTTCACCAAATACTTCTAACAATTGCACTAGGGATATTCCCTCTGGCAAATCAAATTGTAACAGACGCCCTCCAGTTGCTTCGTCTGTTTCTAGAACTGTAGCTGTGAGTTGAGGACTAGGAACTGAGGACTGGGGACTGGAGACTTGGGAAAAATCTTTGTTATTCCCAATGCCCAATCCCCAATGCCCAATCCCCAATGCCCGATCTCCCCCCAATCTTGGTTCAAAAACAATTTTTGCTCCAGGTTTAAAACGCTTTCCCGGTTTAACTAGAGCTAACCAGCAATTATGCTGTCGCTCTTCTAACAGCAAAACCTCTATTTCTGCACCCGTTTGTTTATAACCGTATAACCGCGCAGGAATGACTCGTGTATTATTCATTATGAGTAAATCCCCGGATTGCAGTAAATCGGGCAAATCGCGGAAAATATAGTGTAGGGTAGCTGCTTCCAATCCTGCATTTGGATTGACCACTAGCAACCTAGAATTATCTCTCGGTACGACAGGATTTTGGGCAATAAGTTCTTGAGGTAATTCATAATCGTAACCCGCCAAACAAGTGTCTAATTCCGTGTCTTCCTTATTAGCGTTAGATACAGAGTCGTAATTGTTTCTAGTTGATGGTTCCTGCATTTATAATTCACATCTCTCTAAAATTTTTAGTTGTTTTGACTGAGAATTCACTGGTTACTGGTCACTGGTCACTGGTTACTGATAAAAATTGGGTAAACCTCCCCATGGAAAAACGGGGGCTTCTACCCTAGCAAGGAATGGGGTCGATCTAACAATAATAGAAATGTAGGGTTAGCTTTGATCCCAAGCACCAAGATGGAATACTTGTATTACCTGGCCAATGCCAGTTTAACTCTGAGGGTTGTTCAATTCTTGCATGGCAGACCCCAGATTCCCGTTTCATTCCTCACCGTAATTCATCAAATTGATGGTTGGGTGGTTAGGATCAAACTAAAGGGTCGCATTTCAGCTCAAATTGATGGTGATTTTCGAGCTTTCTTAAATGAACTAGGTATTAGTTACGAGCCACCAATGCGAGTGCAAATGGCACTTTGGAGTTTGGAAGCAGGACAATGTCCTGTTGATGTGATGCGCCGCTATCAAGTAGCGATCGTTTCTCACGGGAATCCAGAGAAAGAGGAAATTGAGGCATTTCGACAGCAATTTGTCAGAGGTTTGGGCTATTGTCCAGAAACACTGGCGTGATAGCTTTAGTTTGTAATCCTGCCAAATTCTACCATTTTGGATTTTGGATTTTGGATTTTGGATTGAGTCAGCCGTGCTTAGACTTAATCTCAACCAACTACCTGTCGCATTCTTTTTTCAATCTGGTATTGTTTGATTGGTTGTTAGTAACTGATAGCAGGTAATTGATGATTTTAGAGTTTTTGTTTGTTATTCTTTACCTGCTATCAACTGCTTGGACAATCAAAAGCTGCTGGAATGTATTCATATAGTATTAATTTATACGGGTTCCCTAAAAAACGGCTCCGAGCTTCTTGGGCATTTTTAACTACATATGACTCTTGTGATATCTGTTGATAACCAACAATAGCAACATCAAATCGGCAAGAGTAGTTTGCTTTTTCAGGATATTGAGCCAAAAACATAAGAGATGTACGCCAAAGTTTTGCTTGTTTTTGTTGCGTTATAGCACCCCTTCCTCCTGCATCCCAATTCCCTTGACTGCGCGTTTTCACTTCGACAAATGCCAGAAGAGGAGATGAGAGAGATGAGGGAGGATTTTTTTTCTGATTCCCCGTATCTTGTCCTTTTTCGCCAAATTGGGCAATAATATCAACTTCTCCCCTACGGTAACGCCATCGGCGATGCAAGATCGTCCAGCCTTGGGTTTCTAACCAATTAACGACTAGGTCTTCTCCTGCGATACCTATACGGGGATAATGAGATGGAGGATGGTTTGCCATTAGTAAAAAATTACGATGACTAGGTTAAGCAATCGGATTTGGGCAAGGATAGTCTGTTTACTGCTTTGGGCAGTAGTATTTCTTACAGCCCCTGTAAGTTGTGCGGGATTTGCGCCACAAGCATTGGCACTTGACTACAACAAAGAAAGCTTGGTAGAGCAGGATTTTTCAGGACGTGACCTCACAGATTCCAGCTTTTCTCATGCCAATCTCCGTTACAGCAATTTGAGTCACACTAATTTAAACGGTGTTAGTTTTTTTGCTGCTAATCTCGAATCGGCAAATTTAGAGGGTGCAGATCTCACAAATGCGACTTTAGACTCAGCCCGCTTGATCAAAACGAATTTGACTAATGCAGTTCTGAATGGTGCTTTTGCTGCCAATGCCAAATTTGATGGTGCTATTATAGACGGAGCAGATTTTACTGATGTGCTGCTACGTAAAGATGAGCAACAAAAATTGTGTAAGGTAGCTAAAGGTACTAATTCAACCACAGGACGCAACACTCGCGACACTTTATTCTGTCGTTAATGTAAAGCGAAAGTTTTTTAACATTAGTAAAATATGTTACTCCTAGATCAAATTATGATTTCTTATACTAAGGTAGCAAAAGAAACTAACCTATGGAGCAGATGTAGAGACGCGTTTTGACATTAAGGGATTTCCAAGAAATAAATTATCCGGTGATTGTGGGGCGGGCGTCCTCGCCCGCTTATCCTAGCTGTTTTATATGTATCTCAAAGCAAAGAAGGAAGTTGAAACTCAATTTGCTGCTGGATGAGGCGAACTATGTTAGCGCGATCGTATTTCTTAATAGCAGTCGCACGAGCACCACTACCCAAGCGATCGCACAAATCGTAATTCCGCAAAAGTTCCAAACAAGCTGCGGCAAAATCGTTGGGATTGTCTCGCATCAAAAATTCTTGTCCGTCTTTGAATTCCAATCCTTCGGAACCCACACGAGTCGCAACTATTGGTTTGCCATAGGCAGCCGCTTCAACCATTTTGACGCGTGTTCCCCCTCCTGATAAAATAGGGCAACAAACAACTCGCGATCGCTGATAAAGTTCTGACAAATTATTGACAAATCCGGCAAATTCAACACCAGGTATGCCTTTGTCATAACTGGGAATATTTTCTGGATACGGTCCTGCAATAATCAATCGGGCGTTGGGCATAGCTTTATGAATTTGAACCCATACTTTCTCAATTAAAAAGTTGGCGGCGTTGATATTGGGATAGTAGTTGTAACCGCCTAACATCAACAGGGTAGGTTCTAAAGTGATTGTTTGTGACTTGGGAATTGCGATCGCGTTGGATATCGTGACGACACCAGGCAATCCCCAACGTTCTGTTAGGTAAGTGCGATCGCGTTCCGAGCAAACAAAAGTGCGACGTGCTAACTGAATAGCTTGTAATTCCCCACGCAAACGCGCAGGTACTTGTAAATAATAGAGTTGTGTAACCAGACGCGTCGGTGGCTGTCGAATTTGCCGCATGAAACTGATATGTTCAATATCATCTAAGTCGAGAAAAATAGGTGGTAAATCTTGCTGCACCTGCATAACCGCACTCATGGATGAAAGCCGATGCACAAAAATTGCATCTGGTTTTCGACTCAAGCATTTTTCAAGTGCTTGCATTTGTCGCGACGTTATGAAGAAATCTGACTGTTGGAAAAAGCTAAAAATGCCTCCCCATTGCTGCTTCCATTTTGGAAGCGAATCGTCTTCCTCCTTAGGACATAAAAAGAGATTAAGCGGTGTTTGCCAATGTTGAGAAAACGAGCGTTCTGTTTGGGCGATCGCTTCTGGAGAAAGGTCAGTTTCCGGTGGTACAAAGAATAGCATATCCAGTTGACCGAGCGCCTTGATTGCATCGATAAACATTGACATCCGTTTGTAGATACCCAAAGTACTCTTGCTCAAATCTTCAGGAAAGTGAATGGATATAAATAGGATTCGCATTTCTTACCTCTTTGATTGGGATTGACTTTTCATAGATTAAAAAACTTTGTTGATGACAAATATTTTCTCATCTTAGAACGGGTGGGGTAGACAAACGAAGTCTTTGCTTGCGATAAGCTGGGTACAGCTTGCGCTTCGCGAACGCAACGAGAACCTTGCTTTGCATATGACATAGGTGCTAGCCCATCAGTGAGCTAGATTAATATTTTAATAGAGAATTTATACTAGCCAATTTTTATAGTAATGCAGCCCAACTTACAAACATTATGCTTTGAAAAGGTTACTTAGAATCTGCCTATTTTTTAAAAATTAGTCATTTTTTATATTTCAAATCTAATAAACGACAAAAATCTATCTTTGGGTAGATGCTAAGAAAAATGTTCGAGCTTTATTACATACTTATACGAGAAATTAACTGTTGAAATAGACTTTCTTGAGCTAGTTGTTCTACATCAATACATCCTAATAAAGCTCCTGCCAAAATCTCTGAATTATATGAATTTCTTATTTCTTTTCTTAAATAGGGTCTAATATACCATAATAAAACGTCATTGAAGTCATGACCGCGCATTTTATATCTTAAATCTACTACCTTTTTAGCTGATAATTCCTCAAATGTATTTATAAATAAACCTTTTTGTGTAATTTGTCTATTTTTATTTAAATATTTTATAATAAATTTTTCTCTATCAAATAAAATCTCATTTGCATTTCTGTTACAGCAATCCTCAAACTTCTCTAACCACTCCATTTTTAACTCAAGTGCTTCATTAGTAGCTCTAATGAGATATAAATTTTCTAAAACTTTCGAGACTTGATAAAGTACATCTCTAGCTTTCACGTGATTTAACCGCAATGATAAACGTAAAAATTTATCTATAGTAATTTCATTAAAAAGATACATTTCTAGACAAGAATAATCCGTGAATAATAGTAAATCACAAATATACTCAATATCAAATAGCCAATCAAAATCTTTATCTGCAACACAGGTAAGATGTGGTGGAATTTTTGGGAGCATATTTTGTAAATATAAAGCAAGGGCAATAACACGTCCTCGCTTGCTATCATTTAATTCAAGCTCAAAGAGTTTTTGAGCAGAAATATCGACAGTATCAATTTCATAAACAGCAAAGCCTTCTTGTCCTTTTTGTTCTAGAAACCATTCTAACAAAAGCTTATCTGTCTTACCTTCAACATATATATCTCGTAGTTCTGGCTCAAGTTCATATCTCGCAACTAGCTCGTCAACTGAGCGTCTTATCTCATTCCCCATCTTTATCTTACTTACCAATATTAGCCAACTTGACAACGTTAGTTTTGTATTGAGACAATAACTCAATTGAGTGAGTAGCCACTATAAACTGAATCTGGCTATCTTTTGTCAGTTCTAGTAAAGCACGAATCAGTTGACGCTGCCATTTTATGTTGAGCGATATTTCCGGCTCATCAATAATAAATATGGTTGCGCGATCGCGTGCAGTCAATGTATTACAAAATAGAAGCAGTAATTGTTTTTCTCCTGAAGAAAGCATTTCAGAAGATAACTCTTCTCCTGTATCTGTTACAATTCTCATTCCATCTTTAATATGCAATGTTAGATGCTTATCATGTAAAAATTTATTTATTGTGTTCTCAAATAAACTCAATAAATCTTTCGTCTTTTGAAGGGCATTAAAACGAGCTGCTATACTATCAAGATAAGGCTTTAATATATTGCGTATAATAGAATCATTGATTTGAGTGTTTACTTGTAATATTTGAACAATTTTTTGAGTCATTAAAGGTGACATTAAACCAAAATGAGAAAATTCCTTGCTGCGACTTTCATAGGACCTAAGTTCATTAATCAAAATATCCATAGACTGTGGTGATTGTGGAAAATCATCATATACCTTGTCAGCATCATGAAAAATTTGTGCAATAATATCTTCATAAATACTATGAATATTTTCTACTCCTTGGTTTGCTCCTTTCAATGCTTGCTCGCGTATCCAGTCCTCAGTTCGAGCAATAGAGAGTTTGAGTGCAGTTTCTCTAGTGATGTTAGTTCGATCTTCAAAAAAAGGATTGATGAAAAGAAACTTCTTCATAGAATTTGGCTGATAATCTCTAGTTTCTTCTTCAAAAAAATCGCTTTTTAAGCGCCTATCATCATCTAACAGAAACAAGTTTAGCTGAAGCTTAGTTAAATGTTGATAAAATTCATAATCTTGAGTTTTTCTGTTCTCAGCTTCAATTTGAACGATCTCTTGAAAAAGATAACTTCCTTGTAAAATTTGAATTTGAAATGTGCCAAGTAAATTACTATCTGTACGAGTGGCAATAATACTTGTTCCATTAGCAAGCACCACTGAAAATCTAGAAAAAGGAGTTTGTGCTAAAAACAAGTGGTGATCGCATTTTTGTTTTGGTGAAAGAAGATGAAATAAGAGCTTGAGAATAGTTGTTTTTCCAGAACCATTATCTCCATAAAGGATAATAAAAGACGAATCTAGCTGGGAACTATTATCTTTCCTTGTTAAAATATATGTGTATCTACCAAAGAGCCGTTCTACCTCAATGCGAACGACAGAAAGAGGAGGACTAGCCGTATTTATATCGGTGATATGCATAAATTCGTCTCTTGCCTGAATTGTGAAGGATAGGTAGAGTAGATACAAAATTGTAGATACAACTTATCTCTCAAGAGTTTGTTAACTCTATAACTAGCTTAGATAAAGTAAACAGAAATATTTATAAAAATTGAGTAAGATATTCACAGTTGCTCCCAAGATTGCTTAGAAGTTGTCAAGTAAATGAAATTTTAGAAACAAAATCTTACGGTAAAGGGACATAACGTCTGCGCCAGCGAAGAATAGCGACTGCTTGAGCTTTGCGAAGCATAAAGCAGTCAGCCTCCGTTCGCAGTGCTGTTAATTCTGCTCGTTCAGCATCAGAAAGTATATTATCTTGATTGTGCTCCAACAAAACATTGTACCGCTCCATTTCTGCTGGAGTTTTTCGGCTGTGAGCAATTTTCCACAATACCTCATCTTCCATTCTGTCCAGCGCCGCTAAGTCAACCTGAAACTCATTAGGTACGTTATCCCAATCTGGTGGACTACCCACTCTTATTGCATGAAGTATAATATCCTCTAAGGGACGCTTGGTAGCATTAGCAGTATTTACGAGTCGTTGATACAGTGGTGCCGGAATTTGTAAAGTAACAGTTTCTGTCATAGTACTCAAATGCTCTTCAACTATATTTTAAGGGGTTCGTGGAATTACGATATAGATAATCTTTGGACTTGAAACAAGTCAATGAAAACCTCTCTGCTAGCCGAGAGGTTTGTTAAAACAAAGCCGATAGATATCACCCTTTAAACGTCAACACCGGACTCAACCTAGCCACAACACCCACCATATCCGCCTGTACCTGTACATCAATTACGGGCTGTATGGGTTTATAAGCAGCTGGCGCTTCTTCGATGCGGCGTTCTTCCCGCAAAGTGATACAATCTACACCTGTTAATCCCAAGGCTTCTTCACTCTGAGATGCTCCTTTACGGGTAAGGTCAAACCGTGAAAGTACTCTTCCCGCACCGTGGGAAGCAGAAGCGCAAAAAGCTGGATTGCCTTTCCCCACTACCAGATATGATGGCGTCCCCATCGATCCCGGTATAATTACGGGTTGTCCTTCGTAGGCGGGACAAGCACCTTTGCGAGTCACCCATCCTGCACCCTCTCGCAAAGTGATGTTGTGCGGTAAGTCATACACCAGTGGTGCTTCTACATCTCCATAAACTTCTCGCAAACGCAGACGCAGTAATTCTGCTAACAAAAGTCTGTTAACAAAACCATAGTTAGCAGCTGTAGCCTCTGCTTGCAGATACTGGGTAACTAGTTCGGGATGGGAATGCACGGACAAAGGAAAAATGTGGGAGTCTGGATACTTCAAACCTTTTTCCCAAGATGCTTTAGCTTTGTCACGCCACATTCCACCAATGTACTTACCTACGTTCCGAGAACCAGAATGAATCATGAAGGCAATTTGTCCTTCTTTAATTCCCCACTCATGGGCTAATGCTCTATTTTCTACTCGTTCTACTCTTTGAATTTCAACAAAGTGGTTCCCAGATCCAATAGTTGCAAGCCCACCATCGCGTACCAGCCCATTTTCAGGGACTAATTCTTCAGGAGCAAGTTTCCAATCTCCCTCCATTGAACCATTTAAGAAGATGAGATCGCCCTCTGCAAGCAATTCATTAAGATCGGACTTGACAAAACTCCCCGTAGGCTCATCTAACATGGCATCTACCCAACCAGGAACTCCATATTGAAACAATGCGTGCATGGTACGAGCATTCATTGTTACATCACGGGTTCCAAAAAAATAGTCCCCTTTCATGCGTTCCACAAACTGGTTGCGCTTTGCCAGGAATTGGTCAATTGTTAGATTGGCAACGTGCAAGCGCATTCCACAGTTTATATCTGAACCGACAGCACTGGGAATAACTTGACCGATTGTTTCGATAACTGAACCAATGGCAATTCCCCCATCACCGGGATGAAAGTCCGGTGTTGCATATGCACGACAAACACATCCACCAGCAGGATGGCGCACGTTGGCTAAGTTTGCTAATTGTTTGAGCGCCTTTGCTTCTACAGGGAAACCTTGTGGAAGTAACACTTCTGCTACGGGTGCATCGGAGGTATTGGATAAACGAATAGAGTAAGTCTTGTTGTTGTAGCTGACATCAAGCCCTTGGCGAGCTAGAGCTTGCAAAAGTCGTTTTAAATTCTTTGGCTGCATGAAAACTCCATGTTCAGCACTGAGGAGAGAGCGTTCAGTCAAATTTCAAAAAATGAAAGTAAGACTCAGAACTTATAACTCTGAACTCAGGGCTTTATTTTTTTTGAAGAGTTTAGGAGACTTTGGTTCAGCAGCCGCATCTCAACTTAAAAGTAGAAGTCGTTTTCCCAAATAGTATGGGAAGACGACAGGAGAATTCCTACTTATGTCTATGCTACATTAATAACACAAAGATTTTCGAGTGGCAAGCTCTTTTATTTGCGATCGCTATTTCTGCACAAAAGCACGAAGTAAAAAATGTATTTTGAATATTGTCAATTATTGCCAAATAGATCGCTCTAATTCAAAAAAAGAAGTGGCAGAGCCACTTCTAAGTAATTCCCAGGTAGAACCTAATCTTTAGTATAACTTTTATAAATATTTCAAATCGTATAATTACACACTTATTAATCTTCCCATTTATTAGGCTTTTTGGGTTTTAAAACTTTAAGACTATAATTTATGGAAATTTGCAACATTGAATGTAGAGATGACACAAAACATCTCTACACATAGAGTTTCTGCTATTCCACAACCTCATTAACAGGAAATCGATCGATCAATTGCATTGCACGATTGGCATTACGGCGCAAGGTATCTGACAAATGAGGTACGTGAGGAATTTGTGAAAGTAAATCTAAAGTCCGGCGTAAAATTCTTACCACGTCGCCTTCATCTAAACTTGTGCGATCGCACAACTCTACCCACTCCATTCCCAAAGCCCACTGTTCTACTAAAGAAACCAAATTGATAAATTTAGTCTCCAAACCCACAGGCAATGCGACACCATGGCGATATTGCACCTTAAGTACGGAACGACGAATTTTTTGCAGTCTCGTCCAAGCCTCATCCACTTCGGAGGAGACATCAAAGTTAACTTTGCTGTCTGGACGTGGTGTTTCGGTGACCAATGCTGCTACTGTCGCTGCTAAGTGTTGCGGATCTAAGTTATCTAATTCCTTACTAGCAAGTACCAAGCCAAGCCATAATTCATTTTCTCCTCTCAGGGCTGCAGCACTCTGTCCCAATTCTGTAGGAACCAAGTTAACCAGACATTCAAAATGCTGTAGAATTTCAATTAAATTCAAAAATTCCTCCCAATGGCGCTGGGATTCTTGCTCGACTTGCGATCGCAACTCCTGAATTTCTGCTTTCAATTCACCAACACGTGCTTTGCGTTTGGAAAGATTGCTCACATTGCCAGATTGATGCAAGGGATGAGCCTCTAATTGCTGCTGTACTGCAACAAGACGGCTCAACTGTTCTGCAACTTCTGGAGCCATATATTCAGTTCCACTGGGATCGGGAATCTGTTGGGCTATGGCTGCTGTTTCCTGATTACCTGCGAGTGTCTGTCCCCGTTTCAAAGGCATCTCTGGTGGTGGTAGGAAATCGGCAGGCACTTCTATTCTAGGTAATTCTGCATGCAAATCCAACACATCGGAGGTTGTCACAACATACCACCGATTATCTCGCCCCAAACAAACTAGATAACTCGTTTGACTGGGACTTGGTGTTTTCCCCACCAACACTGCGGGAATTGGCGCGGGCATTGTAAAGTTTTTACTCTTGAGACTCAAAAGCGTTCCCGATACAGCAAAATCTAACATCATTGCCAATTCTTCTTGTCGGGTTTCTTGAGCCTGTTCTTGCAGCGTTTTCAATAATTGACGTTCTACTCGCAAGCGTTGCCTTAATTTCTCATAAACAGCCACTTCCCCTTCGTCAATCGTTTCAATCTGTGCTTGAAGTTCGTCTAATTGTGTTTGTAAATAGTCTATATACTCATACTGCGGTTTGAGATGAAGATTCGCCAAGTATTGCCCAAAACTGCGTTCTATCAGTTCTCTTGATTGCTCAAGCGTATGAGTTTGCAGTAGGTTGAGCACCATGCCGTAACTGGGCGTAAACTGGCTGACTAGGGGATCTGGTCTAGATGTCCCTAAATACGCTGCTTCCTTTGCTCCTTCAAAAGGAGTTTGCAGGGTCACCACATGACCCCGTTCATCCATCCCCCGACGCCCCGCTCTTCCTGCCATTTGCAGAAACTCGGAAGCGTTTAACAAGCGATGTCCTGTATCGGTACGCTTGGAGAGGGTAGAAATGACTGTTGTTCTGGCTGGCATATTAATTCCTGCAGCCAAAGTTTCGGTAGCAAATACAACTTTAATCAGCCCTTGCTGGAAGAGTTCTTCTACCAGTACTTTCCAAGCAGGTAATATCCCCGCATGGTGTGCTGCAATACCTCGATACAGAGGTCCGACGTGTCCGGAACGACCTGCATCGGGATTGCGTGTTAAAAATTCGTCAATTTGCCTGCGTAACTGTTGTGCTTCCTCTCTATTAACCAGCCAGAGATCGCCAACTTCTGCCACTGCTTTATCACAACCTCGGCGACTGAAGATAAAGTAAATAGCTGGTAGCATATCCCGTTCTTGGAGTTGGGTTAGAATCTGAGTGATCTCAGGTGCTTCAGCTCTTACATTTTTGCCTTTTTCTTTGTCTCCCCTTTTCTTTTTCTTCAGGAGGCGGGAGTTAATTTGGGTTTTGTTGTCATTTAATAGCGGAAATAGCCCTTTTACCGTGCCAAAGTGAAATTCTAAAGGGACTGGTCGAAAATCAGAATAAATCAAGTCTGTGGGACCGTGGACTTGATTTAACCAGTCGGTCAGTTCATCACTATTGGCAACCGTTGCTGACAGGGCTACAAGTTGAACGCTTCGAGGACAATATATGATAGATTCTTCCCAAACTGTTCCTCTTTGGCGATCGTTCATGTAGTGGCACTCGTCAAGCACCACCCCCTCAACGTCCGCTAAGGAAATCCCAACTTGCCCGATAGGCGTACCATAGAGCATATTGCGAAAAATCTCTGTGGTCATAACCAATACCGATGCATCTCGGTTGATGGAGGCGTCGCCAGTCAACAGCCCGACATTGTCAAAGCCAAATCTTTCGCGAAAGTCTCGCAGTTTCTGATTTGAGAGTGCTTTCAAAGGAGTCGTGTAGAAAACTCGCTTTCCTCGCGACAGGGCGCGACAAATAGCATATTCCCCTATTAATGTTTTACCTGAACCAGTGGGCGCACACACAACTACGGAGCGTCCGGCGTTCAGAGACGCGATCGCTTCCTTTTGGAACCGATCCAGTTCAAAAGGGAAGATCGAACTTGGGTCAACTTCAGGAGACAGCGCAGGATAGTTCACTCAATCTTAATTGCAACCATATTATTTACTATATTAACCAGTCTTTTGTCAACTTTGTCAGTTGTTAGTTGTTAGTTGTTAGTTGTTCGTTGTTCGTTGTTCGTTTTACTACTAACCACTTACCACTTACCACTAACCTTTATTATTTTCCCAATTCTTGAGATCGTGCTGTGGCTGCTTTGACTGCTTGAATTAAAGCCGAACGAAAAGAAGCTTGCTCTAATTGGACAATACCAGCAATTGTTGTACCACCCGGACTGGTGACGCGATCTTTGAGTTCTGCTGGATGAATTTTTGTTTCATGGAGAAGTGTTGCTGTTCCCAGTACAGTTTGTAGGGCGAGTTGGTTGGCGATCGCTCTTGGTAAACCTGCTGCGACTCCCCCATCTGCAAGTGCTTCTACCATCAGCGCTACGTAAGCCGGTCCCGATCCTGATAGCCCTGTGACTGCATCCATCAAGCTTTCTGAAACTTCTACGACTTCTCCTACTGCCGAAAAGAGTTTCTTTGCTATTTCTTGGTGATGTACCTTGGTATATGCCCCCATACATATCGCCGTCATTCCCGCCCCTACAGTTGCAGGGGTGTTTGGCATCGCCCGAATGACTGGTATGTGGGGAAAAGCTGCTTCTAATTGACTGAGAGTCACACCTGCCAATATGGAAATGACTAAAGGTTTGGAACCTGTGGGTATGACATCTGCCAATTCTTGGGCGATCGCACTAAATACCTGGGGCTTAACTGCCAGAAATAGGACTTCTGTCACTTGTGTGAAAACCAGACGATTATCTGGTGTCACTGTAATACCGTACTCCTCCTGTAAGAAAACTTGCCGTGAGGGCTGCGGTTCGCTGACTATAACTTCTGATGGTTGATATATTTTCCGAGCAATAAGACGGGATAACAGCGCTTCTCCCATTACCCCGCCACCTATTAAGCCAAATTTAGTTGTCATTTGTCATTTGTCATTTGTCATTTGTCATTTGTCATTTGTCTCTATTCTGACGACAAAGGACAAAGGACAAAGGACTAATAACTTGTATATTATTTATTGTGCTACGCGGTTAGCGTCATTTCCCCAATTTTGATTTGGGGTTGCAGTAGGACGTGGGCGTGCAGGCGGTTGGGGAACTTCGTGCAGAACTCCTGTTTGAGTACTAACTTGTACGCAGCTTGGTGTAAACAAAAAGATACTTTCGCCGATGCGTTCTTGATGTCCATCTAGGGCGTAAGTTCCACCTGCAACAAAATCTACTGCCCGTTGTGCCTGATCCGGGTCCATAATTGTTAAATTTAACACAACTGACTTACGCTCTCGCAATGCTTGAATCGCCTGGGGCATTTCTTCAAAGGTGCGTGGCTCTAGCACCAATACTTCTGAGATCCCGTTCATTGCTCCTGGCATACCAATAACATTACTCATCGGCTTAGAACCTGTTGCTATATCATTTCCCCCCATTGTAGGCACAGGTTCGCGCCAACGTCGATTAGCTGGTGTAGGTTCTTGTGGTGTTTGTTGAGAGGCATTTTGTTCCTGATACAGATTCCGGTAACTATCTGTATCGGGTTCTTCTTCTTCATAGTAGTACTCTACTGGCTCATTTAGACCGACGAAGTCTCTCAGCTTGGAAAATATGTTGTTCATGGTTTGCGCTCCTAGTGCCAATCACTATTGACTGTAGTGACCAAAATAACTCAGTCAACTCTCACTGCTACAATGGTCGGACAACCCAGCAAATTCTATCGCTGTTTGTAGCATCTATTACGTTTTTTTTTAATAAACAGAAAATGCCCCCAGTCTGTTTGTTATATTGTCTTGCACACAATAATGAGTCCAGATTATAACTTAACTGGAACGCTAGGGGAAGTTTATGACATCCTTTTTTTTATCTTTAATTTCTAAATCAGTGACCAGTGGTCACTGGTCACTGGTCACTGATACAGTCTTTCACCAAACAGAATGGTTCCTAACCTGACCATTGTTGTACCGGCTTGTATTGCCAGTTGGTAATCGCCTGACATCCCCATGCTCAGTTGGTGCATTTTAATGCTAGATAAGTTTTTTTCTTGAATTTCTTTCGCTAGGTCTCGAGTACGATGAAACACGTCGAGTATCTCGGACTCATTTAATCCAAGTGGTGGAATTGTCATCAAACCATGAATTTGTAAATTTTTACATTCATTAAGCTGTGATAAATCTTCTAGTAACTGTGATACCGTCCAACCTGACTTGTTGGGATCGCTGAGAATTTTGACTTGCAGGCAAACCAAAGGGCTTCGTCCCAATTGCTGTGCTAATTGGTTTAAGCGTTGAGCCAGTTTCAAACTATCCACAGAATGTATCCACTGGAAGTGTTCAATGGCAAGTTTTGCTTTGTTACTTTGCACTTTGCCAATAAAGTGCCAGGTAATATCTGGTAAATCTTGCAACTCGACTTGTTTGGTTGCTGCCTCTTGGATGCGACTCTCTCCAAAATCGCGAATTCCGGCAGCATAGGCATGGCGCATCATTTCAGGGGCTACTTGCTTGGTAACAGCAATTAACCGAACTGAACTCGGGAGAGAGGACTGAATGGCAATAATACGTTCGGTGGGCGAACTGCTCATTGGAAGGTGCGTTGGAAAACACTGTGAAGCTGATCGTACTCTTGTGATTGTCCGCTACGTCGTAGATTACGTAAACGGGTTTCTAATAACATTCTGGCTTCTGTTCGTCCAATTGACTGGAATTTGAGACCCTTCGCATCAGATGTTACTAAAAAGAACAAGCGCTGTGCGTAAAGTGTAGTGAACAACTCCTGGTTCTCGTCTACCATACAAATCCTATAGAGCAAACCCCAAGTTGGATGATTTATGTAAGTTTCCGAGTTTTCTGAGTACATTTAATACTGTTTGATGATGGATATATCAATAAGGGTGCAAAAATTCTGACAGTGATGGATGTATCGCTGAATTTTTGCTGAAAATTGCCAAAGTAGTGTAAAACCATGTTTATTTTGTCACGAGCTATTAGTCAAGAGCAATTCCAAGAGAAGTCATTAACTGATAGCTTCAATTACAGGTTCTGGTCTCACCACTCAAAGGCTTTTGATTTAAGACTGCTGCTAGAGCTTGAAGTTGTGCTTGCGCTTTATACAGCGATTCATACCATTCTCTCTCAGGATCGCTGTCTGCTACAATTCCAGCTCCTACTTGTCCCCAGACAGTGTTGATTTTGGATTTTGGATTGGGGATTTTGGATTGGGGATTGATTATTAATTCTTCTCCCTTGTCCTTCTTGTCCTCTGCAATAGAAGGAGCTAGTAGAAGGGTACGGATGAGAATATTTAAGTCCAAGTTACCCTGCCAATCTAAATAGCCGCACGAACCATAGAACAAGCTGCGACGTGTAGGTTCGAGTTCTTCAATAATTTCCATGCAGCGAACTTTGGGGCAACCCGTAATTGTGCCGCCAGGAAACATGGCACGAATTAAGTCAAGGGCATCACATTCTGATTTTAGAACACCTTTGATGTTGCTGACAAGATGCATAACATGACTGTAACGCTCAATTGTCAATAATTCATCAACATTAACAGTTCCCCATTCACAGACTCGCCCCAAATCATTGCGTTCTAAATCTACAAGCATGATGTGTTCGGCGCGTTCTTTGGTATTGTTGAGCAGTTCTTGCGCCAACTGTCGGTCTTCGCTAGGCGTCATTCCACGCGATCGCGTCCCGGCAATAGGTCTTGTAGAGGCATAAGATTTTGTCTTTCCGTATTTTTGTAGTTTTACTAACCTTTCTGGAGAACAACTCACGACTTCCCCCCAGGGAGTTTGCCAGTAGCTTGCAAAAGGGGAAGGATTGATCTGTTGCAGAACCCGGTACACGTCCCAACCACAAGCTGTTGTTTGTATTTCAAAACGAAGCGACAGATTTGCTTGAAAGATATCTCCAGCTTGAATGTATTTTTTAGCATGGTTGACTGCCGCCTCGTACTTTTGTTGAGATATGTGGAAGAAGGGAGTGGGGAGGTGGGGAGGTGGGGCGCTCTGATGACTTGGGACTGGGGTGGATGTTGTTCCCTTGTCGTCTGCTGCTTGTAACTTCTTCTCAAGTTCATCCAGTCCAACAGGACTACTAGCGGCTAGCCATAAAATTTGCTCTTTGTGGTTTAGAACAGCAAAGCACTCTGGTTCGTACCAAAAGGCTAGTGGAAACGGTAGGAGATCGGGTTTGTTGAAGGGTAACTGTTCAATTTCCCATGCCACATCATAGCCCAACCAACCCAGCCAACCGCCTGTGAAGGGGAGAGGGGGGGATGGGGAGAGGGGGGGACATTTCTCCTTGTGTCCGTAGCAACTTGTCTAAAAATGGTAAAACTTCTCCAAGTGGTGGTGTCCACATTTGTGGAACTCTATCAATAACCCGAGGTGCGCCAGCACAGATAGAATATTGAGCCACCTGGGGACAATCTGTTGGTGTTGGGTAAGGGCTTTCCAGTAAAGTGGCAATTTTGTATGTGGAGGTATGACGAAATAAGGCCATGAAAATATCAGAACCTGTACGATTTTCTAAGGGGAGCGATCGCCAATACCAAGGCTGTATCATTATCTTTTATCAGAACGAGCCACGAATGCAGTTAAGTATATATGGCAATTGGCTATTTTTGCCAAAACATTTTTCTAAAACCATATTGCACTACGCTGTTAAATACTTTTTATTATCTATTTGAATTGCCGGATTGGGTCAATGAATATTATCACTACGAAAATCCCCGAAGTTCTAATTATCGAACCTAAAGTCTTTCAGGACGAGCGAGGCTTTTTCTTTGAAGCTTTCAATTATAAAATTTTTACAGAGCAAACAGGTATTTTTGTCAACTTTGTACAAGACAATCACTCAGCCTCAAAACAGAATGTCCTGCGGGGATTGCATTACCAAATACAACAACCGCAGGGCAAGCTTATTCGTGCGATCGCTGGCACTATCTTTGATGTAGCTGTAGATATTAGAAAAAGTTCTCCCACTTTCGGTCAATGGGTTGGCTGTGAACTCAGCGATCTCAATAAACGACAATTGTGGATACCTCCTGGTTTTGCCCACGGTTTTGTCGTCCGTTCAGAAACCGCCGAAGTTCTATACAAAACTACAGATTACTACGCCCCCAAATACGATCGCTGTATTATTTGGGACGATCTTGATTTAGCCATAGATTGGCATTTGACAAACCCGCCCATTCTATCTCCCAAAGACGCTGCCGGTCAATCTTTCAAAACTGCTGAGATTTTTTTATAATTGCTAACAGTCAACAATTAACCGTTATAGCAATCCTATTTGATTTGTGAAAAAATCTAAGTACTTGTAGGGTGGGCTTTAGCCCACCACGTAAGCTTTTGGTGGGCTAAAGCCCACCCTACGTGTATTTCAAAAATCAAATAGAAGTCCTATATAACCATTAGCTGTTAGCAATTTCAAGAGTGTAATTAGTATTATCTATGAGGTCAGCAGTATAGACACGAATAAAATAAGTACCACGCCCTAGTGTTGAGTTAATTGCACCATTTCTCCAAGGATTACCATCAGACTGATACCACTTTTCATTAGGATCGTATATACCGTTGCCGTTGCTATCAAAAATTAATTCTACGTCTGCATAGCTACTTAAGCCACTTAACGACAGATCGAAGTTGCTAGTTTGGGCTAAACTGAAGCGGTAGTAATCATTGCGATCGCTACTACCCACAAAGTCTGTAAAACTACGCTTTGTATTTAACATACCAACATCAACGGCTGTAGCAAAAGTGTTGCCCGGATCTTTTGGTGTTGTGCGTGGGGCTGCTGTTGCTGATACTCCTAGTGTGTAGTTGGTGTTGGTGTTCGAGTCGGCAGAAAAGATCCGAATGAAGTAAGTCCCCGCTCCTAATGTTGCGTTAATTGAACCCTGTTGGTTGCTACTACCATAACCGTCATATAACAGTTCGTTAGAATCATACACCCCATTACCATTAGCATCAAAAATAACTTCAATATCAGCATAGTCACTTAAACCCGTTAAGGATAAGTTAAAATAACTAGTTTGAGTGAGGGTAAAGCGATAATAGTCATTGCGATCGCTCGCACCAATAAACTGATTGGTAAAATTGCGGCTACCATTGAGAAAACTAATGTTAAAAGCACTACCCAAAGCATTGTCGTCTCGGTTAGCTGATGGAGAGAGAGAGTTAGGCCAAGTTGCTGAACGATTTTCCAGAAATCCGAAAATCTCAAAGTGTTGTTGCGCCTGCTGATTGCTGAAGTTTAATGCTGTTAAATCGGAATTATTAGCCAAGTAGTAGCTGACACTAAAGGATTCTGAGGAAGTACGTCCCTCTTGCAAACCGTATTTCTGAAAGTGTTCAAATGATTGAGTGTTAGAGAACCCTGCTGCAATTAAGTCAGCATGAGTGTT
This sequence comes from Scytonema hofmannii PCC 7110, assembly GCF_000346485.2. Classification (NCBI taxonomy): domain Bacteria; kingdom Bacillati; phylum Cyanobacteriota; class Cyanophyceae; order Nostocales; family Scytonemataceae; genus Scytonema; species Scytonema hofmannii. The sequence goes on from NZ_KQ976354.1 coordinate 11,469,793, forward strand.
ACGGTAATAGTTACTATCAAAAGAGATGGAAAACCTACGCCCTTCTGCAACACCATAGGTTTCCAAATGCTGTAACAGTTGGCTATTATTGAAACCTACAGCGAATAAGTCAGAATTGACAGCCCGATAGACATTGAGATCGACAAACGGTGAAAAGCGGCGTCCTTCCTCCAGACCATAATTGACAAGATGTTGCAAGGCTTGGTTGTTATTCAAACCTGATAAGTCACTGTTGGAACTGCGGTAAAAGTTGAGATTAACAAAAGAAGAGAATTGGCGTCCTTCAACCAAACCATAATTTTGTAGATGATCGAACAGTTGCTCGTTGTTAAAGCCTACTAAGTCACTATTGTTGTTACGATAGAAGTTGAAATCAAAAAATGGTGAAAATTTCCTTCCTTCCCGAACACCGTTGTTTTGTAGATGCTCGTAAGCCTGGTAGTTGTTGAAGTTGGCTAAGTCACTATTACTAGCACGGTAAAAGTGGAGATCTACAAGAGGAGAAAAGCGGCGACCCTCATTGAGACCATAGTTTTGAAAGTGTGACTGTAATTGGTTATTATCAAAGCTTGCTAAGTCAGAATTAGCAGCACGGTAAAAATTAGCATTAAATAGATTTACGGACATAGTTAAAGTTTAAGAACTTTTTGGAACACTTTCTGATATCGTTAGTGTTCCCCATGCCCTATAGTTTCTTTTAAGTATAAATACGGAAGCTTACCGTTTTTTATCTTTAAGCATGGTTTACATCTCACCTAATCTATAGCAATAAACTCTTTTTTATTGTCTTGGATGAAGAGAGTAATTCTTCTTTTGTAACCGGTGTTCTTCTGAGCATATCTAAAGGAACTACAAACTTACCTTGTACTTTTATTTCAAGCGCCAAAAATACTCCCATCACATCCATGAAACTAGCATCTTCATAGTCTTTGTCTTCATAATTTTTAATTTGTTCTTCTGTTAATCCAGCTAAATCAGCGAGTTCTTTTTGGCTGAGATTCGCTGCTATACGAGATTTAATAAGAAGTTGTGGTAGATAGTAAATATCATCAAGTGTCAACACGATGGGTGTTTGACTATCGTGAGATGTGAGATTTTCATATTCAGCGATTTCAGCTTTTAATTTATCTAAATGAGATTGTAATGCGCTTCGGTTTAGTTCCCATCGCTGAGGCTCGTTGATTTTTGCGGCTTCATCTTTTTCCATTTCGGCTATAGATTTTTTCAACTCACCTGCTAAATATTGAGTATATTCATACTGTTTTTTATCTTTAATCATCGTCCCACCTCATTAAATCTATTGCGATAATACCTTTTTTGTTTTGATTTCTATCTCGTTGAAATAATTCAAAAGAATTTAGACTATAATTACCAACAGGTTGGTTGGCTGGAAAAATCTCACCTCTATACTTGGCTTTTTGTCCAGCACGATCATAATGATTGAGCAATCGAGGTGCATTAATTCTGAGATAATCGATATCTACAGTTTCGTCATCGTAACAAGCATCAAAATCTCCCGGTTTAGATTTAACAGTAACAAAGCTGCCATTAATATAAATGGCTCTGCAACCAGCTGCTTTTAGCTGCTTCATTGCTATTTGTAATCCCTGTATTAAAGATAACCTCCGCTCATTATTACCAAATCGCTCTACAAATTCCTCCCATTCTGCCCAATGTACTCCTGGTGGTAAGTTACCATTTTCATCAAATTCTGGAATCACTCTCTCACAACCTAACACAAATCAACTATCGTTAGGAGCGTAACACAGCACTCCACACTTCGCACTTAAACAACCCAATTCTTTCTTTCTTGCTAGCACACTGCCCACCTGCCCACCCAACGTTTTTCATCTTTTTCTCAACTTTCGTCATTTTCACCGAAATCTACTTGTTCGTAAAGGTCGCTCAATGAAATTTTAAAATCAATCGTTTGTAGTGACAAAGTTACAGATTCACCTTCAAATTCATCAAAAATCCATTTACCATCAGTCGTTTTTACATAATGCATCACATGATATTGATATTGGTCAATTAAGATATATTCCTTAAATTCAGGAATTGAACGATAATATAAAAATTTATCTCCTTGGTCGTAGTTTTTAGTTGATTTCGATAAAACCTCAGCAATTAGCAAGGGGTTCATGACAGTTGTTGTACTTGTTCCCGTATAAACGGGCTGTCCTTGAATTACCATTACATCCGGATAGATATGTTGCCGATACTTCGGTATCCATAAGCGCACGTCACTGAATATAAACATTATATTTTTTGCCTTTTAAAGCAAACTTCAAGTAGGCATAAAAGTTGCCTGCAATTTTATTATGATTGGTAGTGCCACCCGTCATCGGTACAATTTCTCCAGCGCGGTATTCACTTTTATATTCTGCTTTTTCTTCCAGTTCTAAATATTCTTCGGGTGTGTAATAACGTTTTTGTGTTTGTACTTGCATAAATATACAACCTATTAATCTGCTGCTAAGATTTTTTGGGCGGGAACGCGATCGTGCTCTATCTTTACTATAGACTCCCATCCCAAGTGAAGAATGGTAGAAGACCCAAATCTACCCAACAAAGGAAGGTAAAAGAAAAGTTTTTCAGTTTAAGCAAGAGTGCCTAAATCTTGCACCCAGTAATGATTGTAATTAATGCTGCCAGTATCATTAGTGAGATAGTAGTATCCAATTCCAATTTCCTTGAACATTGGATTCATTATATTGGCACGATGTCCTGCACTGTTCATCCATCCTTGAACAACCGCTTGGGGCGTTGATTGACCTGCAGCAATATTTTCCCCAATAGTGGAATATTGGAAGCCCACCGCTTTAGCGCGATCGCCTACAGAGGAACCATTAGAGTCGGTATGACTGAAAAAGTCTTTGATCGCCATATTTTGAGCATGTGTCTGGGCTGAATTATTTAACTTGTCACTCAACTTTAGCGGTTGCACGCCTGCTTTCTGACGTTCGGTGTTTGTCAAATCTAAAATGCTCTGTATGAAAGAATTGTTACCTGCACTCAGAGGTTCTGGCGCTGAAGTGGGTACAGGTAATGATGTAGGTGCAGCAGACAGGCTCAAATTATAGTTCGTATTTGCTCCGCCGACTCCTTGATAAACCCGAATGTAATAAGCACCAGCTTGTAAATTGCTAAAACTCAATGCTTCATTTGCAGAACCACCGTTGGTAGATGCCGATATGAGCAGTCCGTTGCTATTCAGTAGTTCTACGTCTGCATTAGCACTCAACCCATTTAGTCCCAAGTTGAAGTTGGTGTTTTGAGAACTCAGGTCTACGCGGTAATAGTCATTTTGGTCTGCATCACTAATAGACTCTCTGTACACAACCGTCTTGGAATCTAAAACAATATTACGAGCTAGATTCATCGCATTACCAGCATAGTCGCGACTCATGCTGATATTGACGAAGGGTGATGCTTGGCGACCTTCTGTTAAACCATAGGTTCGTAAATGGTCAAAAAGTTGCTCGTTGCTTAAGCCTGCAAGGTCACCGTTGTTCTGACGGTAGAAATTGAAGTCAACAAAGGGTGAAAATTGCCGTCCTTCAGAAATACCGTAATTGGATAAATGCTCGTAAGCTTGTTGGTTATTCAAAGTAGCTAAATCGCTATTGCTAGCACGGTAGAAGGATAAGTCAACTAACGGAGAGAAGAGGCGATTTTCACTCAGACCAAAGTTTTGAAAATGTGACAGTGCCTGTGCATCCGTCATATTTCTGAGGTCTGGATTAGCACTTCGATAAAAATTCACATCAAATGAATTTACGGGCATAGGTAGAGTTTAAAGAGATACTTAGTTTGGTTGTCTTACCTTGGTATTCCCTATGCCATAAAACTTCAAACCTTGAAAATACTGAATTTTCAAAGTTTAGAGTTTAAGAAAAAATGTTAAATGGGAACACAAGCAAATATGGTATCAAAATAAATACCACACTTCTTGTCAGCTAAGATACATAAATTTACGGATAACTTTTCCGGATTTATGCAGGCGATCGGTGATAATCTAGATTCGCTGTTGCTACGGCTAAGGGGAAAAATGAGTCAATCCATTCTGCTGATTGGCAGCAACGGTCAAGTGGGTACAGAACTGCAAAAAATCCTGACCCCCTACGGAAATACCGTTGCAGTTGCACGTCCAACTATAGATATGACCAAACCAGATACTCTGTGCAGTATAATCAGAGAGAAAAAACCTCAAATTATCATCAACGCTGCTGCATATACCGCCGTTGACAAAGCTGAAAGTGAAGTGGAAGTTGCAAATGCTGTCAATGGCATAGCACCAGGAATTATAGCTGAAGAAGCTGACAAATTAGGCGCTTTCCCGATCCATATCTCCACTGATTACGTTTTTGATGGTAATAATAGTCGTCCTTACTTGGAGACTGACACAATAAATCCTTTAAGCGTCTATGGCAAAACCAAGCTTGCGGGAGAAGAAGCGATTCAAAAATGTTGTACGAATTACCTCATTCTTCGCACGGCTTGGGTATATGGAACTTTCGGCAAAAGTAACTTTGTCAAAACCATGCTGAGACTGGGAGGAGAAAGAGAAGAAATTCGCGTTGTAGCCGACCAAATTGGTAGCCCGACTTGGGCTAGAGATATTGCAGGCGCGATCGCCCGAATTCTTCCTCAAGTTAGTCCAGAAATTACCGGAATTTATCATTACACTAACAGTGGCGTTACAACCTGGTACGACTTTGCTGTCACAATTTTTGAAGAAGCGCAGCAACTTGGCTTTCCCCTGAAAGTACAGCGAATTGTCCCCATCTCAACTTCAGAATATCCAACACCAGCCCGACGCCCTAGCTATTCTGTGCTTTCTTGTGCCAAAATAGCCAAAGTTTTAGGAACTTACCCACCTCACTGGCGGCAAAGTCTCAGGCAAATGATTAAAGAGTGGTTATTGGTTAGTGGTTAGTTGTTAGTGGGCAAATGACAAATGACAAATGACAAATGACAAATGATAAATGACAAATGACTATGAAAGCACTGATTCTCTCAGGCGGTAAAGGTACGCGTCTACGACCTCTCACTTATACGGGAGCAAAACAACTAGTACCAGTTGCTAATAAACCAATATTATGGTATGGCATTGAAGAAATGGTCAGTGCTGGGGTGACTGATATTGGCATCGTTATCAGCCCGGAAACGGGAGGAGAAGTTAAGGCCAAAACCGGAAATGGGGAACTTTTCGGAGCAAATATCACCTACATCTTACAGGATCTACCAGCAGGGCTGGCCCATGCTGTTCAAGTTGCTCGTTCTTTTCTGGAAGATTCTCCATTTATTATGTATTTGGGGGATAACTTGATTCAACAAGGCGATTTAAGCTATTTTCTCAAACTTTTTACTCAAAATCAGCAAGATGCTTTGATTCTTTTACGTCAGGTTGATAACCCCAGTGCTTTTGGAGTGGCTAAGGTTGATGAAACAGGGCGGGTGGTACAGCTGATTGAAAAACCAAAAGACCCTCCTTCCAATCTGGCTCTGGTTGGTGTTTACTTCTTTTCTCACGTGATTCATGATGCGATCGCTAACATCAAACCTTCTGCAAGAGGCGAATTAGAAATCACTGATGCTATTCAATGCCTTATTGACAATGAAAAACACGTGGTAGCCTGTCAATTGGAAGGTTGGTGGTTGGACACTGGGAAAAAGGATGATTTGCTAGAAGCCAATCGGCTGATTCTCGATACTTACTTAAAAACTTCTATTTCAGGAGAAATTGATGTGCAAAGCCAAGTTATTGGGCGGGTGAAAATTGGTAGTGGCTCTAAAATTGTCAACTGTACAATTCGCGGTCCAGTTGTGATTGGTAGCAACTGTTATATAGAAAACTGTTTTATTGGCCCTTATAGTAGCATTGCCAATAATTGTACTCTCATTGAGACAGATGTGGAACACAGTGTTTTGTTGGAAGGCGCTAAAATAGTTGGAATTCATCAACGTATTGTTGATAGCGTGATTGGACAACGAGCGCAGCTGAATGCTACACCCCGTCGTCCAAAGGCCTTGCGATTTCTTATCGGTGATGACTGTCAAATAGAATTAACGTGATTTATTTTTTAACAATTAACTACTATTCCACTCCTCTTGTTACCAAGTTAATTAGTTCTTTACCAGATAACCAACGTTTTGAATATAAAATTATAATCATTAACAATTCTCCTGATGATAATTCTATTTATCAACTCAAAAATCAATCGGTACTGATTTTTGATGCTACTCATAATCTAGGTTTTGGTCATGCTTGTAATATGGGATTAAAATGGATTTACGAGCAAGAGCCTCAAGGAATTGTTTGGATTATAAATCCCGATGCCTATTTATCAGAAAACCCTTTAGACAAAGTTCGCTCATTCTTTGAGTCAAACCCAGAAATATCAATTCTCGGTACTATTATTCATACCCCTATAGGAGAAATTTGGTTTGCAGGTGGATGCTTTAATCCCGCTAGTGGAGCGATCGCCACTCAAGATTTATTAACAAATATAGAGACAGAGTATGTGACTTGTGATTGGGTATCAGGTTGCAGCCTAATTATTAATCTTCGTAAGTTTGATAATTTGCCTCAATTTGACCGGGCTTACTTTCTCTACTATGAAGATTTTGACTTATGCAGGAGATATGCAAATCAAGGACATACTATTGCAGTGACAAAGCTATTTGGAGTGGTTCATCAACCTTCTTCAATTACCAATAAATATGTTTTTAGAAAAATCAAACACAGTAGTTATAGTTATTTAATGACTTTAGAGAAATATACAAATAATTTTATTCTAATGCTTCGATTAATCCGTCTGCTTACCTACGCTGTAGTATTGATATTTATAAAGCCTCAAGTCGCATTTGGTAAGTTTTATGGAGTCTTTATGTATTTGAGGCGAACTTTTTCTTATATTAGCTCTCTTAGATCCCCGACTTCTTAAAGAAGTCGGGGATCTGGACTGGTAAATTATAATTGTTATACAATGAGCAAATTATTAATTAATCTATCAGTTGTTTTTTCCCAGCCTACTGGCATAAGCAACTATGCAAAAAATCTTTTTCCCTATTTAAAAACTCTCAATCCAACTTTATTGACAGCCTATAACTATCCTGATTTTAGCTGTTATTCAATTCCTGGGAATCTCACTCCCGCTCAAGGTACAAAAGGTCATTTTGACCGTCTTTTATGGACTCAATTTCAACTACCTCTAATCTATAAAAAGCTAGAATCCAATCTGATATTTTCACCTATACCAGAAGCGCCTTTGTATGGAAATTGCCGTTTTATTGTCATGGTTCATGACCTCATTCCAATACGCTTTCCCAAACTTTCGTCGCCCCTAACATACTATTTTCGCTATTATATTCCTCAAGTGCTGAATCAAGCACAACATATTGTTTGTAACTCTCATTCTACAGCCAAGGACATCGCTCAGTTCTACAGCATACCGGAAAACAAAATCACTCCCATTCTTTTGGCACATGACGCTAGTCGTTTTTGCCCTGTTTCTTTAGAGACTAACGAGCAAGATTCCCTCACCACAAAATGTCCGTACTTCCTTTATCTTGGGCGACAAGACCCCTATAAAAATTTGCTCAGACTTGTTTCAGCTTTTGCTGCAATACCCAATAATAAAGATTATGAACTGTGGTTTGCAGGACCACAAGATAAACGCTACACTCCAAGCTTGCAAAAACTTGCTGAGGAACTAGATGTTATCAATCAAATCAAATTCCTCAACTATGTTCCTTACAAAGACTTACCCAAAATTATCGGTGGTGCGATCGCTCTAGTTTTTCCCAGCCTTTGGGAGGGATTTGGTTTTCCAGTTTTAGAAGCAATGGCTTGCGGTACTCCGGCGATCGCATCTAATATTTCTTCTTTACCGGAAGTCGCTGGTGACGCTGCTATTTTGATCGATCCCTACAATGTTAAGGAGATCGCAGAAGCCATGCAAGCGATCGCGACTGATTCACAATTGCGTCAGCATCTTTCTAGCAAAGGAATCCATAGGGCAAATCAATTCAGTTGGGAAAAAACAGGGCTGGCTACAGTTGAGGTTTTATCACGTTATCTTTAAGAGGCGATCGCTTTCTCACCTCTTTCACCAAATTAATTAGAATTCTCTTGCAGCCAAGTCAACAAATCCGAGTCATCAGAAAAATCTAATAGTGCAACTGCTAAATTCTCTAGTTGTGCTACTGATAACCGAGTTATGCGCTCTTGTAATTGTTGATTTACTCCGCCTATGCGACGTTGAAGTTGTCGCACAATTAACTGTAGTGCTTCTTCCTGCTTAACTTCCTCTTTAACTTCTTCGCGAACTTCCTCTTTAACTTCTTCGCGAACTTCCTCTTTAACTTCTTCGCGAACTTCCTCTTTAACTTCTTCGCG
>NZ_KQ976354.1:11478206-11632038 GCF_000346485.2 Scytonema hofmannii PCC 7110
TGAAGTTGTCGCACAATTAACTGTAGTGCTTCTTCCTGCTTAACTTCCTCTTTAACTTCTTCGCGAACTTCCTCTTTAACTTCTTCGCGAACTTCCTCTTTAACTTCTTCGCGAACTTCCTCGTAGTACCTTGTCTTCTTGATGTCAAAATCACTAAGTCTGAACATTTTAGCTAACTCCTGACGGTTAATACGTGGCAGTTTGTACAGTACAATTGTTTCTATCAAGTCTAACACTTGCTGTTGTGCTTGTTTGGGGAGTTCCGCACGCGCTTTATCCACCAAAGTTTGTGCTGCTTGTGGAGTACGTTTTCTTGTCTCCACTACTAACTTCATTATCCCAATTCCCAATGATTGCTCAGCTATATCCCCTAGCTCGTTTAAGTACAAACACGTGACTTGTTCGCTTCCTAATAAAGTCACGAATGGATCTACTTCCTTTGGTTCTATGCTGCGTCTGGCAAAGATCGCAACAGCTCGCCACTTTTTAGTAGGTGCATAAAGGCGTATGTAGAGAAAAATTTCCGAAAATAACCGGGCGTATAGTGCGGGATCTTTTTGGAATTGAACTTCAACAAAGAAAATCGGTTTTTCCTTTAAATCAGGAGTAGGAAGAAAGATTCCATCTATCCGAAAAGCTGTTTGTTTTAATTCCACGGAAGCAAAATCATAGGCGTTGGCTTCCGTTTCTTGCTGGGCAATAAGTTCAAAAAAAGCTTCTGGAAATGTTTGAAAGAGACGATAAAAAATTGAGTCAGTTTTCATGTAAGTTTAAATAGACATTCCTATTATTTTAAGTATATATGTCTGATTTTTTATGTCAAAACTATAATTTATTTGTGAAGTTAAATGATATAGTTTCCTAGAGAAGCGTAAAAGACGATTCAAGAAGATCTAAAGTCATGTACTTCTTGATAGAACGTTCGAGAAGTTTATTTTAGGAGTTAACAAAAATGAGTTCCTTAAATCTATCGTCCGGCGATGCACAAGAAATAGTAGGACTTCAATGGTTTTTGATTGTAGTAAACTGTGAGTCGATACTTTGACTTTTCAATCAAAATAGAGGTTTTCTCTTTAACATTTGCACTATTAATAAGTTGTGAAAGAGGTTTGTTGTAGTTCAATAATTCTTTGCCTGTAGGAGGAATGTGTAAGACTTGTTGTGACGGACACCCTGTTAGACAAACTACCTCTGGAATTGCCGTCAAGGGAACCATCAATCCCTGACGAGCTAAAAGAAAATATAGTGTGGAAAAACTGGCTCCCAACAAAGCCGTTCCAAGAATATTCCTTTGATGATTTTTGTAAAAACTTTTCCAACTCACAGTATTTAATAAAATAGAAGTCTTTATGTGCTAGTTTAGTTTGGAAAATTTTTAATCTGCAAGGAAATTTGTTTGAAAAGTTTTTAGAAATGCTTCTGGTTTACTAAGGCGCTATTCTACAAAGGCTTTTGAATCCGAGCGCACTTAAAGGCAATGGCTCTGCCAATGCCACGTGAACCTCCTGTAATCAATACGTATTTATCGATTTAATTATTTTTATTTAGATAGTGAAATACGAGGAGCGCTCATAAATGTCCTCGATATTGAAATAGTGTCACACCAATGCGATCGCTTGTCGCGATCGGTCATAATAATGACTGAGGCTGCGGAGGCAAATTTGCTAGCGCCATTGAACTACCTGGCTTTTATAACCTGCAATTCTAGTGAAACATGACTAATGATATGCGACGCGAGTTTACTAACCGCGATGAACTTGTAGCTTACCTCCGCGAACAATTTCCTGAAGCCGCACAACGGGATGACAATGTCAGCGAAACCGTAGGCGGACGCAAAGCCGCAAATAAAGCATTGCAAAAAGTAGATCCAGCACGCTACGGAAAAACACGTAACTTTTTTACTGGTGCTGTCACTCGGCTTTCTCCCTATCTTCGCTATGGCGTACTTAGTTTACGCGAAGTTAAGGAATACGCCCTGGAAAAAGTTAAAAACCAAGATGATGCTACAAAATTGGTTAATGAATTAGGTTGGCGCGATTACTGGCAAAGACTGTATGCCAAACTAGGTGATGGGATTTGGAAAGACCAAGAAGAATATAAAACTGGTTACACTGTCGCTGAATATGCGCCCGAATTACCCAATGACATTAAACAAGGAACCACAGGGCGAGTTTGTGTAGACAGCTTTAGCCGGGAGTTGCGGGTGACTGGTTACTTGCACAACCATGCACGTATGTGGATTGCAGCATATATAGTGCATTGGCGGCGCATCCGTTGGCAAGCAGGCGCAAAGTGGTTTCTCGAACACCTTCTGGATGGCGATCCAGCCAGTAATAATATGTCATGGCAATGGGTAGCTAGCACATTTAGCCACAAACCCTATTTTTTCAACCGCGAAAACCTGGAACGCTATACCGAAGGCGTTTACTGTCGGCAATGTCCACTATACGATCATTGTGATTTTGAAGGAACTTATGAAGCCATAGAAGCAAAACTTTTTCCCAAAGGAGAATTCACCAAACAACCCAACAGTCAAAGCTGGCAAAAAGGGAAAAAGCGACGGTAAGCTTCTTTGCGCCTTAATCTGAAAAGAGTTTATAGCTTCATAGCCATAATATAACCGGAAATATTCAATTTCAGTGTGTTTTACTTAATAAAGCGTAGATTGATTAAGAGATCGCAGTCAAAATGCAGCTAATGCTAGACAAGCTAGAAGGTAAACAGCGAAAAAAATTATAAGAAGTACTTATGAGTGCATTTTCGTCCTTTACAAAACTGGAGCAGATAATTAGATAGAACCTATTCTGTCTTTATCCTAGCACTTTTGTCGCCCCGTCAGGTTAGCAACAGCAACTGCCGACCGCATCTTTTAAAGATTATCATTATATTTAACGGAGTCGGTTATTAGCACACCATTCATTAAATCGTCATATCATCATAGAGTCATTTTTAGTTTATTTACCTGCACTTACTTAATTTAACCTCAAAATTAATTATTTATTGTTGGGTAATAAATTATTTGTTGTCTGAACACGCTAGTTTTGCTCTGTCGCGAAACCTACTAATCCATAGTATATTTAAAGACTAGCCCATCCCACCCACCTGATTAAAAAAACAATTCATGAAAATGTTTTCATTGATTTGGCGTTTGATAATACGTTATTTAAATTTACGTAATGACCTTGTTTTAGATCAACGCTCTAGTAAAGACTTTCAAAATCTGGTTGTTCACGCTCAGTTCTATCAGTCTGCGGGGTTTAAAATCACAGTAAATGTGGATGAACAACCTGAAACATTTATGGATATGTTTCGTAATCGAACCCCAATAAAGCCAAAGTTATTTCAAGAAATGCTCTTCCAACCCAATGGTTTTAAACTGGCAAACCTTGGAGTTTCAATAGCTCTTGAAGTTGTTTCTCCTACTGGAGAAGTGTATGCAGCATTTACTCGACGGGGTGTAAGTGGAGAGACTCTTGCTCTGATCTCTGGGTATTGGGACGCACACCGTGACAAGAAGCCATCTTTATGTGCTGTGCGTGAGCTTCTCGAAGAATTTTTGGTCTGTGATGAATCTGAGAGTGAGAAGAAGTTCCTTATTCCACAAGGTTTTGACTTTCCGTACAAAGCTAACTGGGAATACTCAGAACGTTGGACTCTTTCTGCGAATGTTGAAGCTCTCAATTGGGTGCAAAGTGCGAAAGGAATGGTCATTGGGGATAATAGCTGTCGGATTTACTTTGATTCGACAACATCATCCGGGCAGTTAGTCTTCGGGTATAGAGCAATTTTGCGTGACTGGAAAGATTTATCCCTGCTTCACGCGGAAGATGAGCCAAAAGGAAAGATTCTAATTACCTACTTGCACGACCCCATTGTGCTTTTCCGTCTCGATAAAAGTAAGAGACACCTTGTTGGAGAACCACTCACGTTGCTTAACGGTAAACTGCTACGAGTGGAACTACCAAAAAATTCCTACTTTCACCAGTCAATGGTGGGAGTAGATTCTTATGCAATAGTCCACACTCATAGAATTAATTTACACGAGGTTGTAAAATCATAGAGAAATGAGCCCATATATATCAAAATCGCACTTGTCAGGCGGATAGCCATATTTCCGCAGCAGGCGCTTGACCAACCTTCGCAGATTCGCCTTAACGTTCCCCCCCTGTGGTAATTTTGGCTAATTAAAAGCGAATTAGGGCTAGAGCACTTAATAAGAAACAACAGATGAAAAGCATATACAGCAATACTTTCAGGCTTACTTTGCCCCTGTCAACTCTACCCCTTCATTTGAGACCACGAATGTAAAGAATAAGGCTGGTTTGCAGACCTGTATAATGATGAAGCCAGTAAAGTGGCCACAATTTTCCTTCACGAGATGAGCGGTGTAAATACTCTGTCACCCCAGCCCAATGAGCAGGCTTTCCATAATCATGCCAAAGGATAATAGCTTTCTCATTGGCAACCGACAGAGCAAGCTTAGTATCATTTTCAACATACACAAATGAGTGTGAGCCGTCAATAAAAATTAGGTCAAATGTGTCGCTGAAGTTGTTGGCACTAAGGTTCGCTGTATCTGCCTTAAGTTGTATAATTCGATTGGCTGTTGGACGACCTTCAAATAGAAGTGACGACTCACCTGCTGGAAAATAACGTCCATTCCATGCATCAGAGTTGAGACGAGGGCGTTGACCATCTGGAAGGTTAATAGTAAATAACTTTGCCTCATCATTTAATTGAAGAGCTAAGTTATGGGATGTCCAACCGTGAAAAGTTCCAATTTCAAGAACTCGCTGAGGTTCGAGCCAGCGTGTAAGGACTGCAAGTATTGTCAATTCTAGATGTGAAATACCGCCGTTTTCAATCATAGCACCTACTTCAAGCGATACAAACTGGCGATCTAAATTGGGAAATAGCTTAAATAGGTGTTCGTATCCAATTTCATACGGCCCAGCAAATTCGGAGTTACGCGGATCTATATCCAGAGGATCTAAAAGTGTTGAGGGATATTTCATTGTATTCCTAGTAATTACAGTTTCATTTGATGCATACTTCGACAAGTCAACAAGATATTGAGTCAAAAGACATCATAATATCCCACTTCAGCAGTTTATTTAAGCATACAAGCTTTCCAGGAAGTTATAAAATTTTCGTAGCTGATCTATTGCAACTTGTCTTGCCCAAGGATAGCTAAGACGATATTTTTCTTCAAGCTCATCTAGGTCTGCAATCAGTCTATTTTCTGCTTCTCCCCAACTTATCAGTGAGTTACCCAAACTTTGATCTCTGACAAGCTCAAACTTCGTCTCTAAATTAGCCATCCAAAGATAATATTTGATAATTCTCTCTTCTGGCTTTAACAAGTTTTGAGCAGCTTTCCATAACTGGCCAGTTACCTCGACTAATCTCTCAGCTTCTTGTATAAACTCTCGGTCATTTTTGCCTTTTTTAGCCTGATACAGATATCCCCATAATCTAATATCAGCAATTCCTCTGTACTGATGAGCGGTATCTCCAATAGCTTGAGCAGAGCTAGTAAACTTTTCCAGGGTAACATCATGTTTTTGAAAAGAAGATGAATCCCATTCAGATAACCATTGAGGCACGTAAGGAGCATTTACTAAAAGAGCTTTTAAATTATTTTCATACTCATCAGGTTGAGATAATCGGAAATTTACAAGCCTGAAGACAGCAGCTTTAGCATAAGACTCAATTCCTTTGCTGTACAATTCTTGAAACTTCTCAGGGTTAAGATTTTGAATATCTTTAAAAAGTAAAAATCCATATTGATTGCCTCTATGCCCCCAATAATGCGCTGCTCTTAAAATATAGGGAGCAACCACGTTAGAAGGAGGATTTGACAACTGTTTCAATTCATCAGGTAATAATTCATCTATAGCTGCTTCTAAATCTTTAGGAGTAAATATTTTTCCATCAATTTCAATTTTGTGTTTTTCTACTATAAGATTGTGAGCATGATCCAAGCAAAAAAGTTGATACCAAAGCCATGCCTCATGCTTACCTTCAAAGTTGATAGAATTTCTACTCTTAACATATTCTCTGGTCATCAAAAAACTTTGAACAGCATTTCTTGTGCCTTCTTCTCGACGATCCGCATAATAGCTGTGACCGATCATCTTATTTAGAATTATATGTCCCTCAACATCTTTTTCAGACAATACACTCCGAATATTTTTAATTCGTTCAAGACCATTATCTAAATAGCCAGTGTCGTAAATATACTGCTGAAAAACGAAGTTATCGAATAAAACACCCCAAATATTTAGAAACTCTTGATCTTCTTTCAGCTTTTTAAGAAAAAATTCTTGAATCAATGGATGAATAGGATTGCTATCTTCTTCGTGAATTAAGTGCAAGTCCTTAAGATTAATTTTGGCTATACCACGTTGTTCATCTAAAGGCTTAACTGCTTTTTCTACTAGAGACCAGGTATATGCAGGAGCATCAAACAGACTTAGAATTGCCCCCAGTTGCTTTCCCGATTGTCTTAGTTGACTCCAATTCAAGTCAAAAACAGCATAAACACTTTCATATAATCGCCGTTCTCCTTCCATAAGATCGGCTGTAGTTTTGCCATTACCAATAGGGATTGCAGTCTCATGCATAGCAGCCTGATCTAAACCTTTTTTCTTGAGTTGCTTAAGCAACTCCAACAAAGTGTCTTCTTTGAACTCTCGAAGATAGCGACCAACAAGATTCAAACCTAAAGGCAGATTACCTACCCATTCACAAAGCTTTTTGGCCTCATTCCGTTCATTAATAAGTCGCTCTCTACCAATATATGCTTCCAAAAGATTTAGTGCATCTTCTTCTCGTAAAACTTCAAGTACCAAAGAAGCAATATTGAGAGGCTCCAATCTTAGACGTGTTGTAATGATTACTTTGAGTTTGGGATCATAAGGAGGTAGAAAATCTTTAACTTGGTCATACGCTGCAACATCATCAAAAATTACCAGTTTTTCTTCTGGAAATGCTTGTGACCAAAGATTCCAACAAGCTTCAACTTTTTTAGCCAAATCAATTTCTTTACCTGAAGATTGTTTATCTGGTGGAATAAATTCTAGGTGAATATTTGCAAAGTCTAAAATTTCATCAGCGACATCTTTTCCTCTGACATCGATCCAACAAATCCCACCAGGATATTGATTACTCTTTCTTGCTGCAATTGCATATTGCAGAGCTAGCTCGGTTTTCCCAATACCTCCCATTCCTTTAATAGCTGTAATAGCAAGCCTAGTTTCTTTAGTTAGCTGAGTCTCTAGGCTTCTTAGAGCTTCCTCACGCCCCACGAAATACCTGTTAGCATTACGCTTTAACTGATTAGGTATTACCGTAGGTCTTTTAGCTAGGATGATTGTATCTGCAATCTGGATACGAATATCTCTAGCGTAAACTTGACTGAGATGAACAACAGATTGCGAATCTATTGCTCTTTTTTTTTAGAGTCTTCATTACTGGTGCCAGTTTTAATACCTTCTATTACAAAACCTTCGCGAACCTCAGTGTCACCGATACTTATTGCATAGTTTCCAGATGTTTGAATATCCCTGAATGTGGCAGTTGCTGCTGTAAAACGTTTAATGTCTATAGCGTATTTTTCAGCCTCTTCTTTTGGCATCTGGCTCAGTGCCTCTGACAGTTTTTGCGCTAATTTTATGACCTCTTCATCTTGATCTGCCTTAGTTTCTTCCAAGGTTTCAATTAGCAAATTCCGAGCAGCAGAGGATTGAGGCTTTTCTTGTAAAGCTTCAATAGATGCCTTGCTTTTATAGCGATCAACTATTATTGTTTTAATGGCTTGATAAGCATCTGAAACAGCTTTGTTAGCAACATCTTTTAGTGCTACAGCAGCCCCTCCTGCGATAGCAGCAACTATAGTAGCTGAAATTGGCTCCATATAAATCCCTTTTTACTATAATGTAAGGTCTTATACTATTATTATTCTTATACTACAATTAGTAGCATTTAAGCTAGTCGCGATGCTGTTGGCGAAATATTTTTTAATATTTCACAAACCTAGTGGGCGATCGCATGATTTATACTTTGATTCAGCAACGTCCACAATCATATCTCTCTTACCTCCGCGTTCTCTGCGCCCTCTGCGGTTCAAAAAAATAAATAAAACTAGGATAGCAATACTAACCAACCATTCGTAAATCCACACATCCCATGAATAAACCAATCATCTGGATACACGGAGACTGTCTCAACCCTCAAAACCCCGCACTTGAAGAATACCCCGACGCACCAGCCATTTGGGTTTGGGACGAAGCTCTGGTAGAAGAATGGCGACTAGGCTTAAAGCGCCTCACCTTTATCTACGAATGCTTGTTAGAATTACCTGTCGTCATTCGCCGTGGCGATGTCGCAAAAGAAGTTTTAGCATTTGCCAAAGAGCATAATACTAACAAAGTAGTCACAGCAGATAGTCCCAGTCCTCGATTTGATGCTATCTGTGATGAAATTGAACGTTCTTTGGAATTGGAAGTCTTTGAGGTAGACCCATTTTTTGACTACGACGGCTATATTGACCTCAAGCGCTTTTCTCGTTATTGGAAAGTGGCGGAACAGTATGTATTTGAGTAAACTTTAAAATTTACAAATTATTCCTTTACATTTTGCAACACTTCTATCGACTCCTCACACCAACTGTTCCACGCCTTCTCACAGCAAATGCCCATCTTTAAAACGGTGTATTGACACAACTCGCCATAAGACAGTTCTTCTGGATGTGCAAAAAGGCGCTTTTCTATATCTTTATATGCTTCTAACCGCTTCAAGTGGAGACGGCGATTTTGTTCTAACTGTTGAAGTAACACCTGAGGAGACACCAACTTACCTGCAAAAACTTTAACCATAATGTCTTCCCTAATTGGTCCAAGTTCGCACTCTTCGTCAATCCACTCCGCCAACTTTTGCTGTCCGAGTTCAGTTAGATGGTAAATTTTCTTGTCCAAAGGTTTTCCCTGGGCAATAACTTCGACACTTACCCAGCCTTGTTCTTCTAGCTTTTTCAGTTCTCGATATATCTGTTGGTGAGTCGCTTGCCAAAAATAACCAACACTACCTTCAAATTCCTTTGCAATTTCATAGCCACTGTAGGCTTTTTTCGCCAACAAAGACATAACAGCGTGTGCTAGCGCCACGATCGCAACCTCTTGACACGAACAATGTATTGAATATACATTAGCAGAAACAGAGTTTATGCAATTTTTTGCATAAACTTAATTTAATTAAAAAAATTGATTTAAGAACGGCATTCCCGATCGTGGCTGTAGCCATGAGGAACGCCTGTATTGTCGTGCAATGTTGAGAATTTCTACGAGGGCAGAACTTATGAGTGATGGGTCTGTAAAGCACGATACGGTATTGCCGATGAGCAGTCATAACTTAGTGGAAGCCGTATCACCACTCAAATGGAGACGATGGATATTCATTTTGGCAGGTGCGATCGCAATAAGTCTTACAATTACAATTACAAATAAAAATAAAGACACACAACAAACTTCTCCTCTCCGTATTCTCCCAGTGAAAACTCAACGGGTAGAAGCAGTCAAGTCCTATCAAGTGTTGCAAACTTATACAGGAGAAGTGGCAGCACTACGAGCAAGTGAATTAGGTTTTGAGCGATCGGGAAGAGTTGTCAAGCTCAATGTTGATCGCGGCGATCGCGTCACAGAGGGAACTGCCCTAGCACAACTTGATACCAGTAATCTAGAAACTCAATTCCAAGAATTGCTTGCCCGTAAAGCCCAAGCCGTAGCAGTTCTAGAAGAACTCAAAGCCGGACCGCGCTTAGAGAAAATAGCTGCCGCCCGCGCCCAAGTCAGACAATTAGAAGAACTCTTAAAGCTAGAAGAAATCAAACGTTCTCGGCGACAAAATTTATACACTCAAGGAGCCATTTCTAAAGAGCAGTATGACGAAGTGGCTTTCAACGCCAATGCCTTAATACAACGTCTAGCAGTTGCTCGCAGTGAATTAGATGAACTCTTAGCAGGAACCCGCAAAGAACAGATTGCAGCACAGCAAGCAGCAGTCAAACAGTTAGATGCCAGCATTGCTGAGGTAAAAGTTAACATTGCCAAGAGTACAATCAAAGCTCCTTTCTCCGGAATAATTGCCGCACGTAGGCTAGATGAAGGCACTGTTGTCAATGCAGCTCAGTCAGTAGTGCGCTTGGTAGAAAACGCTAACCCAGAAGTAGAAATTGGTATCCCCGTGCAATTAACTGCACAGATTAAACCAGGTAGTCAACAGAATGTGCAAGTTGGACAAACAATTTACCGAGGTAGAGTTTTATCAATTTTGCCAGAAGTCAATCTCACAACTCGCACTCGCACTATAGTGCTGACATTAGAGAACTCTTTAGCTCAATCAGTAGCACCCGGACAAATTGCAAGATTAGCGCTTCCACAAACCATCTCAACAACTGGATACTGGTTACCAATTGCCGCATTAGTAAAAGGGGAACGCGGTCTGTGGTCTTGTTATGCCCTAGGGACAGAAAAAAATTCACAAGACAGAACACCATCTTACCGAGTTGAACAGCGCAACGTAGAAGTATTGCACACCCAGGGAAACCGCGTTCTCGTGCGAGGAACACTCCAACATACTGACATAGTAATAGTCGATGGCACCCAGCGAATTGTACCAGGTCAGTTAGTCCAGCCTTAAAGGGGTTAGGGAGTAGGGAGTAGGGAGTAGGGAGTAGGAAAATAGTACTTCTTTCCCTACCCCCTAACCTCCATTCCCCACTCACCACTCCCCACTCACCACTCCCCACTCCCTCAAATGTTGACCCTTTTCTATCGCAACCGCCAACTACTCATCCTCACCTTGACACTCATTCTTGTCTGGGGATTATCTTCCTTCTTCTCCCTTCCTCGTCTAGAAGATCCGGAAATAACCCAAAGAGTTGCAACCGTCACAACGTTATTTCCCGGAGCCACTGCTGAGAGAGTAGAAATATTAGTCACAGAACCCATTGAGCAAGAATTATCCGAGATTGAAGAAGTAGATGTTCTCGAATCTCGGTCTGATACTGGAATTTCCATCGTTACCGTCAACCTGAAAGAAACAGTAGAAGATGTTGAGAAGGTTTGGGCAAAGATTCGGAGTCAGATTGATGACGCGATCGCGCAACTACCGCCAGGAGCATTACAGCCCAAGTACGAAGACCAAGAAGTCAAAGCCAATTCCCTCATTGCTGGCTTAGTTTGGCAAGACAATACACCTGTAAATTACGCAGTTTTACGTAGATTGTCGGAAACATTAGAAGATAGGGTGCGATCGCTTTACGGTACTGACAAAGTGGAACTCTTTGGCGATCCAGAAGAAGAAATTCGAGTCGAAATCAACCCCGCTCATTTGGCAATGTTAGGGTTAACCACTGAAGAATTATCCCGTCAAATTCAAGCGAGTGATGCCAAGGTTAGTGCAGGACAACTCCGCAGTACTACTAACGAACTCTTGTTTGAAGTTTCTGGGGAATTAGACTCTCTCGATCGCATTCGCAATATTCCCATTCGCGCCAATCGATCGGCACAAGTAACACGTTTAAGCGACATTGCTCAAGTTAGCAAAGGTATTACTGAGCCAGCAAATAGTTTAGCCTTTGTGTCTGGCAACCCCGCCATTATCATCGCAGCCACAGTTGAGTCAGGAATCCGAGTCGATACCTGGGCGGAATCAGCACGTCAAGTTCTCAAGAAATTTCAATCCGAATTACCCAATGGTATCAGTATCAAAACCGTTCTTGACCAAAGCCATTATGTCAAGAACCGTATTAGAGGGGTCATTCAAGAGTTGGTGACTGGTTCAGTGCTGGCTATGATTGTGATTTTATTTACAATGGGCTGGCGCTCCGCCGTCGTAGTTGGTGCAACTTTGCCCTTAGCAACCCTGCTTGTGTTTGGAGGGATGAAAGTTTTAGGCGTTCCCTTGCATCAGATATCGATGACGGGATTAATTATCGCTATCGGTCTGTTAATAGATAATGCTATTTGCATGGCAGATGAAGTGCAAATTCGACTGCATCAAGGAATGAGTTCGCAAGATGCGATAAGCCGGGTACGGCTTGCGCTAAGAGCGATCACAGACAGCGTGCGTCACATGGGTATTCCCTTGCTCAGTTCAACAGTCACAACAGTGTTAGCTTTTTTACCCATTGCTCTAGCCCCTGGTGGTGTAGGGGAATTCACTGGCACTATTGGAATTAGCGGAATTCTTGGACTTGTTAGTTCACTGTTGATTTCACTGGCTATTCTTCCTGCTTTGTCAGGTTTACTTCACACCAGGAAGCAAAACTCTCGAATTCCAACTTGGCTGGAACAAGGTTTCTCCCATCCCAGTTTGACCCGAGTTTACCGTTGGACGTTACAGAAAACATTTAGCCGACCTATGCTTGCAGTCAGTTTGGCTCTCCTAATGCCAGTGACTGGGTTTACCCTCAGTTTGGATCTAAAACAGCAATTTTTTCCTCCTGCAGGTCGAAACCAATTCTACATTGATTTTGAATTGCCAAGCCAAGCTGCTTTAAGCCAGACACAAGCCCAAGTTCTGCAAGCACGGAATTTAATTCTCAAGCATCCTGATATTGTGGATGTCCACTGGTTGGTAGGGGAAAGTGCGCCAACTTTCTATTACAACGTTGTTGGTAAAAGGGAAAATGCAGCAAATTACGCTCAAGGACTAGTGCAATTGCGACCAAATGTTTTACCGAGTCGCATGATTCAAAGTTTACAGGATGAGCTTGACAAAGCATTTCCCAGCGCTCAAGTCCTCGTGCGGCAAATTGAGCAAGGACCCCCATTTGATGCACCAGTTGAAGTTCGCGTGTACGGACCTGACTTAGAAAAGCTCCGAGAATTTGGTAATCAAATTCGTGCAGAACTATCGCTAATTCAAGATGTACTTCACACCCGTGCTAGTTTGACAGAAGCACAACCAAAACTGGCAATAAAAGTCGATGAAGAACAAGCACGAGTCGTGGGACTCGATCGCAGTGCTATCGCCCGTCAACTCGACACGACCCTTGAAGGTACAACTGGAGGTTCTGTATTAGAATCAACGGAAGAACTGCCCGTGCGTGTACGTATATCTGACTCTAATCGTAGCGATCTAGACCGAATCGCTACTCTTGACTTACTACCCAACCAAGCTTCAAATTCGGAAAACAATCAAACCATTCCCCTCGCATCTGTTGGTGAAGTACAACTAGTTCCAGATTTAGCAGTAATTCCTCGTCGCGACAGAAGACGAGTCAATATTATTCAAGGATTTATCACTGCGGGAGCACTTCCTGCGGTTGTTCTCTCTGAATTTCAACAACGCATACAATTAAAAAAATTGCAACTTCCTCCAGGCTATACTTTAGAATTTGGTGGAGAAGCTGAAGAGCGCGGTACTGCAATTGCCAATTTGTTATCTACAGTTGGAGTCTTAGGGGTGCTGATGACAGCAACACTAGTACTGACTTTTAACTCATTTGCTTTGGCTGGATGCATCGGTATCATCGCTTTACTTTCAGTGGGACTGGGATTGCTGGCTTTATGGATATCTGGCTACCCTTTTGGTTTCACAGCAATTCTCGGTACCATTGGGCTGATAGGAATTGCAGTCAATGAAGCAACTGTTGTTCTGGCAGCTTTGCAGGCAGATCCACGTGCTAGGTTGGGCGATCGTTCAGCCGTACAAGAAGTTGTTGTGTCCCCCCCCCGCCATATGATTGCCACAACTATTACCGATACTGCTGGCTTTACACCGCTTTTGTTCGATCCAACAGGTTTCTGGAATCCACTGGCAATTATTATTGCTGGTGGTTTGGGAGGCGTGTGTTTGCTGTCACTCTACTTTGTGCCTTCGGTATACCTGCTACTTACACGCAGGAAGAAATCTGTTCCTAATTCTGCTTCAAAGCCTATACTGCTACACTGAGGATTTGAGTGTTTACTCAAAAAAATAAACTTGGAACAATGTCCCAAGCTTTCGTTTAGTTCAAGGAGTGCGTGGTTTGCAGAAAAGAGGAACTGCAGTTTCCTCTTCAAGTACAAACAAAATTACAGAGTTCTTCACAAAACCGTCCTCAACTTTTGGGAAGATTTCCCAAAATCCAGTTTTCATTTTTTGTGCTTATTAATACAATAGACACAATGAGAATTTTACTACTGAAAAAACTTGGGACAACGTCTCAAGTTTTTTCAGTTATACTGCTGGTCCCCCAAGGAATCCACCTAGGAGTCCGCTTAGTAGTGGGCCAACGATTGGTATTATGTCAAAGGGTCCGCCTCCTGCAGCGCCTGGTTCGGTTGGGCCTAATAATCCGCCTACTAATCCACCTACTACAGACGTTAAATCTTCATTGCTAAGTTCTTCAACTTGGTTGACGGATTGTAATTCAGTGATTTTGATGATAGCCATGATTTTCCCTTGTTGTTACAACAATAATTCTTTTCAGAATATCTACTTAGATTATTCCGCAAAAAAGGTTACCAACAGACAACTTGAGGGATTTTAGTTCGACGTAAGTGTAACTATTTTGTCCTAGAGAAGGATTGCGGTTTCTCCAGAAATGTGATATTTAGAACGACGGTACAGTATTCAAAAATGAGGCAAAAAACCCGGTTTCTCTCTCCTGCAAAGCTCGATCTCTCGTAGGCTCAACCTAAAGAAACCGGGTTTTTGGTATTACTGTACCGATGCTCTAGAGGCTATTTGCAAGTGAGAGGATGGTAGTTATATGTTGTTCATCAAACGAAATGCCAATTTACAAAAACGAATTGAAGCAATTGTTAATTGAAACTGCGATCGCTCCCAACTAAAAAATTATACGCCGATTTTTTTGAAGATAAGCTATTCAAAGATGTGTTATCAGTGCTTAAACACATTGAACTTGTCAGGCTTTGATAGTGACGAAGAGCAACAATTGTAGCGACAATTACGCATACAGTACTAAGGTATAAAAGTTTCATAATGAATGCCTTGTAAAAGGTAAGGTGAAAAGTTCTTCAAATGCACAAAACTAAGCCTTATATTTTCAAATTTAAGTTTAATTTTGTGACCCTCATCTAATATCAAACATCATTTTGTTTACCAAAATAAGGAAGAAGGAAGAGGAAAGAGGGAAGAAGGTTGGGATTTTCGTTTATATCTCAAAGTCTAACTCTCTTTCTTCTGACAAATGGGTCAAAAGCCCCTCAATTTATTGATGGATTCATAAAGGTTTTTCACTCTGAAAATCCCCTCAATTTATTGATGGGGATACAACGCACGGTCTTCCTTCTTTCTCCTTACGAGCGTTAAGTATTGTTTGATAGGGCAAAAACAATAGTCCCAAGGCTAACTGCTACAGAGGTTTGTTGATATATAAGTTTCATCTTTACGATACCTCGGTTATTTTTTTGCATCTGGGAGCTATTCAGAGCCTTGGGCTTGTCTTTCACACGCCCAGTAACTACCGCTTGATGCAATCTCATCAATGCAGCAACGTCTTCTGGCTCATATCCAGTTTCTAGCAGCTTTTGCAACCACTCAACGGTATCAATACTCAAATATCCAGTAGTTATTGCTTTTCGTACTATCTCACTAATTAAAGCCATATTCTCAATTAATATTGAATTTCTAGAGATTTCTTGTTACATCAAGCAGTGCGTACTGCAAAAGCCATGTTTCAAAGGTTTGCTTCAAGTTTAAATTAGAAAACTTTAATCGTACATCTATCCTATGAGCTTCACCCAAGAGGGTGATTTTTGAAAAGACAGATAATATTATCTATCACAATTTGGTATTGTTTATTAGATATTTGTAGAGTAGCTAATTTCATCTCACTCAAATATAGATAAAAGTCATATAGAGTTTATGACTTTAGTCATGCCTTCATGACCACTATGTCGTGTAAAAAGGATATGCAAGATCCCCGACTTCTTTGAGAAGTCGGGGATCTGAGCAAATAAAAACCGAGATTAACTTTCCCGATCCAAACGCAGAACTGCCATAAAAGCTTCTTGCGGGACATCCACCGTACCTACAGACTTCATCCGCTTTTTACCTTTTGCCTGCTTCTGCAAGAGTTTCTTCTTACGGCTGATGTCACCACCGTAGCACTTAGCAAGAACGTCTTTCCGTAATGCTGGAATGTGTTCGCTAGCGATTACCTTGCTACCAATGGATGCTTGGATGGGTACTTTAAATTGATGGCGGGGAATGAGTTCTTTGAGTTTTTCCGCCATCGATCGCCCAACACCGTAAGCTTTATCCCGGTGAACAATCATTGCCAAAGAATCAACAGGGTCACCGTTGATCATAATATCCAACTTGACTAAGGGATTTTCTCGGTAACCAATCAACTGATATTCCATGCTGGCATAACCCCGAGATCGAGACTTCATTTGGTCAAAAAAGTCGGTGACAACTTCTGCCAAAGGTAGTTCGTATGTCAGTGTAGTACGCCCTTGGGTGAGATATTTCATATCCTTAAACACACCACGTCGATTTTGCGCCAACTCCATCAAAGTACCGACGTAAGTTTCCGGTGTAATCATATCTACCTGAACGTAAGGTTCCTCAATTTTTTCCCGTTCATTAGGTGAGGGTAAGCGGCTGGGGTTATCAATGTAAATTTCCTCGCCTTTAAGGGTTGTCACCTTGTACACTACTGACGGGGCAGTAATGATGAGATCTAAATCGTACTCTCGTTCTAAGCGTTCTTGGACAATCTCCATGTGCAACAAACCCAAGAAACCGCAACGAAAACCAAAACCCATCGCACTTGAGGTTTCTGGTTCAAAATGCAATGCAGCGTCATTGAGTTCCAGTTTGTCTAGTGCTTCGCGCAAATCTTCAAATTGGTCAGCATCAATAGGGAACATTCCACAGAACACCATTGGGTTGGCTTCTGTATAACCGGGTAATGCTTCAGTCGCTTTGGAACTAGAGAGCGTAATAGTATCACCCACCCGTGCATCTGCTACAGCTTTGATTGCTGCTGATAGGTAGCCCACTTCTCCAGCATGTAATTCATCTACTTGCTTTTGAGTGGGAGAAAGTACTCCAACCTCATCAATTTCGTATTCTTTGCCAGATGCCATGAGGTAAATGCGATCGCCCTTCTTCAACTTACCATCCATGACCCGGAAATAAACAATCACCCCTCGATAGCTATCATAGTAGCTATCAAAAATCAATGCTCTTAGACGCTCATCTACCGTATTTTGTGGTGGTGGTATCCGCTCAACAATTGCTTCTAAAATCTCATTAACGCCAATACCTTCCTTAGCAGAAGCCAGAACTGCACCACTGCAATCCAAACCGATAATTTCTTCAATTTCCTTGATAACTCGGTCTGGTTCTGCCCCTGGCAAATCAATTTTATTCAGCACTGGTATAATTTCCAAATTATGCTCTAGAGCCAAATAAACGTTTGCCAAGGTTTGAGCTTCGACACCTTGAGAAGCATCCACGACAAGCAGTGCGCCTTCGCAAGCTGCAAGACTGCGGGATACCTCATAAGAAAAGTCTACGTGTCCTGGAGTATCAATAAGATTCAGGACATTAGTCTGACCATCTTTTGCCTTATAATTCATGCGGGCAGCTTGCAGCTTAATGGTAATGCCGCGCTCCCGTTCTAGATCCATGTTATCGAGAAATTGTTCTTTCATTTCTCGCTGCTCCACAGTACCAGTCACTTGTAACAAACGGTCAGCAAGGGTAGATTTTCCGTGGTCTATGTGAGCAATAATACAGAAATTACGAATGCGAGATGCGGGAACGTCAGTCATAGACTTCTTTGCTTTAGAGGCAATAAAGAATAAAAGAGCAATATACTTTAACGTATTGTAATGCTTTCTGAGCTAATGCCCAATAACCACCTGACCAGTGAGCACCTGACCAGTGACCACCTGACCAGTGACCACCTGACCAGTGAGCAGATGATACCAAGTTGAAAAAAGAATGCGACAGATCGTAGTGTGAAATTTATTCCAAGCAAAGCTTTCTCAATCCAAAATCCAAAATCTAAAATCCAAAATGGTATGACTAGTATTCACCAATTAGAAGCGTACAATAAACAACAAGTGCGATCTACACACTAAAAGGAGCGAGAAGCACTCGCGATTCGCCCTAATGTTTGAAGAGAGCTACTTGACAAGCCTTTCAAAAGATCGAGAGTACATCTTCCTATGACTATGAAAGAGAAATCTACCGATGCGGAACAAAGAGGAGCCGATAAGGTAGAAATAGCAATTCGCCTGGACTCTGAACTACTAGAGCAAATTCAGCATTTAACCAACGATCCTAGTAAAGTGATTGAAGTGGCAATTCGCCAATGGTTAAGGGGTGATACGCCAAGAGATGATGAACTCACACGCACGCCAGTACGCAAACCCTTACCTCCTCGGGGTGAGTGGAATGACTGAGATGAAAATAGATAAATCGAGGAATGTTAAAAAAATGTAAAATTTTACCAACTAAACTTCAGAACAACCTAAAACTAAATCTCAATTGTGCTATTGCTGTAAAAATTTATGCCAAACTTTATGCAGCGACTAGCAAAGATTTATTGGGTTGCCCTTGATATGTATCCAACTCGAGCCATGAGTATTACTGCTAACTCACAACGGTCAAATCTATTGTCACAAAATTCGGAAACTACTACCAGTAACACTAATGGCTTGTGGGCAAATTTAGGAGCCGAGTTGGTGTATACCCAAGAGAAAACAGGACGCTACCTGACTTTTTACTGGCAACACAGCGAGAGAGTGGGGTTAAGTCCGGAAATGTTACTTGATGATGCGAGCGCAGAGCAAGTCTTCGCTCCAAAGGATCGATCTGCCTATTTGGAAAAGTTGCGGCAGATTTTGACAACTTTGGTACCGGAAAAATATCAATGCTGGTTTAGCTACGGTCAGCAGTTGTTTGAGTTGGAGTTGACCATTAGTCCAATAATGTCTTCTGTAGGAAGTGTCTCAACAAATGTTCTAGTGATGGGACGGCTCGTACAAGAAGTAACAACAAGTCAACCGGAAAGCTTGACACCTCAAAAGCCCGTAGTGCTAAATTCGGCGTTACGTTCCCATCGCCACCAAAAACTGATCAATCAAATCACCAGAAATATCCGGCGTACATTGGACTTGGATACTATTTGGCAGCAAACAGTGGATAGTTTGGGGAAAGCGTTACAACTAGAACGTTGTATTATCTGTCCGTATCACTCGTCTAGTACGAAGGTAGAGGTAACAGCAGAATACCACCAGTCAACCAGAGGATCAATGCTGGGCTTGGAAATAGATTTTGATTCTGAGTCTGGCTTTGCTCGGGCAATCTCAACTCTGGAACCAATTGTAGTAGAGGCCCCTCAACATCCTCAATTAGAGCAGCAAAAAACGCTGGTGATTGCTACATGTTACCAGGATCAACCCAATGGGTTAATTGCTGCAACTCTTCGCGATTCATGTTGTCTCATCACAGCAGATGACCTCGATTTGGCAAAAGATGTCGCAGATCAACTTGGAACTGCGATCGCTCACGCAACTTTATACAAAGAATTAGAAGCCGCGCGTCAGGAAGCCGAACAAGCCACTCGCCGCATTCGAGATTTCCTTGCCAATGTCACTCATGAATTGCGAACGCCGCTCAACGGTATTATTGGCTTCTTAAAGCTGATTTTAGAGGGCATGGCAGACGATCCCGAAGAACAAAAGCAATTTCTGCAAGAATCACACAAATCATCATTATATTTGCTTGATATTATTAACGATATTTTAGATATTGCCAAAATCGAAGCAGGCAAAATGGAATTGGAGCTGCGTTCGGTGAAATTAGATGAGCTATTTAGTGATGTAGAAAATTTTATGCGCCCTCAAGCAGAGGGGAGAAACCTCAGTTTCCGAATGCAAATGCCAGCCACGTCAGATGAAATTATTGTTCAAGGCGATTACCAGCGATTAAAGCAGGTGATGTTAAATTTAATTGGTAACGCCATTAAATTTACCCATGAAGGGGGCATAACTGTTAGCGCTGATGTTGTTCGCAAAAAAGTCACTTTCCAAGACCGACAACTCCCCGGTATGGTGCGTGTACGTGTAGCCGATACGGGTATTGGAGTTTCCCTCGACAAACAAGACAAACTGTTTCACTTATTCAGCCAGGTAGATGGTTCTCGCACCCGTCAGTATGGCGGTACGGGTTTGGGGTTGGCGATCTCTCAAAAGCTGGTTGAGGCGATGGGTGGTGAAGTGAATTTTTATAGTTTAGGTGAAGGGCTTGGCTCAACAGTAACTTTTACAGTCCCTTTATATCAGCAACCACTCATAATTTCAAGCTCGGATGGCGATACGCAAGATTAGGAAGTGGGGAGTGGGGAGTGGGGCATGGAGCATGCCCAATTAAATCTAGTAGGATTGTTTTAGTAGTAGGTTAGCCAATTTCCTATCTTTAACTTACGAGGTTTAAAACTATGGAACTCACAATTGACAATGTTGAAACAGTTTTAGATGAAATGCGTCCCTACCTTATATCTGATGGCGGTAACGTGGAACTTGTAGAGCTTGATGGTCCTGTGGTCAAACTGCGGTTACAAGGTGCTTGTGGTTCTTGCCCCAGTTCTACTATGACTCTCAGAATGGGTATTGAGCGACGCCTTCGGGAAATGATTCCAGAAATTGCAGAAGTGGAACAAGTTGTGTAGAGAATAGGGCATGGGGTAAAGGGCATAGAGAATAGTAGCTAAATTACTATGCCCTATGCCCTATGCCCTACGCCCTATTTCCTAATTACTACCTATGTCTCATCCCCTCTACGTCGCCTTTATTTGGCACCAACACCAGCCGCTGTACAAATCTCCTGACAGCGGCGTTTCACTATCTAATTCCCAACAGTATCGTTTGCCTTGGGTACGTTTGCACGGTACTAAGGACTACCTGGATTTAATTCTGATTCTGGAACGCTATCCCAAGTTACACCAAACAGTGAATTTGGTTCCATCTCTGATATTGCAACTAGAAGATTACATTGCTGGCACTGCTTTTGACCCTTATTTGGAAGTGAGTTTGACACCAGTTAAACAACTCACTGACCCACAACGGGAATTTATTATACAATACTTTTTTGATGCCAATCACCACCATTTGATCGATCCGCATCCCCGTTATGCTGAGTTGTACTATCAGCGACAGAACAAAGGACAAGCTTGGTGTTTTTCTAATTGGGGATTGCAGGATTACAATGATTTGTTAGCTTGGCACAATTTGGCATGGATCGATCCTTTGTTTTGGGACGATCCGGAGATTGAGGCTTGGTTAAAGCGCGGTAAGGATTTTACTCTAAGCGATCGCCAGCGAATTTACTCCAAGCAGAGAGAAATTCTCAAGAGAATTGTCCCTACTCACCGAAAGATGCAGGAGACGGGACAGTTGGAAGTGACAACCTCACCCTACACCCATCCTATCTTGCCGTTGCTAGCTGATACTAACTCCGGGCGCGTAGCAGTGCCTAATATGACTTTACCAGAATCTCGGTTTCAGTGGGCGGAAGATATTCCCCGGCATTTGCGAAAAGCGTGGGATTTATATGTAGACAGATTTGGACAGACACCACGCGGTTTGTGGCCCTCAGAACAGTCAGTCAGCCCGGAAATATTACCGTATATTATTAATCAAGGATTTAAGTGGATTTGCTCAGATGAAGCTATTTTGGGATGGACGCTAAGACACTTTTTCCATCGCGATGGAGCAGGTAATGTTAAAGAACCAGAATTGCTGTACCAACCATATCGCTTGCAAACTCCTGTAGGTGATTTGGCGATTGTGTTTCGCGATCATAGATTATCAGATTTAATTGGGTTTACCTATGGTGCTATGTCTGCCAAACAAGCCGCAGCAGATTTGATAGGACATTTACAAGCCATTGCGCGGATGCAAAGAGAAAAACAATCAGAACAACCTTGGTTGGTTACCATTGCTTTAGATGGTGAAAATTGCTGGGAATTTTATCCAGAAGATGGTAAGCCTTTCTTAGAAGCTTTGTACCAGAGTTTTACAGACGAACCACATCTAGAACTGGTCACAGTCTCAGAATTTATCGAAAAGTTTCCTCCAAGAGCAACTATTCCAGGAGAAAGATTGCACAGTGGTTCTTGGGTTGATGGCAGCTTTACAACTTGGATTGGCGATCCTGCGAAAAACCGCGCTTGGGATTACTTAACACAAGCCAGGATAACCTTAGCCAGTCACCCAGAAGCAACAGAAGAAAACAATCCCGAAGCATGGGAAGCTTTGTATGCAGCAGAAGGTTCTGACTGGTTTTGGTGGTTTGGTGTAGGGCATTCCTCAAATCACGATGCTATCTTCGATCGCTTGTTTCGAGAGCATTTGCATGGGATATACAAAGCTTTGAATGAACCTAGCCCCTCTTATCTTCGCCAACCAGTCGAAAGCCACGAAGCACGTTCAGATCGCCGTCCAGAAAGTTTCATCCATCCTGTCATTGATGGTAAAGGTGATGAGCAAGACTGGGACAAAGCCGGACGTATTGAAATAGGTGGATCGCGGGGTACAATGCACAGCAGCAGCCCCATTCAGCGACTTTGGTATGGAGTGGATCACCTCAATTTTTATTTACGGGTAGACTTTAAAACAGGTGTGAAACCAGGGCAAGATTTGCCACCAGAATTGAATTTACTGTGGTTTTATCCAGACCAACCCATGAATAATAGTCCAGTTCCCCTAGCAGAAGTTCCTGATATTGCACCAGTGAACTACCTGTTCCACCATCATTTGGGAATTAATTTGCTTACGCAGTCAACTTATTTTCGAGAAGCAGGGGAACACTATCAATGGCATCCTCGCTTCAGTCGAGCCCAAGTTGCTTTAAACAATTGTTTAGAGGTAGCAGTACCTTGGGCAGATTTGCAAATTCCACCAGATTATGCTTTGCGCCTAGTTTTGCTTCTTGCAGATGAAGGGAGTTACCGTGCGTACTTTCCAGAGAATGCTTTGATTCCTATTGAGGTACCTTAGGGATTACCAAGAAACACTCCCTCACCCTCGTTCCCAGGCTCTGCCTGGGAATGCCTTCACTCTAGGCTCCACCTCCCGTACTTAGTTAATTGAGCTGGAACAATTTATGCCGATCGCTCAGCCTGGACACGGGTTGAGATGTTTCAAGAAAATCCCCTAACAATTCTTCAAATCTTTGTATCTTCAGAAAGAGACTTGATTCAATCCTCAATACACTTTGTACCTCTTCGTGAATCACGCTTAATGCCACTTTATCAACAAGCGATCCTACCCAGTCTTCAATGTATAGCCAAAGGGCATAACAGGGGGGAGCAAGACAAGTGCGTTTACATTGTTATACAAATTTGGCATTTAATGTTCCATATTTTACAAAAAATTTAGTCAATGTTAGATTCTCAAAATTTTTGGGCAAGATAAACCTAACATCACTGTAATCATTATCATTCAGAATTAGGAGTCATCGCCATGTCTCGTTTCGATAAAAATGCTATTGCCGATTTAAACCGCATTGCAGCGCAAAAAATCTCTGAAAAGATGCGGATTTTAAGGATGTCATCCATGGAAAACTTCAAGAGACGCTGGATTTGGGAACTTTTACAAAATGCCAATGACAAGGCTGCCATTGATTTTCCATCCGAACAAGTTGCCGTCAGGGTAAGATTGACTCCAGAATCTATAGAATTCAGTCACAATTTTAGTTATTTTACCAATAAAAATATTAAAGGTTTAATTCGCCAAATTAGCTCTGATGATAAAGACTGGGGAGAAGCCGATAAAACAGAGATGCCCAAAACGATAGGGAGATTTGGTACGGGCTTTTTGACCACTCACTTGCTTTCAGAGAAAGTTAACGTCAGCGGTCTTTTTCAAGATGACAAAAAAATCGCACGCAAAAGCTATATTTTGCGTGTTTGTCAAAAGAACTGACAAGTATAGCCATTCAAATTGACAAAGATGAAAACCAGACATCAATTTCCTCTGTTCATGAAAAAACACCAAAAATTTTCCTGGGTTTTCCACTGATTGGTACGGAAGATTTTCATTTTCCTGTTGTTATCAACAATCCCTTTCTAGAACCTACAGAGCCTAGAGATGGAGTGTTTCTCACCATGAAGGATGAAGAGAACATTATCAATAATAAAAAGATTGTTCAAGAATCTGTTGAACTCTACTTTATTCTTTTACAGTATGCTGTTGAACGAGACTGGCAAAACTTGTACTTATTGGCAAGAACGGATTTACCGAACCAGAGAGATTGGGTTTCCACAGATTGGTACAGGCAAAATATTCAAAAAGTCTTAAGAGCTAGATTAATGGAATCTAGTATTGTTTATACTGACAATGCAAACCTCCCTAAAATTCAACTTGCAGAAGCTTTATTTCCTTACGCCAAGTCAAAATCCAAAATATTAGAGATTTGGGATTTTGTCAATGCTTTTTTAAGCGATCGCTTACCTAAAAAAGAGCATATTGAATTTTGGTACGAGATTAGCGACAATAGTTGGGGAAAAGATTTACGTTATGGTTCAATCTCTTTCCTCATTATCTTCATACTTACCAGCCACGATGGAACGAATGATAGGAAAAAGAGATGTTGGTTTGTTGAGAACTTTCAGCAATCGCTTAATCTCGCGTTCCACTTGAGGCTGTTTCGGTAGATAGTTTTTAACTTTACAACCATTCAGTTCGGGCTGAAATAAGTCCACATAATATTGTTCCTGTTCGTTCAAACAGTGAACAGGAACTTGTTTCCAATAAATTATATGGCACAACTTGCGGTTTGACCTGATTAACTGTGGATATCTGTGATGACTTCTACCAGCCCATCTGTATGCTTTTCCCCCACCTATTGATGAGGATACAATAAGAGGGCGATGCTTAAAAAGCCGTGCGAAAGCGCGAACGCGTTTATAGAGCTAGACCGTAAGTGAGTATCTTAACGCTAGATTTATCTCCTGTTGGAGACTTAACAGAGGATGCTTTCTACGAATTGGTAAAAGCGAATCCAGAAATGAAGTTTGAACGTACAGCATCTGGAGAATTAATCGTCGTGTCGCCTACAGGTGGAGAAACAGGAAATCAAAATTTTGAGCTTTATCTTGACTTAGGAATTTGGAACCGTCAGCAAAATTTAGGAAAAGCGTTTGATTCATCGACTTGTTTCAAACTCCCCAATGGAGCAAATCGCTCTCCAGATGTAACTTGGATTAAATTAGAAAGGTGGGAATCTCTGACTTCCGAGCAACGACAAAAATTCCCACCGATTGCTCGGTGATTTTGTTGTTGAGTTGCGTTCTGCAACTGATGATTTGGAGACGTTGCAGGCTAAGATGCAGGAGTACATGGACAATGGAGTTCGTTTGGGTTGGCTGATCGATCCACAGAACCAGCAGGTGGAAATTTATCGCCAAGGACGAGAGGTGGAGGTTATAAAGTCCCCTACTATTTTATCTGGAGAAGATGTGCTACCTGGTTTTGTTTTAGATTTACGTGGTATTCTGTAGAGTGAAATTTAAAATGAGTTATATATTTAAAAGTAACAATTGAAGTGAGTGTGGGTATATCGTATAATAATTGTTTTACCTTAACTCCCTTTTTGTCCGATGAACTGCTCTTCACCAGAAGTACTTAAGTCCCATGCTGAGATTTTACAGCGGACTCAGCTTGGTAAACTGTGCGGTACTAAACAGCTATTTCGCGATCGCTATACAATACTAAGAGTTTTAGGGAGAGGTGGTTTCGGTGTCACGTTCTTAGCTAGGAATGCAGTGTTACCAGGGAAACCACTTTGTGTTATCAAACAACTTTGTCCGAAAGTAGACAATGTCAACAGCTGGAAACGTGCTTGCCATCGCTTTGAAAAAGAAGCAAAAACATTGGCTCAATTAGGAAGTCATTCTCAAGTTCCCATGCTTTTGGACTACTTTGAAGTCTGTGGGGAATTTTACTTAGTTCAAGAATATGTCAAAGGTTTTAACTTAGCACAGGAAGTTAAAAGGACTGGTTTATACACTGAAGACACAGTTAAAAAATTTTTGCAAGAATTGCTGCCAGTATTACAGTACGTACATAAAAATCATGTCATTCATAGAGATATTAAACCTCATAACATACTACGTTGTGAAGATGATAAACGGTTAGTGCTCATTGATTTTGGTGCTGTCAAAGAGGAGTTGGTGTTAAAGAATGAAACATCAATGGATGCACCTGCAAATACTAATTTTATTGGAACGATGGGATTTGCTCCGCCAGAACAGCTTTCCTTGCGTCCAGTTTATGCTAGTGATATTTACGCACTAGGTGTGACTTGTCTTTATCTTTTGACTGAAAAACTACCTCTGGAATTTGAGTATGATGTTAAAACAGGTGAGATATGTTGGCAAAAAGCGGTAAGCGTCAGTGCTTATTTTGCTCAAATTCTAGATCGAATGCTCAAACTTTCTCTAGAAGAGCGTTTTAAATCAGTCGATGATGTCATTTGGGCTTTAGAGATGGAAAATCATTTGCCCACCTTGACTGACTGTTTAACAACTCAAAGATTGGGAGTCCAGGAGAAAAGTGTCAGCGAAGAACCAGAATACTTGACGCCTACAGAAAGAACTGCAAGAGCGATTCGCGACTGGCAAACAAGGAAAAAACAGTGACCAGTGACCAGTGACCAGTGACCAGTGACCAGCGATCAATAATTACTAACCATTAACACTTATCAGAAATCTCATATAAGATAGAGGATAATTAATCCTTATAAAAAACTCAGGGATAATTTAGCATAAATTATTACGCTATCGCGTTCTTTTGGTGATGATCTGCTGTCTCAATCCTGATTGCCCAAATCCCCTGAACAAGAGTGGAAGGACGTTTTGTCAAACGTGCAACACCCCACTGGTTCATTTGTTACGAAATCGCTTCCGCGTTACAAGTGTACTGTCTGATGAAGGAGGATTTGGTAGAACCTATTTAGCAGAAGATATCGATAAGTTAGATGAACTGTGTGTTATCAAGCAACTTGCTCCCAAAGTCCAAGGAAATTGGGCATTAAAAAAGGCGATGGAGTTGTTTCAAAAAGAGGCTGAAAGATTGCAGGAACTTGGAGAACATCCCCAAATTCCAACTCTATTAGCTTACTTTGAACAAGATAACTACTTATATTTGGTTCAGCAATTTATAGATGGGCAAAACCTGTTAAAAGAGTTACAACAACGGAGAGCGTATAACTCTCAAGAAATTAAAGAAATTTTGTTAGATTTGCTGCCCGTTCTGAAATTTATACATGAGCGAGGAGTGATTCACCGAGATATAAAACCTCAAAATATTATCCGTCGTCGAACTTCTCAAGCAACAACTGGAAAAGTTTTTCATCATACCTCCACTAAAGTAAAAAAGGTTGAAAATCTAGTTCTGATTGACTTTGGCTCTGCAAAGCAGTTTACAGCAAAAGTACAAATGAAAATGGGGACTTCCATCGGCTCGCAAGGCTATTCCCCAATTGAACAAATTAGAGATGGTGTCGCTTATCCAGCTAGCGATCTGTTTAGTTTGGGTGCAACTTGCTTTCATTTGCTGACTGGAATTTCCCCTTTTAAGTTATGGACTGAACAGGGATATGCTTGGGTAAAGAATTGGCGAGAATACGTCAAAAGTCCAATTAGTCAGGATTTAGAGCGGGTTTTGGATAGGCTGTTGCAAAAAGATATTCAGCAGCGCTACCAATCTGCTGATGAAGCTATAGTAGATTTAACATTAAAGCAGCAAATACCACCACCGCTTCCGACTGCAGGTGCGCCGACTCCTTCTGTTGTTGTGCCTCCGACTCAAGCACCATCGATACCCAAACAATACATTTTCTTCAGAAATTCTCTCCTTGCAGGAACTGCTGTATTAGTGTTGGGTTCGGGAGAGTTTTGGTACAAGCAACTTCGACGTCTTGAAACCAAAATATCTTCTAGTATCAGTCAGCCTAATAACAGCACAGCAAATCGAGATGTCGCTCTTCATACGCGATCGCCATCCCCATTAGGTCGTTTTTCCCTAGTCTCAACTGTCAGAGGATATTCCCACCCCATTTTAGCTGTTGCTATTAGCCCAGATAGTAAAACGATCGCTAGTAACAGCGAAAGTGGAATTAAACTCTTAAGTTTAATAACGGGACAGGAAATTTCTACCTTAAACGGTCACGGTGGTATAATAAATACCCTAACTATTAGCTCAGATGGACAAACTCTTGCTAGTGGAAGTAAGGACAAAACCGTTAAAATTTGGAACTTGGCAACCGGTCAGGAAGTCCGTACACTTATAGGGCATTCCAACTCGGTTCATGCCCTTGCCTTCAGTCATGATAGTAAAATTCTTGCTGATGGTAGTGATGACAACACTATTAAACTGTGGAGTCTAGTAACAGGAGAAGAAATTAGCACGCTAGCAGGACATTCTAACTCGGTTCGGTCGGTCATTTTTAGTCCCAGTGGTAGAACTCTTATTAGTGGTAGCTATGACAAAACAATTAAGTTATGGAATTTAGAAACGGGAGAGCAAATTCGTACTTTAGAAGGACATTTGGGTACAGTGACTTCTATTGCAATCAGTCCTAATGGCAAACTTCTTGCAAGTGGAAGTTCTGACAAAACGATCAAATTATGGAATCCGGACACGGGAAAGCAAATTCGTACTTTATTTGGTCATTCCGATAAGGTGACCTCTATCGCTATCAGTCCGAACGGCAAACTCCTTGCCAGTAGCAGTTTGGATAGAACTATCAAACTGTGGAATTTAGAGACTGGACAGCAAATTCGCGTTCTGCTAGGTCACTCTGATAGTGTCCTTTCCATCGCCTTTAGTTCAGATGGAAAAACTCTTGTCAGTGGTAGTAAAGATAACACTATTAAGATTTGGCGAGTTTCTCGTTAATTTTTTGTTATGAATTCTACAGTGTTAAGAAATCCGGAATTCTACTGGCTCAATCGGTAACTACATTATATTCCCATAAAAGTAAGATACCTCTGATTTCACATCAGAGAGCGATATAAAAGCAGCGTAACGTGGAATTTGCAATGTCTGTAACAACAACTGACACAAAAATTAAAGTTATGACGGGTGCGGCGATCGCGCTTTTGGGATTTGCTGGAATGTGGTATTGGCCATCTCCTCCTGCAGCAACCAGTGCGTCATCCCAATCAAGTCAATCTCAAAAAAAAACCCTATCAAAGTTCGCTGAAGCTTTCACTCTTAAAGGTCACGCTGATACAATTTTGGCTGTTGCGGTTAGCCCTGACGGACGCACTCTTGCTAGCGTTAGTGCCGACAAAACCATCAAGTTGTGGAATTTAACGACAGGAGTTGCGATCGGCATTCTCAAAGGTCATTCCGATTGGGTTAATTCTGTCACCTTTAGCCCTGACAGCAAAATCCTTATCAGTGGAAGTACTGACAAGACAGTCAAACTGTGGAGCGTAAATACTCAACAAGAAATACGTACTCTTAGGGGACATTTAGCTGCAGTCCAGTCTGTCGCTATTAGCCCGGATGGTTTAACTATCGCTAGTGGAAGCTGGGATCAGAGTATCAACTTGTGGAACTCTGCCACTGGAGCAAAAGTTCTTACTCTTAAAGGAAGCTGCGACGTTGTTAATTCTGTTGCTTTTAGCCCAGATGGTAAAGTTTTGGCTAGTGGTAACTATTTTGACAATACCATTAATTTATGGAATACGTCAACAGGAAAAGAGATCCAAACTCTTTCGGGACATTCTGATGCTGTTTATTCTCTTGCATTCAGTGCTGATAATCAAAAACTTGTCAGTGGCAGTTGGGACAAAACTATCAAAATTTGGGATCTCAATACGAGAAGAGAAATCAATACACTCACAGGACACAATAACAGAGTTTGGTCTGTAGCTGTAAGCCCTGATGGTAGTACTCTTGCTAGCAGTAGCTGGGACAAAACAATCAAAGTTTGGAACTTGGCTACAGGACAAGTCATGAATACACTCACAGGGCATACAGACAGAGTATGGTCTGTCGCTTTTAGTCCGGATGGTAAGACCCTTGCTAGTGGAAGTTTTGATAAAACAGTTAAGATCTGGCGGTTGGTGCAGTGAAAAGGCATTTGTCACTGGTCACTGGTCACTGGTCACTGTTTCCTAAAACACAGTCAACCGATACGTACCCCGTTCTCTTGAATTTGCTGAGATAACGACTACATAGTACGTGCCATCTTCAGGTAACTTGGCTCGGTCAATGAATGCACTGTACCTTCCATCCTTGTTATCATCTGTAGCGACAATTTGCCCTTGGGAATTCAACAAGACTATGTAAGGTGAAAACTGTTCAAAGACACTGTCAGCACGGATACTCACAAGTTGGTCTTTTTTACCCTGAAACTTAGATATATTATAAGGGCTGCCACTTTTTCGTTGGATTCGACTTTCTTGGGTTAATTCATCAGAGCGATCGAGACTGTAACTTGCTCTGTCATTTCTAAGAGCCAAACTGTACCGCCCTGTATCTCCGGGCTTACGGCTGGTGACAGCGATCGTGTAGGTACCTGTTCTTGGCAATCGGACAAAAATAAATGCATCTTTGACTCCTTGAGGATTCACCTCTTCATTACCTCTCGTCAAAAGCACGTTATTATCTGGATCGAGCAAAAACATGAAGGGGTCTAAATTCAAGTTGTTTGTACGACGCCGATCTGCACTACCACTTAGCCTAATTTGAACAAGTTGGTTTTCTCTACCTTCAAACTGGTAGAAGTGATAATATCTGCCCTGTGATTGATAATCTCCTGGAGCCAAAACACCGAATGCGATATCTACAAAGTTTATTTCTTGAAACTCAGGTGTTTTGGACAAAGAAACAGATGAAGTAGCTGCTGTTGTTGGCGTAGAATTTCCCTGGCGTGAAGGCTTAGAATTTCCCTGGCGTGAAGGCTTAGAATTTCCTTGACGCGAAGGCGTAGAATTTCCTTGGCGCGAAGGCGTAGAATTTCCTTGACGCGAAGGCGTAGAATTTCCTTGACGCGAAGGCGTAGAATTTCCTTGGCGCGAAGGCGTCGAGCGATCGCCTGAAGGACTAGGTACTGGAATGGAAACACCTGTGCCGGATGGAGTAGATGTTGTGCTAGTGTTAGAGGGTTGCGTTGGTGTAGTTGAGACGTTCGGTTTTGAGGCCGTGCTGGTCTCAGAAGGATTAGATTTTGGGGTGGAATTTACAGATCCCGAAGATACACCTGCAGGTAGAGGCGATTCAATGGGTTGTTTTACCTGTCGGGGTACGGGTTGTTGGGCTATAGGAATTTGCTCAATACCTTTTTCTACTGCTGCTGGTTGTCTCTCATCGGCGGGTTTGGCAATTAAAAAGGGTTTTGAGTGTAGGACATTTGCTAAAACCTTGATAGGAAAGGCATAATTTGTTATCAACAAACTACTACTCATGCAACCAATTAAAGCCAACTTTAATTTGTTTGCACATTGTTTGTTGCTTTTTTCTACCATTTTTACGCTACTCCTGTTGATTGAAACATTGTACTCAGGGTAGATTGACACCGTACTATATTTCACCAACAAAATACTATAGTTAATCTGCTGATTTACTGATATAGATTACTGTTGCTTGGTACCTAAAAAAACGTCACAAACATAACTTCTATAAATCTTTACACTAGCAATGCTTTTATTTATCTATATTAAAGAAGCTTTTGTAGCTTTCCCAACAAATCCAGATGTTAACATCAAAATATCGAGAAACAATGTAGAGACGCGCCATGGCTTGTCTGTACAGGGATTGTAGACGATGCACAATAAATTTCTGGAGATGTTTAATATAAATCTTCGATATTTCTTCCTGAAAGCTAAACCATTCACTTATGGATTCCCAGTATGCTCTGCTGCCTGAATCCCGACTGCCTAAATCCCCTAAATCCTGACGACAGCGTGCTGTGCAAAAGCTGCGGTACACCATTGGTATCGCTGTTAAGGAATCGTTATCGTGTTATCAAAGTATTGTCTGATGAAGGTGGATTTGGCAAAACTTATCTTGCTGAAGACGTGGATAAGTTGAAAGAATTGTGTGTAGTCAAGCAGTTTGCGCCAAAAATTCAGGGAACAAGTGCTCTAAAAAAAGCAGTTCAGCTATTTCAAGAAGAAGCGCAGCGATTGCAACAACTTGGAGAACACAATCAAATTCCCCATCTTTTGGCTTATTTCGAGGAGAATAATTATCTATTTTTAGTACAGCAATATATCGATGGTCAAAATTTATTAAAAGAATTGCAACTAGTGGGAACTTATAGTGAAAGTAACATTCGTGAACTTTTACTAGATTTATTACCTGTGCTCCAGTTTATCCACAAACAAGGAGTTATCCACCGAGATATTAAGCCGCAAAATATTATTCGTCGTGATAGTGATGGGCGATTGGTGCTGATTGATTTTGGAGCCTCAAAGCAGCTATCGGTAACAGTACAAACTAAAATCGGGACAACCATTGGGTCTCATGGTTATACCCCAATGGAACAGATGGAAGACGGAAAAGCTTATCCATCAAGCGATTTGTTTGGTTTGGGTGCAACTTGCTTCCATTTACTGACAGGGATTTCTCCGTCTAAACTTTGGCTGCAACATGGCTTTAGTTGGGTGAATGATTGGCAGCGATATCTCAAAAAACCAGGTAGCGGAGAAGCAATTTTAAGTCCCAAGTTAAGTAAGATTCTCGACAAACTTTTGAAAGTAGAATTTCAACAGCGCTATCAAGGAGCAGAGGAAGCCCTCAAAGATTTATCAGAGCTTTTACCGCCACCATCTTCAACCCTACTTTCGGTCAATTCATTACAATCTCAGTTGCTTCCTTTACCGCGATCGGCTAGCAAGGTAAGACATCAACTCTTGATAAGTGCTGGTATGGTTCTGTTGGGATTGGGAGGAGTTAGTTTATACCTATTTTACCCACCTGCAGTTACTCAGTCTTCTGATGTCAGTCAGCCAAGCAATAAAACCGTTCAAAGTTCTAACTCACCAGAGACCCTGAGAGGTCACTCCAGCGATGTTAACTCCGTCGCCTTCTCTCCAAATGGGCAATCTCTTGCTAGCGCCAGTGACGATCGCACAATTAAAATCTGGAACTTAGCGACCCGACAGACAACCCTTACCCTCAAAGGTCACTCTCAATGGGTTTGGACTGTTGCCTTCAGCCCAGATGGTAAAACTCTTGCTAGTGGCAGTGCAGACAATACTATCAAACTGTGGAATTTAGAAACAGGGCAAGAAATGGGTACTCTAAAGGGACATCCGGGCGGAGTTTCTTCAGTTGCCTTTAGCCCAGATGGCAGAACTCTTGCCAGTGGAGGTTTAGATAAAACTGTAAAATTGTGGGATGTGGTAACGGGAAAAGAAATTCGCACGCTAAAAGGACACTCAAGGGCAACTGCTTCTGTTCGCTTTAGTCCTGATGGCATGACTCTTGCTAGTGGGAGTTGGGATAAGACAATTAAACTGTGGAATGTATTAACAGGTGAAGAAGTTCGTACTTTAGAAGGACATACTGACTACGTTCTTTCTGTTGCCTTTAGTCCAGATGGTGTCACTCTTGCCAGTGGTAGTAAAGATAAAAGAATTAAACTTTGGAACTTAGCAACGGGAGAAGTTACGCATACATTAACACAACATTCCGACAAAATAAATTCTGTTGCTTTTCTACCAAATGCAGGTTATGGCAAAAGCTTAAACGGAGTTATCCTTGTCAGTGGTAGCAATGACAATACAATTAAACTGTGGAATTCTACAACTGGAGAAAAAATTCAGACTTTAAAGAAGGATTCTGGTTATATTTACTCTGTCACTATCAACCCAGATGGACAAACGATTGCTAGTGGTGGTAGTGCTGACAACATCATTAAAGTTTGGCAGTTGCCACTGTGAAGTCTCTGTAAAGAGGTTTTTATTGACATTGAGACTCTCATCTCGCTTGCAACTGGATGGCTCCGCGCTCGCAATTTGGCCCGTTCACTCAATAACTCCTGAATGTATTGACGGATACTATTTAACCGCTTTGGATTCATTGATCGGCTATACTTGAGCCTTCATGCTTCATAATTCATCATTTATTTGAGAAAAGTTACTAATTTAAACAAGAAATAAATAAATGAGGAATTCTGTTAAGACTTGGTACATTATGAAACAGAGCGCCATGTTCCTTTGTAAAACTAGCCATGCAATACGATGACATACAGCTAAGTGAGCCAGCAATAGAAGCAGCAATAGACTATAATCCACTCACAGTTACAACTGACACACTACTAATAGACGTTATTGCTTTAATGAACCAAAGGCGGATTCACAGTTGTTCGTTATCTGGTGTCAATTCGTACTCAGATGGGTTTCCCTCCTATGAGACAGGTTCTAGTTGTGTTCTAGTGATGCAGGGAACGGAGTTGTTAGGAATCTTTACAGAACGGGATATTGTGCGACTGACAGCAGCAAGCATACCCTTTGAAAAGGTGACAATCGCTGAAGTCATGACAAAACCAGTGATTACACTCTCTCAAACTACTTTTAAAGATATTTTTGCCCCTCTATTTTTATTTCGGCGCTACCGGATTCGTCATTTACCGATTTTAGGACAGAAGGGAGAACTCATTGGAGTTGTTTCTCATGAAAGTATTCGTAGTATTTTGCGCCCCATCCATCTCCTCAAGCTTATGCGTGTAGGGGATGTGATGACAACCCAAGTGATTCGTGCGCCAGTCACTGCTTCAATTTTGAGCTTAGCTCAAGTCATGGCGGAGTATAAAATTAGCTGTGTTGTCATTACCGAGCAATATCCAGAATTAGAACTGGGACACTTTATTCATGTTCCTGTAGGAATTGT
This sequence comes from Scytonema hofmannii PCC 7110, assembly GCF_000346485.2. Classification (NCBI taxonomy): domain Bacteria; kingdom Bacillati; phylum Cyanobacteriota; class Cyanophyceae; order Nostocales; family Scytonemataceae; genus Scytonema; species Scytonema hofmannii. The sequence goes on from NZ_KQ976354.1 coordinate 11,513,096, forward strand.
TACCGAGCGAGATATCGTACAATTCCAAGCGCTACAAATGAATTTGACAGAAGTCCGGGCGCAGTCTGTTATGAGTACGCCGCTTTTTCTATTAAGTCCTGAAGATTCTCTTTTAACGGCTTTGCGGGAAATGCATAGGCGGCATACAAAAAGATTAGTCGTGTCTTGGGATGGTGGCAAAGAACTGGGACTTGTAACTCAAAGCAGCCTGCTACGAGTTCTCGATCCAGTCCAGATGTATGGGGTAATCGAAACGTTACAAAAAACTGTTATCTAAAGGATGAAGTGAATACAAAACTTTTATCTTTGATCGTTCATCCTTTATACTTTATTATGTGTCCTCCGGAAATACCCGTTAACTTAGGTAGTTCTAATTAAGAGTAAAATGGAGTTAACCGTAATATTTAACTCCATTTTGTTTATGCAATACTTATCACCAGCATTGCTTCAGTTCAAGACTGTACTTTCTACGTTTGGAGTAAAACGTAGTATTATGTAGTTAATACCCAACCTGAATACACCAATGGCACGGAAAAAAGTAGTCCAGACAACTGAATATACAGTTACTCGGATTGCCTACTCTGTTGGTGACGTACCAGACAAGTTAAGTAATCTGGCTCAAGCTTTAGGCGACTTACGCTCAGAGTTATGGAACAAATATGGGTCACTGCAAGCTTGGGGGATTGATAAAAATACAATTATTAAGAACATCCGAAACGCCCCAGAGCTAAGAGCACTATATGGGTCAGAAAGATTTAACCTTAGCTCTGAAATATGGGAAAGAACTGTACAAGCCGTCATTGATGATATTCATACAGTTCAAGAAGCGGCTATTGTACAAGTTATTCGGAAAATATACTCTACCTTTAAACCTGAAAAAAAGCAGGTGATTAAAGGTAAAAAAACAAGATTAGTAGATAACCCAGAAACTTCATTCAGAGATGAGCTTACTAAAAGTCTCAATTCTCAGGAGTGGCGACAATACCCTTTAATTAGTCGTTGGGTTAGGCAATATTATAAGCGTGGTCATACTTGGGTTGATAACCAAATTGTAATCAACGCCCTTGGTTCAAATATGAAAGGTAAGGTGTCCCATAAAGGAAAAGTGACTACTTACCAAATACCTGGTTTTATGAATGGAAAGAAAGTATCGTGGATATCTATTTCCGTCCTCACTGGTAGAGTTACACCCTCTTCTGGACGCCTACGTTTTATAATCAATGATTCGGGAAATGTAGAACTTCATTATCCTAAAACAACTAAGATTGAAGTCAATCCTAGCAAGGATAACTTAGGCGTTGACAAGGGGGTTACTGAAGGCTTTTATGGTAGTAATGGTATAGCTTATGCTAAAGGTTTAGGAAGTGTTATTAATGATGCTTCTGACAGAAGAACTAAGAAAAATAAGAAGCGCCAAAAGTTATTTGCTATCTCAAAAAAGGTTGACCCTGCTAAGTCAGCTAGAATCTTAGAAAATAACTTAGGGCGGAAAAAAGCGAACAGGTTAGATATTAGAAAACGTCAAACAATTACTCAGATCATTCGCACTGATACCAAGAAAATATTTGATAACTTTGGTGAAGTGGTAGCCGAAGATTTAAGTAAATACATAAAAGGGAAAAAGAGATCCAAAGCTGTAAATCGCAAATTAAATGAATGGAGCAAAGGTGAATTACAGAAAGCATTAGATGAAATTTCTATCCGTAAGGGTGGAGTGGTTAAATTAGTCAATCCTGCGTATACTTCACAGGTTGATCATCGCAATGGTACGTTACTGGGAAAACGTCTGGGAGATCAATTCTTGACCTTTGATGGGGTGGTATTGCAAGCTGACCAAAATGCGGCGACGAACATCAAAACTAGGGGGTCTGACCTTCAAATAACTAAGTTTATGAAAAAGGAACAGATTCATAGAATTTTGCTGGAACGTACTGCACTATTCCTCTCTGAGTTAGGTCATAGTTTGGAGTCTGCTGTCTCAATGGGATGGTTAGATGAAAAGCATCTCGGTAGAGGTAAACCGCTACGGCGTAGGCGGTAGGGTCTAGATACGGTGTCCTAAGAGAATTGCTTTACTTGACCAGCAAAGTAGTTACTACCGTCAATCAGACTGCGAAACAAATGAACAATTGTATATTTTGGGATTTACTCCGATTGACTACGATATGTTGTTACGCCATTTAGGAGGTTCCATCAGTTTTTTCATTCTTGCCATTTCAGCTATTTCGATCATTTGGTCTAAGGGAGTATCTTCAATAAACTTTGAAGCAGCTTCTTTGAACTCTGTGTTGGGACACTCATCCCCTAAAACACAACCATTGACGCAAGCTTCGGCGCAGTTAATTTTTGCTTGTTCCATGATTAACTCCTTGGAAAATAGGGAGTGGGGAGTGGGGAGTAGGGAGTAGGGATGAGGCGTGGTAACAAATATTGGTACACTTGAACTATGATAAGTTTAATTTTTTGCAATTCACTATAAATCGTAACTGAATGTCAGAAAACTTTGCAACCACTGGAACTATTGCCGCGATCGCAACTGCTATTGTCCCCCAACAAGGCAGTGTTGGGATCGTGCGTGTCTCCGGGACGGAAGCAATGCACATTGCTCAAACATTGTTTCACGCACCAGGGCGTCAAGCTTGGGAAAGTCACCGTATCCTCTATGGTTATATTCGCCATCCACAGACACAACAAGTGGTGGATGAAGCGCTTTTGCTGATTATGAAAGCACCTCGTTCCTATACTCGTGACGATGTGGTGGAATTTCACTGTCATGGAGGAATCATGGCAGTACAGCAGGTTTTGCAGCTCTGTTTGGAAAATGGGGCTAGACTGGCTCAGCCGGGAGAGTTTACCCTGCGGGCGTTTTTAAATGGACGACTGGATTTAACTCAAGCAGAAAGTATTGCCGATCTGGTGGGTGCGCGATCGCCGCAAGCAGCACAAGCCGCATTGGCAGGATTGCAAGGAAAATTAGCGCATCCTATCCGTCAGTTACGGGAGAGTTGCTTAGATATTTTAGCAGAAATCGAAGCTCGAATAGATTTTGAGGAAGATTTACCACCGTTAGATGAAACTAGAGTTATCTCGGAAATTGAGAGAGTTGCTGTAGAAATAGCCAACATCTTGGCAACTGCTGACAAAGGCGAACTGCTTCGCACTGGGTTAAAAGTGGCGATCGTTGGGCGTCCGAATGTAGGTAAGTCGAGTTTGTTGAATGCTTGGAGTCGAAGCGATCGCGCCATTGTGACTGACTTACCCGGTACAACTCGCGATGTTGTAGAATCACAGTTAGTTGTGGGTGGAATTCCCGTGCAGGTCTTAGATACAGCCGGAATTCGGGAAACAGAAGACCAAGTAGAAAAGATTGGGGTTGAACGTTCCCGACGTGCTGCAAGTGGTGCGGATTTAGTGCTGTTGACTGTAGACGCTTCAACAGGTTGGACAGCAGGTGATAGAGAAATCTATGAACAAGTGCAACATCGTCCTTTGATTTTAGTGATCAACAAAATTGACCTAGCATCACCAGCAGAAGTGCAATATCCCAAGAGTATTAGCCATGTTGTTAAGACAGCCGTTGCTCAAAACCAAGGGCTTGATGCTTTAGAAGCAGCGATTTTGGAAAAAGTCAGAATAGATAAAGTACAAGCCTCTGACTTAGATTTAGCGATTAACCAAAGACAAGCAGCCGCACTTGTCAAAGCGAAAATGTCGTTACAACAAGTACAGGAAACAATCGCTCAGCAGCTACCTCTTGATTTTTGGACGATTGACTTGCGAGGCGCAATTCAAGCGCTGGGAGAAATTACTGGTGAGGAGGTCACAGAATCAGTATTGGATAAAATTTTCAGTAGGTTCTGCATCGGAAAATAGACCACTAAGTATTGGACTTTGGACAAAAAGGAGTGTTCGTATAAAGCCCTCATTCCGCACCTAAAATGTAACGGGTTAAGCATAGTTCACTCAAAAAATGTATTTTGGGTTACAAAATTGCGGACATCGCTCTTCTGGAGAAAAACTTTACGATTTACTGACTTTATCTGCAAACCCACCTCAAAATATGGTAATTTCGAGCTACAAAGCTTTCCTATCTTCATAATATCTGAATTTCACTCTCTGTTGAAACCACATTTTGAAGAGGACAACAAGTTATGAAATTTTGGTCACGACGGCGCGTACTCCAGTTACTTAGTTTTACTAGTTATGGATTCAGTACAGCTCTATTTACCAGAACAATATTTCCATTACGTGGATTAGCGAAAACGAATTCAATTGTCACACTCCCCTTTCAATTTGAGAGTGTTGCAGTAAATTCCCAAGGGCAAGAAATCCACAGTATTGGTCATGCCAAACGCTTTATTGAAATTCTTGGTAGTGATGAAATCCTAGAGATGGTTGCTATTCCTAGTGGTACCTTTGAAATGGGATCGTCAGAAACTGAAATAGGACGAGACGAAAATGAAGGTCCAACGCACGCCGTAACAGTAGATGCTTTTTCCATAGGTAGGTATCCTATCACCCAGTCACAGTGGCAGTCTGTAGCAGCACTCCCCAAAATTAAACGTTTTCTTGATCCTAATCCGTCCGCTTTCAAGGGAGACAACAACCCTGTAGAGCGTATCTGCTGGTATGATGCTGTTGAGTTTTGTGCACGTCTCAGCAAGCAGACAGGACGGACATATCGACTACCCACTGAAGCCGAGTGGGAATATGCTTGTCGCGCTGGCACTACAACCTCGTTTCACTTTGGTGAAAACCTGACAACTGTTCTAGCGAACTACAACGGACACGCCATCCGTAACTTCAAAAAGACCCATAGTACTGAAATTGATGAAATGCTTAGTCAGGGGAGTTCTTCCAGTCCTTCAGGAGGTAGTCCTTCAGGAGGTAATCCTTCAGGATGTCCTTCGGGATGTCCTTCAGGACGTAATCCTTCAGGGCAAAGCGGTTTCAATTCTTCAGGAAACATGGGAGATGTATCCTCTCTCAAGCAAAACAAGCAAGTTATATATCGTCAACAAACGACTTCTGTAGGAAGTTTTCAAGTTGCGAATGCATTTGGTTTGTCCGATATGCATGGGTTAGTTTGGGAATGGTGCGCTGACCATTGGCACGATAACTATGAAGGATCTGACGCAAAAGGACGGGCATGGTTATCAGACAATGAGTATCAATTCCGGGTGATGCGTGGGGGAGCCTGGAGTACCTTCTTTGATCGCTGTCGGGCAGCAAGTCGCAGTAAGGGTGGACTGTACGATCAAAGTTATAACATCGGTTTTCGGGTTGTGTGTGAATTGACTTAAGCTGAACGGTGATTGAATCACTTTGTGGGAAACGATAGATGCTTAAATGCGTAATACAAAACCTACTTTTAGCGCTTAAAAGCAGTTTTATTGCGTATGTTCCTTTATCGATACTCCTAGTTTGTTATCCGGGGTGGACTCGAACTCCGGAGGCAGAGGTAAAATACCATGTCCAGCAACTAGTAGAAGAGAACACGGCTCCAGTTGATCGCGTCAATGCTGCCTCTGCTTTAGGCAATCCAACCTTAGGCGATAAGGTTGCTGTCACAGCCCTCATCAAAGCCCTGAAGCAAGATCCTGAAGCAGCCGTTCGCATTAGTGCCACTGCTGCATTACAGCACAGAAGTTTGACTAAGGATCGCGATTCCCTTCTCACGCTTGTTGAATCAGCAGTTCCTGCACTGATTAGTACTTTAGATAAACAGCAAGAATTTAGATCGGATGTTCGTGCAAGAGCAGCTGATGCTTTAGGAAAAATTATCTGGCAGGCGCGACAACACGCTGGCTTGCAAGAACAAGATGAGCCGATTGGACGCGTTGTCTCTGCTCTCCTCAGCACCTTAAAAGACAAAACTCAGGAGGTACAAGTTCGTGCTAGAGCAGCATATGCACTAGGATGGATGGGATCTTCTGCCAAAATAAGCGTTTCTACTCTCATTGATGTCTTAGACGATGAGAAGGAAAATGATATTCTTCGTGCAAGAGCTGCCGATTCCCTTGGTCATTCTGAGTTGAATGCAGTGTCTGATAGTCGTGCTGTTCTCGCTCTTATCAAAGCTCTAGCAAAGAAAAATGAAGTAGGTCTTCGTGCGAGTGCCGTTTCTGCTTTGGGAACTATTAAAGCAGACAGGGAACTTGCTGTTCCGGCTCTCATTACAGTTTTAAAAGAGGATACTGAAGCACAAGTTCGAGAAAGAGCAGTATATGCGTTAGGAGGTTTTGGGAACGATACTAGATCTACTTCTGCTCTTATAAATGTATTAAAGGACGAGACACAAGAGGAAGGCATACGTGCAACCGCTGCGTCTGCCTTGAGAGTAATGGCTTCAAACTTCCAAACAACTCTCCCATTAGATGCTATCTCAGTTCTAGTCAACGCATTAAAGAATGGGAGTTCAGAAATTCGAGCAAATGCTGCTTATGCCCTGGAATCGACCCATAGTTCAGATGCGAGGACTGTTGTTCCGGCTTTGATCGATCTTCTCAAGGACAAGAAGAAACAGGTTCAGGTAAATGCTCACTATGCATTAGAACAAGTGGTTTTAAGATTTCAGAACGAAGGCAAAACTGCTCCGCTCTCAAAGTTAGATCGATTTATATTGGATGCGGAGAAGTCCTCTAAAGCTATGAGAGAAGCTGGTTTTTCCACCGCAACAGTTGATCGTTCCCTTGAAAGCCTCAGACTACAACGGCAATCTCGTATACTAGACAGAGTGTTAGAATGGTTGTATAAAAATCCTTGGAGCTTAGGGCTAGCGTTCTACTTTGTGAGTTTACCATTGCTTTGGGGCATTATTTTTTGGTTACGCCCACTCTGGCTGCTAAAAATCAATAAAGCCTTTGTTCCACTCCTCAGTGTTGAAGTACCTAGTCCGATTGTTGGTGCGTTTAAGATAACACTTCAGACCGTTCCTTATATTACGTTTTTTGCGTTTTTTCGTTACCGACATCGGGTGCTAGATGCATGGGTCACAAAATATCTTGAACCTACCCAAGCAGCTTTTCAGAAAAAAGATACCGTCCGCTCTCACATTACTCGTATTCCCATCCCGCTTAATCTAGACGAGCAAACGATTTCTAATCTGACGAGTCAAGATTTGCGATCGACATTCTCTAGAAATCCAAGTTATATTCTCATTTGGGGGGAAGGGGGATCGGGAAAAACGAGTCTGGCTTGCCAACTGGCGTGGTGGGCAATATCGAGCGAAAAGACCAAACGTCTTTGTCGCCACCCCATGATACCAGTATTGATTGAGTTTGACATTGATTTAGATGTTGCAGCAAGCGAACAACCATTTATCCGATCTATATCTAGACAGCTTTATAGCTTAATCGGTAAAGCTGAGCCGATTCCGAAAGAATTGCTCGAACATTTGCTTCGGCAACGCCGTGTATTAGTCATTGTGGATCGTTTGTCTGAGATGAGTGAAGACACACAAAAGAAAATCAAGTTTGGCGATCCGGACTTTCCTGTGAATGCTTTAATTGTCACATCTCGGATTAAGGAAGTATTCAACGTTGAACCTAAGACTACAATTGAACCTCAACGCCTTAAGAGCGCTTCGCTGTCCGTATTTATAGATAGCTACCTAAAACTACAAAAAAAGCGGAACAGTTTTAGCGATGTAGATTATTTTGAAGCCTGTCGTCGCTTATCACAAATGATTGGTCAGCGCAATATTACGGTTTTACTTGCCAAATTATACGCAGATCAGATGATTGTTACTAAGAACAATCAATCAGACAGATCTTTGCCTGTAACTGACAATATTCCTGATTTGATGCTCAGCTATTTGAACGCGGTGAATCGTAGTATGGAAGGAACAAGCAAGCTAGACAATCGCACGGTTCACCGTGATATGGGAGTAATTGCTTGGAATTGTCTGAAGGACACCTATCAACCAAGACCAGCTGACTACGATACTGTACTAGCCTCGTTAGGCGATAATGCCGAAACCCATCTCCAGTATCTTGAAAAACGACTTCGTCTCGTTAAAATACTCGAACCGACTCAGGATAAAGTTCAAATAGTGCTCGATCCCCTGGCTGAATATCTTGCTGGGCTATACGTATTAAACTATTACGGTAATGATGAAGAAAAATGGCATAACTTCCTAGAAACGGTAGACTTGATGAAGAATAGGCAGGCGCTTATCAAAGGTTTCTTACTAGCAGTACAAGACTGTTGTATCGCTAAAGGCATGGACGCAAAAACTCCTAGTTTCGTACTAGATGAGCTTAAAAAGCGAATTTAGAGTCGAAAGTTCAGACTATAGGTTACACTTTGCAAGTCTCAATGCGAGAGAAGAGGAGACCACTCCCGTAGAGGACAAGGATACGACCCAAAAACCGCACCAAAACCCGCCAGGAAGGTGTCCACGGGGAACTTTTACGGTATCAAATGTAACTTCTCCATATCCAATCCAGCTTTCTTCCACTCTCCATCCCACGCGATCGCCAAATTTTTCCCAGGCTTCTTTATAGTAGTTGCCGTCGGGTAACCCCCCGACTTCAAGATAAATTTGTTTTTGAATGCTGAAGCCAAAGCGTCCTGAGCTATATTTTACCCATAAGCGATCTATGGTGCGGAGGTCTGTACAAGGAAAGTTCAAAAGTTCTTCATCTCTAATCCAATCACCTTCAGAGCGACCAACAGCTTGGAGCATCACCAAATAGGTTTCATAGTCTGCTTCTTTCCACTGTCCTGCTTTTAGGAAATTTCGGAGTTTGGTATAGTCTATACCCTTTTCACTACTTAGGGCATCATCTGAATCTTCAGTTACAACGGTACTTCGAGTTTCAATAACTTCACTTGAGGGTGGGTTACAATCCTGTCCGCGAGCATTGGGGGAATCATTCAACTGTTTTTTATCCAACAACTTGGGAGTCAGTTCTTCTGCAATCCCCTGAATCTGAATCAGTGTGCAACCAAGTTCATATGCAAATTCAATCGATTCTCCAGCACCTAAAGCATCGTAAAAACCAACTGCGAATTCAATGGCTGCTTTATCTCCAACTGCTTGCCTCATACCAATAACATAATCAATATGTTGAGCTATTGCCTTAGCTTGAATCTCTGAATAACAAGCATTAAGCACTACACATTTGACGCGGTTGCCAAATAGCTTAAATAGTCTAGCTAGAGCCAAAGCGTCTACTAGCTTTGCTTGTCCTGTTTCATCCTCGAAAATCAGACCGTCAAGTCCTGCTCCATGTCCAGAAAAGTGAACGATATTTGGTTTGAAATCTAAAATAGAGCGGTGAATATCTCTAGAACGGACAGCTAATGCTGACTTGATTTCAAATTGCTCGCGTTGTCTAGCCCGTTGTAACCCTTGTTCAATTTCACGCAACTCTTCGTCTAGACGCAACTGACTAGTACCTTTTGGATTTGCTGCCAAAATCAAGATTTTCTGCAAATGGTTAATTGGCTCTAAACGGGTATTAAGTGTTGAGGCTGTGGAAGTAGATTGCTGTTGTCGTCGTCTTGAGGCTTCTTCCTGTTCTCGTTGTCGTTGCAATCTCTGTACTTCTTGTTGTTCAGCTTCTTTTTCCAAAAGAGCTATATCCTCATGTTTAAGCTGATAGTGTTCTTGCAGTTTCTTCAAATCAGCTTTAGCCTTTTCTAAGAGCGGATATCCTTGTTCATCTACCCACTTGGTAAAGACTTGCCTATATTTATCCAAATTTTCTTTATATATCCCAAAAGGTTCTAATATTTTGTCTCGGACTGCACGAACTTCTTCTTCGGTTAATTTTAGTTTTTTTTGTAAATCCTTTAATATTTCCGATTCCCCAAAAGAAATCTCTCCATCTTCTGCAAATGCCTCAACCTGCTTGTGATATTTATCTATGGCATCTTCCTTATTGCTGTAATGTGAAGGGATGTTTAGTGACTTAACAGAAGGTATCTCCGGAGTCAACAATTCTTGAGCAATGGTTGCTAACTGAGAGTTCCCAGGGTTTTCTTCGTATGCAGCGCGAACTAGGTCAACAAGCCATCCTTGAGCTTGTGCCGTTTTTATCAATTGGTATACAACGCTTTGTAAGTTACTATCTAGAGTAATTTGGTTTAGTTTTTTATCTAGATCGAAATCTAACAATTGTTCCAACAATGACCTTTCGGGAAAAGCACTGATTAGGGCATCTCTTAATTGTTTGCGCTGCAGGGGAGTCATCATTATATTTTTTTATAAATATACGTTCGTAATGCACTACTGGAACTCAGAACTGGGTGTTGGCAAATTAACAACGTATAATGCCCCTTGTAACGAGCTTTTGACTCTCCCCAGTGACCTAACCAACTCTTGCGTTGCCTATTGAGAGCTAAAGACAAGCTTTAGTTTTTGGCAAGCCTACACCTACTCCGCTTCGGAGAGGTTTAGGTAGTTGACTCTCTGACCGTACAGCAATGTGTTGAGTCAATGACAACTAACTATATTATTATGTACTCTCGGATTTAGAATTTGTACCGCAAGACAGAGAAAAGTCAGCCGAGATAACTTGCTTTGTGACCATTTTGCAGTTAAAAGCATCTCTGAGTTATGATATAACTTTACATCAAAAATGTCTTTTATTCAAAAAATAAAAAATGCTAATGCATTGATTGTAGGAGCAAGCCAAGGTATCGGTTTTGGTTTTGTAAAAACATTACTGCAAGATGATAGAATTGCCAAAATTTATGCAACCTATCGTCAACCAGATTCTGCTTCTGAGTTGTTAACTTTAGCAGACAAATACTGCGATAAGCCGGGTACAGCTTGTGCCAAGGGCGATCGCTTAACTTGTCTGTCAATGGATATTACTGATGAATCACAGATTGCTGACGTTGTCCAAAAGATCCGCACAGAAGTACAGCAACTTCATCTAGTCATTAATTGTGTGGGTATGTTGCATGAATCTTCTCTAGAACCAGAAAAAAGTTTACGACAAATTAATCCAGAACACTTAATGCGCTACTTCCAAGTTAACAGTATTGGCTCGGTTTTACTCGCCAAACATCTATTACCCTTATTCCGTCACAAAGAGCGTAGTGTTTTTGCTAGTATTTCAGCCAAAGTCGGTAGTATAGGTGATAATCAACTTGGAGGATGGTATGGTTATCGAGCCTCGAAAGCGGCTCTTAATATGTTCTTGCGAACAGTGGCGATTGAGTATGGAAGAACTAGTCCCAAAACCATAGTTGTCACCTTACATCCCGGTACAACAGATACTCGTCTTTCCAAACCGTTTCAAGCAAACGTACCACCTGAAAAATTGTTTTCCGTTGAGCGGACAGTCACTCAGTTACTGAGTGTTATTGAGCAACTTGAAGAAGACGATAGCGGAAAGTTTTTTTCTTGGGATGGTAGCCAATTGCCTTGGTAGCAGTAACCAGTAACCAGTGACCAGTGACCAGTGAGCAGTAACTAGTGACTAGTCAGATTACTCTCCGAATTCTTGAGACTTGCGTTTTTCTGTTTCTGCCCACACCCAAGCCATAAAAAGTAAAACGAGCAGTGGGCAGAGACTAACTATTGCGATCGTAATGACTAACAACATTGATAGAAATTTTCAGGATAGTAGACTACCAAGAGGAATGAATTTGTTAACTTTTGACCAAGAACGTGAATATCTTGATTGGTTTAGTTTGTAGTATGCATTAAATGCTTATACTAAAGTTAAGGTAGCAGAAAAAAAAGTTTAACGAAAGTTTTTTTGGAGAAATTACGCAAACAAGACAATTGTTTTATAATTCTTCATAATTATTTTACAAAGTAAAAAAAAATACGTATGTATTTGTGTGTTTCATTGTATTTTTTTAAATTTAAAGGTTTAAAAAAATTGCTAAAGAGTAATATAAGGTACTTCCTTAAAAAGAAATTACTTATATATTGCGATTTTAATAAATTTTGTTAGAGACAAGTGAGTGGGATGATTGACAACTGAATCCCCCATTAGTTAACTTTCAAAGTGTTAAAGAACGCAATCACTTTCTTTTCTATATCTGCGGTAGATTCGTTCCAAAAATCCGGTTTCTTTGAGAGACAACTAACAACTAACAACTAACAACTAACAACTAACACCCTTCTATATTTATGAAATCCAATTCTCCACTAAAGCTCAACCGTCGCCAGTTTTTGATAAGTTCAGCTATGACAAGTGGTGGAATCATAGCCACGGATCTTCTATCAAAATCACAAGTTTTTGCCCAAGCACCTGCCATCATCAAATCAGACCGTCCTACTATCCCTTATGGTGTAGCAAGTGGTGATATCAGTGGCAATAAAGCTGTCATCTGGAGTCGCAGCGACAAACCGGCAAAGCTGATTGTGGAATACAGTCTAGATGAATCTCTCCGAAATGCACAACGTGTTGTTGGACCCAATGCTTTAGAAGTCAGCGATTATACGGCACGGGTTTATCTTAAGAACTTACCATCAGATCAAAAGATATACTATCGGGTACTTTTCCAAGATTTAGATGATACCAGCAAAGAAAGCGAACCTGCGATCGGATCTTTCCGAACTTCTCCTACTTATAAAGGTCAACGAGATATCTTTTTTGCATGGTCGGGGGATACTGCCGGTCAAGGATGGGGTATTAATCCAGACTTTGGTGGTATGAAGATTTACGAAACCATGCGGAAGCTCAATCCAGACTTTTTCATTCATTCCGGTGACACTATTTATGCCGATGGTCCAATCCAATCAGAAGTCAAATTGGATGATGGTAGCATCTGGAAAAACATTACAACTCCGGAAAAGTCAAAAGTTGCTGAAACTCTAGAGGAGTTTCGAGGTAACTACATTTACAACTTATTGGATAATAACGTCCGACGTTTTAACGCTGAGGTTCCTATATTAGCCCAGTGGGATGACCACGAGACAACCAACAACTGGTATCCGGGTGAAATTCTTAATGACAATCGCTACACCGTCAAAGATGTTTCTTTGTTAGCAAGACGAGCAAATCAAGCTTTCTTGGAATATTTCCCCATTGACATCAATGGTAAAGACCCAAGCAGAATTTACCGCTCGTTCAATTATGGTCCTTCACTGGAAATTTTCATGATCGATAAGCGCAGCTACCGGGGACCCAATACACCAAATCGTCAAACAGAACAAAGCGCAGAAACAGCATTTTTAGGCAACGCCCAGGTGCGCTGGTTAAAAAACCAATTGCGGAAATCGACAGCAACCTGGAAAATTATTGCTAGTGATATGCCAATTGGGTTATTGGTTCCAGATGGTCCTACCGACTTTGAAAATTTAGCGAACGGAGATGGTCCTGCTTTGGGGCGGGAACTCGAACTTGCCGATTTACTGAGCTTTATCCATCGCAGTGACATTAAGAACGTCGTGTGGTTAACAGCTGATGTACATTACGCAGCAGCCCACTACTACGACCCCACTCAAGCACAGTTTACCGACTTTAAACCTTTTTGGGAGTTTGTTGCAGGTCCTCTTAACTCTGGTACTTTTGGACCAAATCGACTTGAGAATACCTTTGGTCCGCAGTTAAAATTCCTGAGTATTCCTACAGATTTACCAGCAAATCGACCCCCAAGTGATGGTTTCCAGTTCTTCGGAACTGTGAAAATTAACAGTAATACAGAAGTGATGACAGTGGCATTGCTGAATCTAGAGGGCAAAACTCTTTACAGCACGGATTTGTCGCCGGAAAAGTAAAGCGCCCCAACGGGCGGTTTCGGAAAAAATAATTACCCAAATATTGTGGAGTGGGCATCCTTGCCCCTCCGTTGAACAATTCCCAACAAATCCATTGAGTTCTCGCGTCTTTTCAACTATCGACTATCCAACTCAGTGGTTTGGCCTTATAATAAGTGCCTAAGGGCTAAAGTATAACCCCACAAATTCTGTTAATTCAGTTTTAAGGCTAGCTGCAAACTATAACAGCTAGCTAGCGGGATGCTTTGTCTTTAACTCGAGAACAACTCCTCAGGGGGCATCTACCTTTTTTTGTTTTCTCTTTTATATTTAATAGCAATTATTCGCCCTACTTAATACTAACGTTTGTCATTTTTTTCTGTCAAGAATTCATTCAAAATTGACGTAAGATTAATAGTTAGTAATTTAATTCCTATTTCTACAATTTAGGTCAAATGCGGGAAAATAAAGACAAGCGTGATATCAGCCGTCTACGGAATGGCAAACAGAGGAGTACGTGAACTGGAGCAATGAGCGAGAAGATCGAAGCAATTCGGTCTGCTGACTCCACCATGACTCAGCACGGAATATGGATTCTGTGTTTGTCGAGGCAAACAATACCCCGTTTGGAGTGCTCAAATGAGCAGTAATTTTGGCCAATTTGTCCAGAATTCTGCCAAAATCTTCCGAAATAACGTTACCCAGTAACATGACATGACTGACAAAAGGCGTTCTGTTGATTACAAACAAGTCAGCGGCTATGTTCTCCTAGATATAGCGCGGGAATTCAAAAGCGTTTGTGCTCGTGAGGGAATTTCCCAAAGTGATGCAATAGAAGAGATGCTTTGTGAGTGGCTGGCTAAACGAACTGCTTCCAACTTCTCAACACCCGAACAAACCTATTTCCCAAGAACGATTGCGGAGTTGGTTCGAGTCAATATGACAAAACTGAGGCACCTTGGAATCAAAAACTTGCAAGCGCTTGCCAAAGGGGAAGTACTACCCACACCTGGGGACTTCGCCATTATCACGTCTACTTTGGGCATTCCCGAGCAAGAACGTAAGATGATTTGGCAACAAACTTTTAAGTGCTTACATGACAATTCTGGAGGTGTAATAGATGAGTATGAGTGTTCTGAAAGTCATCAATCAACCAGGTTGGAACTATAAGCTGTCTTCTGAAGGAGTTTCTATCCTTGCCCCTACAAAGCAAGATGCAACTCGTCTTGCTCAAACTTATGGGGATGTTTTGACTGAAACCGCAGCAAAAATTAAGGGGAAAGTGCGAATAGCATGGAAACGCTGCAAGCATCCCATTGAGTTTTACGGGTGGATGGGGTTTCAAAAAATGCCTGTATCTGCTAAAACTAGCGATAAGCCGGGTACGGCTTGCGCCAAGGGCGAACGCATTTTCCCTGGAGAAACAGTTTTTTGCAGCCAGTTGTACTTACCGACAGCATTGTTGTATCGAATGATTGCAGCATCTGAAAATCAGCGTCCAGTCAGTATTGTCAGACAAGATAACAACCAGCAAATCATTGTTAACCAAGCAATGTCTGATATGTTGCAGTCTTTTCCAAAGATTGCCACTCAAAGGGTGATGACCCGATTTTGGCTACCGGAAGATTTAGCAGAACTGCAACGGCGCTTACGCAATGAGAGCCGATTTATTTGGACTTACTGCGGTGGACTCAACGAACAAACTTGGGCAATCCTTACAACTGAGTTCGAGGCTTTTGAAGTTGAGGGAATCTGGTACAGACAGGGAACCTGTTTGACCACTCCTCAACCTGTGCCGATCCCACCAGGGTCTTTTCAGTGACCAGTGACCAGTGACCAGTGACCAGCAATTAGCCCCCTGCATTTATTTATAAAAAAAATTTATTATTCAAATCCCCTACTTTTAAGTATGAGGATCAATTGTTCACTGGTTTGAGGTGTCAGAACCCCGGTTTCTTCAAGAAACCGGGGTTCTAATTTCGTCACGAATTACTGGTCACTGGTCACTGGTTACTGGTCACTGGTTACTGGTTACTGGTCACTGGTCACTGATAACATTTTTACTTTTGTATAAAATTCTAAACATTTGTAATCACTTACAGAAAAGTATCACAGGAAACAATTCTTAACAGTAACTCTCTAAATTCTATAAAAAAAAACACATAATTTTTGGATATTAATTGACTATTATTAAATAATAGACATCATTACAAAACCAAAATGCTTAACTCCTTAACAGGCTTGTTAAGGAGTTAGGTTGGGTACTGACTACCAACATTGAACGGTGGTCAGCAACCAAGCTGCAAAAATCGGTAATTTTAGAGCGGGAGGGGAGTAACAGTAATACTGCTCGGTTGGTAATGCTCAACCTACTAAGACCCCCTCTGCCTCCCTTAAAAAGGGGATTTGCTACCCCGGTTTCATAAGGCAGGGGCATGGGGGATCAAGTCTTAACCGAGAAGTATTAGGACTAACAGCTTAAAAAAACTGTTAATTAAGTTTGCGCTATAAATTAATGGTGCTGTAAATAATACACTCATTAATGGCGGGATTTTTGTTTGTTTAACACTATTTATTCCTCAGCTTGCTGGGCAGTGATTTAATCCAAAATCCAAAATCCAAAATCTAAAATCCAAAATCCAAAATTGCTATAACTTGGCAACAAAATTTTCATCACTTCATATGATAAATCAGAAGGTGTGAGAGATGAGCACGTGTGTTCTTAGAGTTCTCAATCAAGCAGGGTGGAACTATAAATTGTCCTACCAAGGGGTTTCTATCCATGCCCCTACAAAACAAGATGCCATATATCTTGCTCAAAACTATGGGGATGCTTTGTCGGAAACGGCAGCAAAAATTAAGGGGAAAGTAAAAATAGGGTGGAAACGTTGCAAACACCCAATTGAGTTTTTTGGATGGATGGTCGATCAAACACCACCTCCACCAGCTGAGACTGCTGAGAGTCTCTTACCAACAGGTTCAGTTTTTTGCAGTCAGTTGCACTTGCCAATGGAATTGTTGTATCGAATAATTGCAGCAGCTGAAAACGAGCGTCCGGTCAGTATTGTCAGACACGATAATCAGAAGCAAATTATTGTCAATCAAGCAATGTCTAATTTGCTACAAACTCCGCCGGAAATTGCCACTCAAAGAGTCATGACTCGATTTTGGCTACCTGATGACTTGGCAGAACTAGAGCAACGATTGCGGAGTGAAAGCCGATTTACTTGGACTTATTCTGGTGGACTCAATGAACAAACTTGGGCAATCCTTACAACCGAGTTTGAGGCTTTTGAAGTAGAGGGGATTTGGTACAGACAAGGAACCTGCTTGACCAGCCCTCAGATTGTACCCATTCCTGTCGGGGCTTTTGCTCCAGCTTGAGTCAGTGACCAGTGGCCAGTGACCAGTGACCAGTGACCAGTGACCAGTTATTAGTCACATTAATCAAAAAGAGGGCAAAAAACCCGGTTTCTCTCTGTCAGAAAACTCGATATCTCGTTGGCTCAACTTGAAGAAACCGGGTTTTTGGTATTACTGTACTGGTGCTCTAGTCACTGTTAATGATTTTTTAAATGAATTCTTGACACGACAAAATGACAAGCGCTAAGATAAGCAAGTAGGGCAATATGCCATACATTGAAAAAAAAACCCCATCTACAGATGAGGCTAGCTGATATTTGTGCACTATAGGGTATTTTACTGTGATTAAAATACTCCGGTGTGTCTTATTAGAAAAACAAATTTAAAATGAAATAATGTTACAAGATATTAATGAAGTAATGTAAAGAGCAAGGATTTATAGCAAGTCTTGTTGCTTACCAGATCTAAAACATAGAATTTGTAGCTGTACAATCAAAACCTATCTGCACGGGTTAACTGTATTGACTTGCGGAATTCTTGCACGACTTCTTTCATATCCCGTAACTCACCCTCAACAAGGTCATTCATTTGCCGCATTTCATCGGCTGAGATTTTACCAACAAGTTCGGCGATCGCTTTCTCCAATTCTGGATACTTTTGTAATGTTTCCGAACGAACTATGGGAGTTGCTTCATAAGGTGGAAAATACTGCTTGTCATCTTTCAGCACCACTAAACCCAAGCGAGCAATTTGTCCATCTGTTGAATTGCCATTCACCATATCTACTTGCTTTTGCAATAGCGATCGATATATCAATCCTAAATCCATGATGCGAGGAGATTTGGCAAAGCGCAAACCATAGGTTTTCGCCAACCCAGGAAAACCATCTTCCCGTTCCATAAATTCATAACTAAAACCCCCACGCCATTGAGGTGTATACCGAGCAGCATCAGACAGAGTTTGAATATTGAAACGTTTGGCATCTTCACCGCGTATAGTCATGGCAAAAGTATTTTCAAAGCCCAAAGAACCCATAACTTCTAAATTAAACTGTTGGGCATAAGCTTGTTTCAATCGTTGAAAAACAATTTTTGGATCGCTAATTGTTTTTTGTTTTAAAATACCAGTAAAAGCCGTACCTGTATATTCAACATAAGCATCAATTTTACCAGCAGTAATAGCTTGATGAGTCACAAAAGAACTTGTGAAGCGACGGCGATCAACCTTTAAATTAGTGTTTGCTTCAATTTGTTGTGCCAAAAGTTCACTTAAAATATCCTGTTCCGTAAAGCCTTTAGAAGCAACAACAATATCACCTCCACTCCCCCCTATATTCCTAGAGTTACAACTAGCAACTCCCAAAACCAAAGCAAAAGTTAAAAGAAAAAAGACTAAAAATTTTTTCACTACTCTCCTTTCCCCCTCTAGAGTTAACCCGGTCACTGGTCACTGGTCACTGTTAATTTTTTCTCTAACCAACCAAGAGCAAAGTCAGCGAGTAAAGCAATAATTGCCGCAGGAATCGCACCTGCTAAAATTAACTGATTGTTGACAACTGCAATTCCTCGAAAAATTAGCTCTCCCAATCCACTTGCACCAATTGCAGTGGCAATAGTTGCGATTCCAATGGCAATGACTGTTGCAACACGGACTCCTGCTAAAATCACACTGACTGCCAAGGGAATCTCTACCTGTAATAATAATTCTTTATCTGTCATTCCCATGCCACGACCTGCTTCTGTGATGGCAGGATCGATACCAACAATGCCAGTGTATGTGTTGCGGATAATAGGTAATAAAGAATATAAACTTAAAGCGACAATAGCAGGATTCTGTCCTATTCCACCAACCACAGGCACGGGAATAAGCAAGCCAAACAGCGCTAAACTAGGAACAGTTTGCAGAATATTTGCGATGCCGAGAATTGGTTGACGAAGATTTTGTTGGCGGCTAGTTAATATGCCTAATGGAATACCTATGATAGTAGCAATACTAATAGAAATTGCCACTAGAAGCAAGTGTTAAAGAGTGCGTTCTAGAATCTCTTGAGCATATTTTATCAAGAAGAAGTTGCTTAAGTTCATAAAGCAAATTTTAAAGACTGCAAAAATGCCAGAGCTTCAGGATGCTGGGATTGCAAAAATTGTTCTGGTGTACCCAATACTACCAATTCTCCCCCACACATCAAACCAATTCTAGATGCCAAAACAAATGCTTCGTGGATATCGTGAGTCACGAACAACACAGTCTTGCCCAATTCTGTCTGCAAACGCTTAAATTCTTCTTGTAGTTCTAAGCGCGTAATGGGATCTAACGCCCCAAAAGGTTCATCCATCAACAACATAGGTGGATCTGCTGCTAACGCCCTTGCTACTCCTACTCGTTGTCTTTGCCCTCCTGAAAGTTGGTGTGGAAATCTTTGAGCAAATTTCTCAGGTTCTAAACCAACTAAATGCAGTAATTCATAGACTCTTGTTTTTATTTGTTTTGGCTTCCAACCTTCTAAAGTAGGAACCAAACCAATATTGCGTTCCACAGTAAAATGGGGAAATAAACCTGTTTCTTGAATAACGTAACCAATTTTTCTGCGTAGTTTTATTTCATCCCATTGAGTTGTAGAAATCCCATTAAATAAAACTTCACCTTCTGTTGGTATCAAAAGATGGTTGATTAATTTTATTATTGTTGTTTTGCCACTCCCACTACGCCCTAGTAAGAGCAGCGCTTCTCCTTGGTAAATAGTAAAATTGAGATGTGATACCAAAGGGCGCTTGTTTAGGCTGAAGGTCACATTGCGAAATTCAACTGCGGTTTCTGTATCCTGCGGCATTATAAGTAACTGCAAATTGGCTTTATGCCATTATAAAGAACCAGGAGTAAGCTGGAGGCATTTAATTTTCCCATGTTGACCGAGGGGGAGAGTGGGGAGTGGGTTGTTCGCCCCTACATTTTAAATACGTAGCGTGTTGTCCACAAGGTAAACAAGGGCAGAAACAGCCAATGAATAGCTAGAACAGCTGTAGCGACTCCAATGACTTTCCATTGAATTCCGAATAAAAGTGCAGCAGTAAATATAGTAGTGAATAATACATTCCAACGAAAGTTGAGATGTGGTTTACTAATAGCAACTAGTAATTGGGAAGCTGCATCTGCAAATGGCCGAGGAATAGCGGATAGACAAATGAGCACGACAATGGGAATAGCAGGTGTCCATTTTTGACCAAAAATAATTGGTACGTATATGGGAGCTAAACTAGCTTGAAAAATAACAAAGGGAATGATGACAAAGCTAATGGCTTTTAAACTGTTGAAATAACTGTTTCTAAATTTGTCCCATTCTGCCCTAGACGCACATAAATGTGGTAGGATTACGGATTCTATTGCACTGATAAGACTTAAACTAATTCCCAACCCGGCGTTAAAACCAAAAAAATAAATTCCTAATTCTTTAACGCCTAGAAATCCCAAAATTATCCAATAATCCAAGTTATTTCTTAAAGTTTTGAGTAAGCCAACTGCTAGAATATTTTTACCAAAATTCCAAATTTCTTGCCAATACTTGGTCGTAAATCCTGTGCTGGGACGCCAGGAATGCTGTTGTCGGTAGATTATGATTTCTAATGGGGCGACTAAAACGGCTGGTAAAGCAAATGCCCAAATCCCCATACCCATCACGGCAAGTAATGCTGAGAGTATAGTGGAAATTGAGTATTGAATACTATCAGCGATCGCTATGCTTTTAAAGCGGTTTTCTCGTTGCAGCATGACTTTTTGGATATTGGATACAGGCCAAATTAAATAAGTCAGCCCTGACACACAAATGGGTAAAATCACGTCATAGGTGTTTTGAATCCAAGAAATGGGAAAAGCCGCAAGACACTGAAGAAGAAATAAACCACTGAACACCACCCAATTTAACCAATAAGCAGAATTACTTAACTCCTTGAGTTCGCTGTCATCCGCCTGGATGATTTTGGCACCAATACCTATGTCAGAAAAGGTAATGGCAAATTCCCGCACTGCTAACACAATTGCTCCCAAACCGTAGTCGTAGGGTGTGAGAAACCGGGCAATAATGACTACGAGTCCCAAACGCAAGACTCTGTAGGCTATCTGTGCCATTCCTAACCAGCCTAGATTGCGAATGAACTGGTTTGAGTTAATGATTTTAATGAGTCGTGTGATGGGATTCACTGTGCAGGGGTTGCTTACACTTTATTATTGGCAATCATACCTAATACTGGAATGCGGGCGGCTTTCAGTTCATCCAATGCTTGCTGAAGGTTGGTGCGGGTTGTTTTGCCAAGTCCGACGACAAACAGAACTCCATTGGTGCGACTAGCCAAGAGACTGGTGTCAAGCAATCCCATGACGGGGGGTGCGTCGTAGATGACTAAATCAAACTTGGTTTGCGATCGCTCGATAAAAGTATCCAATTGTACAGACGAGAACAATTTTGCCGGGTTTTTTGGCTTTTCTCCAGCAGTCACTACAAAGAGGTTTTCTTCTTGTGGTGCTTGTCCGATGACATCCTCTAAATCCAGACCTTTGGAGAGAACTTCACTGAGTCCTTGTCTATTCACTAAACCTAGTATGGTGTGTACGTGAGGATAGCGCAAATCTGCATCCACTAGAAGTACTCGTAAACCAGCTTGAGCAGCTATTTTGGCCAGATTAATAGCTACAGTAGATTTACTATCTTCCAATGTTGCATAAGTTACTATTAAGGATTGAATTTGAGCATTAAATCTTAAAGTATGGACTCGACTGTAGAGAGAATAGAAAGCTTGAGATAAGGAAGAAGCTTGATCTTGATATTTTACCGCTTTCGGTAAAAGTCGAGGGATGGGCTTTTGTGTATTAACTGCTTCTTCACCTGCTGTCAATAGTTTGGCATTTCTCTGGAAAGGAATAACGCCTAACAAGGGAAGTTTTGTTTTCCGTTTCACCTCTTCAGGATCGTAGAAAACATTTTTCACATTTTCTAAAACAAAAGCAGCAAATATGCCCAACAGAACACCTACAACTCCACCCAAAAGTACGGTGCGGGAAGGTTGAAGTGACACTGCTATTAAACGACCTTTTTTGTCACGCGGTAATGTAGGGGGCATGATCAATTCCCAAGGAATTTCCTGTTGGGCGACATCTACCCTGAGTGCTTCTTGCTTAGCTAAAAGCTGGTTGAGGGTGTCTGTCGCAACTTGTAACTCTCGTTGTAAATTACTATGGTTACGTGCAATAGCTGGATATTTTTTAATTTTCTGGTTGAGTTCAAGTGTGGCTTTGTTATTTGCATCGAAACTAACTGCGAGTAACTTCACTTGATTGGTAGCATCAACTAGTTGTGTTGTTAAATCGCGACGAACTGTGTTTTGATATGTTCTAACTTTAGAAGTGAATCTGTTTATTGATGAATTGTTACCAAGAGCAACTTTTGCTTCTTGTTCTAATAAACGAAGTAGTTTTTTTCTTTCTTCCTTTAAATTCAACATCACAGGATTGGAATCAGTTAGACGGGTTGATTCTGCGGCGATTTTAGCTTCAATCTCTCTCACCCTAGTCCCTATTTCCTGATACTGAGGTGATTCACTTAAAGCTGATGCTGCGATCGCTTCTTCTTCTAACATTCCCAATTGCTTTTTTAAGGATGTGGAAAGTGACTTAGCCTCAGCGAGTTGTCTTTCAGTTTCTCTCTGTTGTGCTTGAAGTTCATCTAATCGTTTAAGGAGTTGTTCGCCTTGAAGTTCAGGATTAAAAACACCGTATTGCTGCTGAAAGGATTGTAGTTGTCCTTGAAGTGTCGTGACTCGCTGTCGCGATTTGGGAATTTGTTGTTCTACAAACCGCACTCCCTGACGTAAATTGGTTTGCTGCTGCTCTTTACTATAGTTTTGATAAGCTTTGACTACCCGCTCTAATATAACCTGAATTTTTTCCGGGTTTGTATCTTGATAGCGTACCTCTACGACTCTGGATTCTTCTTTGCCCTGGACAAGACGATTAATATAGAGTGTCCCTTCTCGCCCTTTTAGTAATTTGTGACCGGACACATCACTACCGACGAGTTGGTCATAACTTATATCTGGATATCGACTTTGAAGTTCGTTGACAACTGGATTGAGAAGTTTTGGACTTTTCAACACCTCCATCAATGCTTGATAATCTAAGGCGGTGTTGTTGTGTCGGGTAATTTCGTTAACGTCTTGTTTTAGAGTTTCAGAGAGTAAAACCAGCAGTTCGCTGTCTGCAGTTTGTAAAGGTTCAACAAGAAGTTGAACTCTTCCTTCGTATTTAGGGGTGAGGGTTGCAGCCCATACAGCCGCTACAGTTGTGACAATAACCGTTACGCCAGCAATCAAACCCAATCTCCGACGCAAAACTGCCAAAATTGGACTCAACCCTGCATTCTCTTCATCATTTACTAGACGCCATAATTCTTCTGGTTCCCTTAATGAAGAACTGGGATAGGTCAGTTGCTGCAAGCTACGTTCCTGAATTGGCATTTTTGGCTCCATTTTTAAAACAGACCCCCATGGGCGTTCGCAAAGCGTACCGGAGGTAATCGCCCACAACCAGGGAATGAAAATTTCTTACCCCTATTCCCTACTCCCCACTCCCTACTCCCTAGTAGACTTCAAGTAAAAGTAATTTAGCTCTTTCTGTGACGTTTCATCCTTTCTTTAAAAAAGATTGATATAAGCTACAGGATTATGAAGATTGAATAAAGCATAAATTGAGTAACTTTGTAAAAAAGTTATGAATTCAAATGTATAATATAGAGCGTATTTTCTAGCCCTATTTTCTTATCCGTTAGCCACGAGCGTGGGTGCATCACTGCGGCTAAAAATAGTTATTCTCTAAACTCCCTATAACCATAGAGATTCTCTATGCCAAGATTACCAAACCTGATTGAAAAGGTGTTTGTTGTAATTGCTCTTTTTCTTTCCACAACTGCTTTAGTTCCGCTTCTCATAGAAGATGAACAAAGCAGCATTGCAGAAGACCCCTACACTCCCCTCTTGTTTATGGGAGTTTATGCGGTGACGCTAGTGTTGATTCTGGCTAGGCGGAGAAGTTTTCTACGTATTGCCCAGAAACACATTTGGATCTGGTTAGTGATTGGTACTGCAATAGCATCAGTGGTGTGGACGATCGCACCAGAAGTCACATTACGACGCAGCCTACTTCTTTTAGGGACAACTCTGTTTGGGGTTTCCCTGGGCTTACGCTACACCATTAGAGAACAACTACAGTTATTAGCCTGGATGCTAGGTACTGTCATTGTCCTCAGCTTCCTATTTGCGATCGCACTTCCGAACTACGGTGTGATGAGCTATCAAGAGTCTGGAATCCATGCAGGGGCGTGGCGGGGTGTTATGACCCATAAAAATATCTTGGGTCGGATGATGGTTCTTGGTACGATGGTATTTCTATGTGTTGCGTTAACAAATCCTATAAGTAACCGCAGATACCAATGGCTTCCTTGGGCTGGTTATATTCTGTCAATTCTCCTGATTATTCTTTCCACTTCCAAAACATCATTGATTGTTTTTCTCACCATCACAGCTATTATTCCTCTATACAGAACTTGGCGACATCACTACACTCAACTCATTCCAATATCAATAGTTGTGTTATTCGTCCTTGGAAGTACAGCTATACTGCTGTTCGATAATCTGGATTTTGTCGCCCTTGCTTTAGGAAAAGACTTAACACTGACAGGACGCACGGAAATTTGGAATGCAATGCTAGACCTAATTTGGGAACGTCCTTTACTTGGCTATGGGTATAATGCTGTTTGGCGAGATTGGAATAATGAAGTCACCGCCTATCTTTGGCGTACCTTGGAATGGGAATGTCCTTACGGTCACAACGGCTTCATGGACTTGTGGATTGAACTAGGTTTAGGGGGATTATCATTCTTTTTAATAAGCTACGTTATAACCTATTTACGCGCACTCAAGTGGTTGCGGATAACTAAAACTGTTGAGGGTTTGTGGCCATTAACGTATTTGACGTTTCTAGTTATTTACAACGTCAGTGAAAGTACTCTTGTCGCAACCAACAGCATCTTTTGGATACTCTACGTCTCAACTATCTTTTCAGTAACTGTGGAATTTGAACGCGCAAAACTCTACCGTCGTGTCAGTCCTGTAATCGAAGAATGGTCAGGAATCCAAGCGCTAAAAGTCAAAAATCAAGAATCAAAACAGGTGAGAGGATGCTAGTTTCTATATGTGTAGCAACTTATCAACGTCTAGAAGGACTACAACGTCTGCTTGATGGACTCAATCAGCTAACTTTTCGTAAGATAGCTAGACCAGATATCGAGGTGGTTGTTGTTGATAATGATGCGAATGGTTGTGCAAATGCAGTTTACACAACTCAAGTGAGTCATTTTCAGTGGTCTCTGAAGTACTGTGTTGAATCAATCCAAGGTATTTCTTATGCACGCAATCAGGCGATCGCGTCCCTCAACCCAAACACAAACTTTGTCGCGTTCATTGATGACGATGAAGTCCCTAACCCATCCTGGTTAGATGAACTGCTATCCGTACAGCAAATATATGATGCGGATGTCGTCACAGGACCCGTTTTACCCCATTTTATTCAGTCAGATGTCCCTGATTGGGTTGTGAAAGGGAAGTTTTTTGAACCTCAGCGTTTCCCTACAGGACATTTGATGAAGGTTGCATTTACAAACAACGTCTTAATCCGCTTTGAAGTTTTACAAAAACTAGGCACCATTTTTGATGAGCGTTTTGCTCGCAGTGGTGGCGAAGATGTCCACTTTTTTATGCGAGTTTATCGTGCGGGATACAAGATTGTATGGGCGGATGAAGCCCTAGTGTATGAATGGATACCTGAAAGCCGTATGCAGGTGAAATGGATTCTAGAGCGAGGTTTTCTTGGTTGGAGTAGACACAGTTTTTGCGAACGAGAACTTTATCCCTCCTTCTTCGTACTTGCTACACGTATCGTCAAAGGAATCGGATTGATGACTCAAGGGATATGCTTGATTTTCCCATCCCTGTTTTTAGGACAGCATAGGTTGATTAAAGCCCTACTCAATATTTATAGGGGTGTGGGAACACTAGCGGGTCTCTGTGGAGTTCGTTATGAAGTGTACAAAGCCGTTCCCTGTTCCCTATAAGTTTTGTTAATGATGGAATATTTAGCCTACTATGAAGATTTTATACTTGACCACAGTTCTTCCCAGCCAAAGGAAAACTGGAGGAGAAATAGCTTCTCAGTGTTTTATTGACGCACTAAAGCAGGGCGGACACAAAGTTCTGGTGCTTGGATACCGACGACAGGGTGATGTTGTGCTCAACCCCGTCCCTGATGAAATGCCAGTTGGCTACCGATTCATAGAAACATATAAATCTAAATTTTACCCTCTTCTTTGGATGGGTTTAAGTTTAATCACAAAGCTGCCTTATTCTTCGGCTAAATATTACTCTCAAAACTATATCAGAAAAGTCACAACGCTTTTAAACAGCTATAACTATAACATTATCATCCTAGACCACGCACAAATGGGATGGCTGTTACCATTAATAAACAACAAATTGCCCTTTATCTTTATTGCCCATAATATTGAACGAGATATATATCAAGAACAGTTGACTACAACATCTAGTAAAGTCTGGAAACAGATATACAAGCGAGAAGCTAAACTCATTCAAGTAATGGAAGATTGTTTGGCTAAAAATGCTCGAGAAGTTTGGACATTTACAGACCATGATGCCAGCTATTTTAGCACCATTAATCAAGCGACTCGTGTTTTCCATCTTCCCTCCAGTGTAGTCAACTTAGAGAATCCAATTGTAAGCAAAACCTGTGATATTAGCATCATAGGTAGTTGGACGTGGAAAGCAAATATGTTGGGTTTAAAGTGGTTCTTCCAAGCTGTTTATCCCCACTTACCTACAGATTTATCTATTTATGTTGCTGGGAAAGGTGCGGAATGGTTACAGGGACAATATTCTAATGTTAAATATTGCGGTTTTGTTCCTGATGCACAAGAATTTATGGCACAAGCAAGGGTGATTGCGATTCCTTCTATCAGTGGTGGAGGTATACAGATTAAAACTTTAGATGCCATTGCTACTGGAACTTCTATTGTCGCCACTCCTACAGCCATGCGTGGAATATCTGAGTATCCATCCTCTTCTATCAAAGTTACCGAAAATCCAAAAGATTTTGCCCATAACTTAGTCGAATTACTCAAGGGAAAGGTTGGACAGATTTTTGATAAGGAGAATAGTCAAGAACTGCTGCCATTAAATCTTGCATGGTCTTACAATCGTCGAGAAAAATTTTTCGCAGATGTTGCTTATGCATTAAGACTTAACAGTTAACCAAATGTGACTACTGATGTTTTTACAGAGAAATCGGAGCCAAAACACCAATCTCAGAAAATTCATCAAGTACATCATCTGTGGCTTGGTGTTAGTGTTACTTAACTGTATTATTCATTTTGATTCGCCCAAATTATTGGCACGAGTTCAAAGCAATAATCCAGTAGCAAATCAAATTGTTCCCCCTTTATACACTCGCGGTTCTCAAATTGTAGATGCAAGAGGTCGAACCGTTATTCTCCAAGGTATCAACTGGTTTGGTATGGAAGTCAAAACCCATACCCCTAATGGGCTTTGGGTGAGAGATTACAAAGATATACTTGCTCAAATCAAAACTCTGGGCTATAATATTATCCGTTTACCCTATTCTGTGGAAGGATTGCGCTCAAAAGATATCAGTGGTGTTGATTTTTCTATTGG
This sequence comes from Scytonema hofmannii PCC 7110, assembly GCF_000346485.2. NCBI lineage: Bacteria > Bacillati > Cyanobacteriota > Cyanophyceae > Nostocales > Scytonemataceae > Scytonema > Scytonema hofmannii. The sequence goes on from NZ_KQ976354.1 coordinate 11,540,915, forward strand.
CGCAAATAAGGATTTGAAAGGAAAGACTCCTTTGGAAGTCATGGACTTGGTGATTCAAGAAGCCCAACGCCAAGGACTGCTGATTTTATTAGATAGCCATACTCTTAAAGATGGGCAGATTCCAGAGTTGTGGTATGGAGACGGTTATACCGAGAAGGACTGGATAGACACTTGGCTGTTCTTAGCAAAACGTTACAAAAATTCTAAAAATGTGATTGGAGCAGATTTAAAGAATGAGCCTCATGGTCGTGCAAGTTGGGGAACAGGTGATATCAGTACAGACTGGCGTTTAGCCGCCGAACGAGCCGGAAATCAGATTCTCAAGGTAAACCCAACGTGGCTGGTTTTGGTAGAGGGAGTCGAGAATAATGTACCTCAGCAAAAACAGTGGGGTTATGTATGGGGTGCCAATTTAGAAGGCGTCAGTAAATACCCAGTACGAATTAATGTATCAAAAAAACTTGTGTATTCTCCACATGAATACGGTAGATCTGAATATTCGTGGTTTAAAGAAGCTTCATTTCCTCGTAATTTATATAAACGTTGGGAAATTGGATTTCACTATATTGCCACTCAACGTATTAACCCTATTTGGGTAGGAGAATTTGGCGGTTACCATGTTGATAACGTATCAAAAGAGGGAATTTGGCAGCAAAAATTTGTTGAATTTATTGGTCAAAAAAACTTGCACTTTACTTACTGGTGTTTAAACCCTAACAGTGAAGGAACAGGAGGCATTTTGCTTGATAATTGGCGGAGTGTTAATGTTCCTAAACAGGCACTTTTAAATAAGATACTGCGATTGAATGCAGTTAGATAATACGACATATGTCACAACTCTTTCCACAAACGTTACATTCCTGCTCCAATAAACCACCACGTATTTTAGTGGTATCCATGCGGGGGTTTCATTCTGAAGCTTTTCGCTCTCCTGAATACGAGTTTGAAGATAATATTTGTAATTTTGATTATGCTGACCTCCTCACCCCTGTGTCAGCGTCTGGTTTATTCAATCAAGTCAATAAAAGGTTGTCAAACTTTGCAGGACAAGTTTTAGGTAAAGGCAAATTTTTGAAATCTGATCATAGTACAACTGTGATTGAGAAAGAGTATGACTTTCTCTTTTTTATCTGTCAGCATTTTTGGGATATCACTTCTATTAATTCCATTAAAGGATGGCGAGAAAAGTGCCGGAAGGCTATTCTATGGATAGATGAAATATGGGTAAAAGAGCTTCAAGAAAAGAAAGTTCAGCTTTGTTTTAACCTCGTTAAAGAGTTTGATTGTGTTTTGACAACTCAAAGTTTAAGTGTGGATGCGATCGCGCAGTTAATCCAACGTCCTTGTTACTCCTTACCATATGGAGTTGATGCAGTTAAATTCTGCCCTTATCCACAACAACCTCAACGCTTTATTGATGTTTATAGTATCGGTCGTCATTCGCCAGTCGTACACACAGCTTTCCGACAAAAAGCAGAACAAGAAAACTTTTTATATTTGTATGATTCTCTTAAGGGTCTAGAAATGAAGCAGTATCAGGAACATCGAACTTTATATAGTCATCTCATTAAGAGAAGCTGTTATTTCATTGCTAATAAAGCTAAATTTGATGCTGATTACCAAACAGGTGGACAAGAAGAATTAGGTTCGCGCTTTTTTGAAGGTGCAGCAGGGGGAGCTATCATGATAGGAATCCCGCCTCGTTGTGAAGCTTATAAAACTTACTTTGATTGGTCAGATGCTGTATTTGAAATTACTGATGATGCAGATCGGATCGCTGAAATTATTGCTGAGCTTGATACCCAACCCGACCGTTTAAATAGAATACGTAAAGATAATGTTGTGAACTCCCTACTGCGTCATGATTGGGTTTATCGTTGGGAGAATATTTTAGAAAAAATAGATCTGGATAGCACACCAGAAATGCTATCTAGAAAAGCTTATTTAAGACATCTAGCTGAGTTGGTAAATGCATTGTAAATTATCCGGAAAATTGCACCTGATTTACCCCACCCTAACCCAGACCTTGGAAAGGGGAGGGAACTGGAAATTCAATTTCCCCCCTTTCCAAGGGGGGATTAAGGGGGGTAAACTTTATAACTTCGTCGAATTTACGTTTAATTAGACTGAGCTAAAACCAGTCGGGTTTGTTGACAGCCATCTGGCGAAGTCCTCACCATTTCAGCTAAGTTTTGGAGATGAGCTTTCCGTTTGCTTATTTGTGGAGTGCTATCAAGCCCTAGGGTTGCCAAAATTTCTTCCCAACGGTATACCCAATCATGCTTGAGTAGGGAGTTAACAATATTGTTTGTACGTATTTTCTCTTGATACTCGGGCTGTGTATCTAACTCAGCTAGTATACTAGCTATATTAACGCAATCAAACGGAATTTCAATCATCGGCTCTGACCAATCAAGATATTTAGTGAAATCCTGACATTTTGGAGAAACCCCTAACATAATTGTTCCACCTGCTGCTCCCTCAAAGAAGCGAGGACCGACTTCTTCTTGAGGATTGGTTTTACCAGTTAAATCGAATTTTGCTTTATTGACTATCATGTAACGGCTTCGCTTCACAAAATTTGTATAAAGACTCCGATGATAGCGATAATCAACCATGTATAAATCTTTGATTGTGTCGTAGATATAAAAGAACTTTTCCCGTTCTACAAGTTCTAGTAGGGCGTTATGGGTGACTGTTGAACGCCGTCCAACATTTAAAACGTCAATACAACGGTAAAGGTCTGCTGGATAAGGGCAGAATTTTACAGTGTCAACGCCGTAAGGTATGGAGTAGCAAGGGCGCTGAACAATATCTTTGACTTGATTAATACTAGAACTAAAGTTCATAAAAATACAATCAAAGTCTTTAAGAAGCTGTAGCTGGACGCTCCAACTATCAATATCTTTTGCCCAGAGTTCGTCCAACCAACAAACAGCATAGCGGCATTTGTCCCGCCAGCCTTTGATAGAATTTAAAACAAGAATATCTTTGATTGATTGGCAGAATATGAAAAACAAATCATATTCTTTTTTGACTTCAAATTTATAATTCACTAAGGAGGGAAATAGGTGGCCATTTTTGAAAATTTTTGCTGCACTGTTAGCTACGGAATTAGTGACTTTGAAAAGACTGGGATTGAAGGTGGGAGAAACTAAATCTACTGTGTCACAATTACGGATAATATCTTCAAATTCGTAAGCTCCAGAGCGAGAAATATGAAATTTTAAATTCCGCATCGATACCATTAATACACGTGATGCTTCATTAACCGGGGATGTTATATTTTGTGTCATAATGACTTCCTAAAATTTAAGCAACACTGGAATTTTCTTGACAAACTAGAGGAAAAATCTCTCTAGTTTGAATTTTGGTGTAGAGTAGGGAAACGAAGCTAATAATGCTGCAACACTAAACTGACTTCTCTTAAACTGCTTGCGATGTCATAAGTTTTTTCAAATGGTCTGCAAGCCTAATGGCTAAAGCGACAATGGAGAGTGTGGGATTGGCGTATCCTCCTGTGGGAAAGACGGAACTCCCTGCTATGAATAGGTTGGAAATGCCATGGACTTGACAATTACGATCGACGACTCCCTGCGTTGGATCGTCATGCATACGTGTCGTTCCCATATGGTGATGCGTACCGGGATGAATTAACTCTGGCTGGTTTCCATCTCTATCAATTTCTAACTGACCGATTCCAGAACGGGCAATTTCTTCTTTGAGGATATCCTGCGATCGCTTAATTGTATGGATATCAATATCGTTCCCGCACCAATGTAATTTGACTTTCTGGCGACCAAGGCGATCGCGATGAGTATTTGGATCGAACTCAAGACCGCCACTTTCCAGAAGACAAACACGAAAATCTGCTGAGGTAAATTCGCGTGCTAAAGTATTGCCTGCTGGACCAGCACTCACAATACAAATTTCAGTTTCAATCGTTTCACCAGTTGGTAGGGTACGTGCATCAATTAACATGAGTCAATGACCTACAATATAATAATTTTTATTAAATTCATTGAAAATATTTGCTCATAGGGTGATATTTTCATCAGCCCAAGCAAGTTGTTTCTTTCGTATGCACGGAAGATAGAGGCTAGGGGTGAGGGACAATGGAAAAGGGATTTTTATCCTTCGTCGTAAGCGATCGCGAAGCGCAAGCCGTACCCGGCTTATCGCCGATGAAGAACTGGCTTGCAAGTTTGACCAAACAAAATTTTTAGAGGTAATTGCACTGGCGTTCGGACTGAAGCGTTGTGGATGCTTTTTGGGAGAAAGTTGAACTTAATCTTTGTAAGCTATAGCTAAGTTCTAAGTCCCTAGGCGGAAATCAACAGAACTACATTACAAAATGCAAATACGCCTGAAATCCTTACTAATGAAGAATGACGAGCCTGACTAGTTAACTTTAATTGTGCTGACTTACTTAGCAAGTCACTGTATTATTACAGTTTTTTCTAAATTTTTTGTCGGTAGTAGTAACTTTACACTGTTTTTCTAACAGGGGTGTGTTAATCATATGGCAAAGTTATGACATATTGACTAAGTTTAGTTGATGCTAACTGCAAACTTCGTGAAGGATTGGTAAACTACAGAGCAGAGAGATCGCTTATTGCTTCAGTTGCCAAGGCTTTAGCTGCTAGCTTGATTTTTGGTAAATCTGGTTAAATATTGTGATGAACTTTCTATAAAGTAGATTACCATGATACTGAGCACAACAAATCTTTATTCAAACCAATGGAGATTTTGATTGTTGAGGACGAAATTGAGATTGCTCAATTAATTCAGTTGTATTTGGAAAAGGAGGGATTTTCCTGTCACCACTGTCGAGATGGGTTAAGTGCAATTCAGGTGTTTCAGGAGCTACTACCTGACTTGATTGTCTTAGATTTGATGATTCCCGATTTGGATGGGTTGGAGGTATGCGCTCGCATTCGACAACAAGCCAGCCCTAAAGACCCTTACATCTTAATGTTAACGGCAAAGGGGGAGGAACTCGATCGCATTATCGGGTTGTCAACTGGAGCTGATGACTACGTAGTCAAGCCCTTTAGCCCCAAGGAACTGGTTGCTCGTGTACGTGCGCTGCTGCGAAGGACGCTGCGTCATGGCAAACAGAGCCAAATCTACCGTACCCAACACTTCATAATTAATATTGAGCAACGCTCGGCAAACCGGATTCTGAGTGACAATGAACATTCTCCTTTAGATCTGACTACCTTGGAGTTTGAATTGCTGGCAACATTTATGAGCTATCCCGGTCGGGCTTGGAACCGGACGCAACTCATTGACAAACTTTGGGGTAGTGATTTTTATGGTGATGAGCGGGTTGTTGATACCCACATAGCCAGACTTCGGAAGAAAATTGAACCCGATCCAGCGAATCCCACCTTTGTCAAAACTGTGATTGGAGTAGGTTATAAGTTTGAAGATATTGTTTAAATATTTTTATAAGTAAACCAGGCAGTCAAGATGAAAAAATTGTATCACCAATTATAAAAATCCTTCTTCTCTACTCCCCACTCCCCACTCCCTACTCCCCTCTTAAGCTAAATGCATAAATACCATTTTCAATAAATCTGCACGAGTAAAAGGCTTGGTTAAATATCCAGAAGCTCCTACTAATCTTGCTCTGACTTTATCTACAATTCCCTTACTTCCTGTCACCATGATTATAGGAGTTCTCTTGAACATAGAGTTGTTACGGACGAGCCGACATAGCTCGTAACCATCCATCCCATCCATATTCAAGTCCAATAAAATTAAGTCTGGTTTGTGTCGAATAATTGTCATCACTGCTTTGAGTGGGTCGCTAATTGTGACTACAGAAAAACTTTCATCCTCCAAAAAACGACTAATTTCTCTAAGAATGGTAGGGCTATCATCTACAGAAACAACTTTATAGATTTTTCTGGAAACTGTGGATGTTGTGAGAGTGGCGGGGACTTTTTCTGCTTCAACTTCTGTTTTTTCTAATGTTGTTAATTCGGGAACGAGTTCTTTCTTGTAAGAAGTGGGGACTCGTTCTTGACGATTGGCTAAGTTTTCTGTCTTGATAGGAATTCCTGCTTTTTCACCAGAGATGTTACTACTGGGTAGGGCTGCTATTTGAGAAGCTTTCTTGTTGGGTTCTGGTAAATAGATAGGAGTTTTTGAGATTTCAGTATAGGTTGTTGGTAATTTATCAAATGGTGGATCGGGTTCGTGCAATAAAACCGTTCCATTTGCAATATAAGGATATAAATTTCTCGTCAGAACTAATTCGTCTTGATTTACAATCACTGCTAGATGGCGCAAGCTAAAACCTTTCATCCAGTCAGTCAAACTAGGGTCTAGTCCTGATAAGGTAGGAGTTCGTTCGGTTGTTTTTATAACTAAATATGGACGCTGATATGGTGAGGAAATATGCGGAGCCAATGATTGCCAAATATGTAACCTTTGTTGACAGCGTTCTACTATTTTTTCTGCATCTAGCTTGCAAATGACAGGAACTCGATAAAGAGCATTCGTCAATTGATAAATTCCTTGTTGAATTGAAAGAAATGCTTCAAGAACTTCTTTGACTAACTCTTGAATCAGCATCGCTGCTTGTGTAGAATGTAAGTAGCGTTCGCTCACTAACCAGCATATAGCTTGATATTCAGGTGGCAAAGGAGGAGCTACGGTTTGTGCTTGGCGAGCGCTATATTCTATTGATTGAGCTTTTGCATCTGGTTCAAACATCAAACGTAATTGAACGCGAATTTCGCCCGTAATGCTATTGATTTGATGGCTGAGGCGACGTAAATGACGTTCTAGGCGATCGAAGGGTTCGACAGAATGTGTGGCGTAAGTGATTCTTCCTTGTTCTAAGTAAATTGACCAGGTCACTGAATTGCTGTGTACTTGCAAACACGTACTCTCCGAGGCACTATATAGGTGCCTAAGCAAACTTGAAGGACGCAGTTTTGTGAAAGTGCCAAAATTATTCATTTCTTAGATATTTTCCGGAAAATATGCTTTGTCGTCTGTAGTTATACTTTGTTGCTGAATATGGTGTTTAATTATTCTTGACGTTGTCTTTAGCAATATTTTTATATTCTGACAGTACGTAAATATATTACAAGATGTAAAAGCTACATTATAGCTATTTTTTAGATTTTTATTCAGAAAATACCGGTTGATGTCTTTTTAAAAAGGTTTAATTTATTAATTTGGTTAACAAATTAAACAAATATAGTGAATGGAGGGTTAATGACATGAAGATTTAATTGTATTTACCTAAAATATGACCTTTCTACATTGAATCTTTAAAATTCGATGTCAGCATGGCTACTAAATCATAGTATTCTATACGTGTGATGTATAAATTTTGCTAAACAATGTCCAGCAGGTGATGCCCTTTCATGATAGATTTACCTTGAAATAACTTCTGTCTTAGGTAAGATTTCACAATTTTGTAAGATACTTAGCAGAAGACATTTCTTTAATAAAGAGTAAACTATCCAAGATAAGCAAGAGCAATACATATAGTGCAATTGCCCGTTTAAACTATATACTTTGAGGAAAAGGAAATTTGAGCTTTGGACTATAACATAACACAAGAAGTTATGCAGGATACATTAAAACTCGATGAAGTCGTTGAGTTCGCGGAGAACCCAGAGCCACGTTGTCCTTGTGTGCTGCTGTTAGATACATCTGGTTCAATGCAAGGAACTCCTGTTGACGCCTTGAATCAAGGCTTGCAAACTTTCAAGGAAGAATTAATCAAAAATTCCTTGGCAGCGAGAAGGGTAGAAGTAGCAATAGTTACCTTTGATAGCCAGGTCAATGTTATACAAGACTTTGTGACTGCCGATCAGTTCAATCCACCGATGCTGACAGCACAAGGACTAACGACCATGGGTTCTGGTATTCACAAAGCTTTGGACATGATTCAAGATCGCAAAGCTCAATACCGTGCTAATGGTGTTGCTTACTATCGTCCTTGGGTTTTTATGATTACAGACGGAGAACCGCAAGGTGAATTTGAAGATGTGATCGACCAAGCGACACGGCGTCTACAGGCAGATGAAGCGAGTAAACGAGTGGCGTTTTTCACAGTAGGTGTGGAAAACGCCAACATGAATCGTTTGGGTCAAATAGCTGTACGCAATCCCTTGAAATTGACGGGGTTAAATTTTGTGGAAATGTTTGTTTGGCTATCAGCTAGTATGTCAGCCGTATCCCATTCTAAAGTAGACGAACAAGTGGCGCTACCTCCCATAGGATGGGGTTCTGTTTAATGGAAATGCGGCTGACTCCAGGTGATAGTAGACAACAATTCATGAATACCTCGAAACGAGTCCCCCACTGGCGGGTAGTGGCCGCGTCTGTGTGTGGTACTAGCCATGTAAAAAACAAACAGCTCTGTCAGGATGCTCACCACTGGCAAATATTGCCAGATAGCGTACTCGTTGCAGTAGTAGCAGATGGTGCCGGTTCCGCAAGCATGGGAAAAGTTGGGGCAATGGTGGCAACAGAAACAGCAGTTGACAACATATCTCTTAAAGAGGTCACTCGGCAAACCCTGACTGATGATGAAGCCGTGCGTTCAATTCTGTTAGACGCCATTATAGCCGCAAGGAAAGCTGTGGAGGAGGAGGCGGAAGCCTGTGAGAAACAGCCATCAGACTTGGCAAGTACCCTGATTATTACAGTTGCTGCCCCTGAAATTGTGGCGGTAGCACAGATAGGGGATGGCGTTGCTGTAGCGAAAGATACACAAGATAACTTAGTCGCACTGACTTTACCTGATAGTGGCGAGTATATCAATGAAACGGTTTTTTTAACTTCACCAGGAGCGTTAGATGCAGCACAATTAAGAGTATGGCGTCAAGCAATAGTAAATGTGGGAGTCCTGACTGATGGACTACAAATGCTCGCCATGAATATGGCAGTAGGTGCTCCTCATAAACCGTTTTTCTCTCCCCTGTTTGAATTTGCAGCGAATGCAGACGACAAAACAGTGGCAAAAGAACAACTTGTGAGGTTTTTGCGATCGGATAGGATTACGCAACGTACTGATGATGACTTGACGCTAGTAATAGCTGCCCTAAGCCACTAATTGGGCAATTATTATGAAGGTCACAAATCGTATACATTAGGCATAAGAATAAATATATCATGCAGGTACTACGTTATCTTCCCAATCAAAAACCTAGTAATATCGACCTCAGCGTTACTTTAGGGCAAGGTGGAGAGGCTTGTATTTATACAATACCAACTATGGACGAGTTGGTAGCAAAAGTCTATCACAAGCCAGTTCCCACGCAAGGGCGCAAACTAGAGGTGATGATTGCCAATCCACCAGAAAACCCAACTGCCAGTTTGGGACATATTTCTATTGCTTGGCCTGTGGAGTTACTGCGCTCATCAGATGGAAAAAACAGCGTCATTGGGTTTCTGATGCCCCGCATTCGGGGTATGCGTCCTATCATTGATTTCTATAACCCCAGAACTCGCCGCCAACACTGCCCTTTATTTAATTACCAATACCTCATCCGTACTGCTCGTAACTTAGCAGCAGCTTTTGCATCCTTACACGCCTCAGGATACTGTGTTGGGGATGTGAATGAATCGAATATTCTGGTTGGCGATACAGCCTTAGTGACGATAGTAGACACCGATTCGTTCCAGGTAAGAGACACACAAAATGAAATTGTCTACCGTTGTCCTGTAGGAAAACCAGAATTTACTCCACCAGAACTTCAAAACAAAACTTTTGCTGAATGCGATCGCGTTTTCGCTCACGATTTGTTTGGGTTGTCAGTACTTATCTTCCAACTTTTGATGGAAGGGACTCACCCATTCTCCGGTATTTTTCAAGGAATGGGCGAACCGCCACCATATGAAGCCCGCATTGCTGCAGGGCATTTTACCTACAGTCAAAAGCGACAAGTCCCTTACGTTACCACCCCTATCGCACCGCCGTGGGAAATGCTCCATCCCAACTTGCAAGAACTCTTCCTGCGTTGTTTTGAGGATGGACATTCTAACCCACTGCTTCGCCCCAGTGCTCAAACTTGGTTGCTCGCGCTGGCTGAAGCGGAAAATTCCCTCTTGACTTGTACCGTAAACCCCCAACACCGCTACAGCAATCATCTAGAAAAATGCCCTTGGTGCGAACGGGCTTTGCGTTTGGGTGGACGAGATCCTTTCCCATCTCATAGAGCAATAGCAAATAAAGAACACCTTAAACCGCAACCCAAATCCAAAAAACGTCACACTCAACCGACTCGCATACCACAACCAGTAGCCGCGTTTCATCGTGTTAATCCTCGCAATCCGATGCCCGCCTTTGGTCAAAACGTTCCTTACTACAAACCTCCCAAAAAACGAAGATACTACCCTGTCATTTTTTGCTTGCTAGGTTTTGGCTTACTGGGGTATTTAGACTTAATCATTAAATTTACAAATCGTCCCTTTGGAGCGCAAACCGCTTCCTACGCGCAGCCAAATCTGATTTCTATCAGTCACAAAAAGGGTATTGACTCTCAAAATTTTGCAGAATTCTACAAGCAGGGGCATGCTTCTTATAAAGTACGCGATTACGAAAAAGCAATTGAAAAGTTTTCTCAAGCCATTGAAAAAAACCCAAAATATGCTAAGGCTTACGTAAATCGTGGTAACGCTCACTACAATATTAAGGAGTATGAATCCGCGCTCGCAGACTACAATCAAGCTCTGAGCATTAATCCTAAGGAAGTAAAAGCTTTCGTCCATCGAGGAAATTCTCGATTTCTACTTGCAGAGTATAGCAGTGACCCTGATCGCGAGTACAACTTGGCAATCTTAGATTACAACTCAGCATTGCGTCTCAACCCCGGTGAAGTAGAAGCATACGTAAGAAGGGGTATAGTTCGTGCTCAAATAGCTAAGTACAGTGGAGATTCTCAACACGATTACAAAAGAGCAATTGAGGACTTTAATAAAGCACTCATGTTAAGTTCAGATAGGTCAGAACCCCTCTTTCAAAGAGGTGTTGTTCGCTATCAAATTGCCCAGTATAGTAGTGATTTTGAGAAAGAGTACAGACAAGCGATCCAAGATTTTAACCAGGCATTACGTATCAATCCCAAGCTTTCAAAAGTGTATTTAAAGCGAGGTATTGTACGCTATGAACTGGCACAATATGGTGGTGGAGTCTCCAGCCAATACCACAAGCAAGCAGTTGAGGATTTGCAAACAGCTGCCAAAATGGCTCTCGAACAAGAAGATATGGATAATTACCAACAAGCGCTTAGCAGCATTTGTGTTGTTGTAGAAAACAAATGTGACACTTTCTTGCAAACTTCAAGTGTTCAAGAAAATAAATGATGAAAGATAAAGGATGAAGCAAACCCTATAAATAAATGTAGAGGTTGGTATCTGTTTTTGGATAAAGAATGTAAGGTAAACTTTTTATCCTTTATCCTTGATTCTTCATCCTTTTTTACGTAATTCAGGTGGTGAAAAACTTTTTCATTTTTTTACACTTAAAATAAATTTATTTATCTTGCCTTTACATTTTTGAGTAAAATTACGGTTAGATTATATACTGAGAATTTGGAAAATAACCTTTTCTCTATTACGTTCAATTAAGATAAAGAAATCATCTACCTCAAACTTAAGAGATAACTCCATGAAAGCAGTAATTTTGGCTGGAGGACTTGGTACGCGTCTGAGTGAAGAAACAAGCGTCAGACCAAAGCCAATGGTGGAGATTGGTGGTAAGCCAGTTTTATGGCACATCATGAAGATTTACTCCGCCCACGGCATCAACGATTTTATCATTTGCTGTGGTTACAAAGGTTATGTCATTAAGGAGTATTTTGCGAACTACTTCTTATATATGTCAGATGTGACCTTTGATATGCGGTTTAATCAGATGAATGTACATGCTGGGAACGCAGAACCCTGGCGAGTTACCCTAGTAGACACAGGTGACAACACAATGACAGGTGGACGCTTAAGACGGGTGAGAGAACATATTGGCAATGAAACTTTTTGCTTCACCTATGGTGACGGCGTAAGTGATGTCAATATCACAGAAGCCATAAATTTCCATAAAGAGCAAAAGACGTCAGCCACAATGACAGCAGTTCAACCACCAGGACGTTTCGGTGCTATCGTTTTGGGACACGAACAAACCAAGATTACCAGTTTTCGGGAAAAGCCAGAAGGCGATGGAGCCTGGATTAATGGTGGTTATTTTGTGCTTGAACCCGAAGTCATTAATTTAATTGCTGATGATTCTACTGTTTGGGAACAGACGCCTCTAGAAAAATTGGCAGAAAAGGAACAGCTTTCTGCTTACAAACATCATGGTTTCTGGCAACCAATGGATACCTTAAGAGATAAAAATTATCTTGAGGATTTGTGGCTGAAAAATAAGGCTCCTTGGAAAGTTTGGTAAGAAGACCGCGAATTATGAATGCTCGGAAAATAACAATTCATAATTCATCATTCATAATTCATCTAGTTTCCTGTGGCAGTTGTGTATGTATGATTTTGCAATTATAGGTGGGGGAATCGTTGGTCTTTCCACCGGGATGGCTTTGGGCAAACGCTACCCTAATGCGCGTATTCTTGTTTTAGAGAAAGAAAACCAATGGGCATTTCACCAAACTGGCAATAATAGCGGCGTTATTCACTCTGGTATTTATTACAAACCGGGTAGCTTTAAAGCCAAATTTTGCCGTGACGGTTGCCGCACAATGGTGGAATTTTGCCAAGAGCATGGAATTGACTACGAAATTTGCGGTAAAGTCATTGTAGCAGTAGATAAAGAAGAATTGCCTCGTTTGGAAAATCTCTACCAAAGAGGTTTAGACAACGGGATAAATGTCAAGAGAATCACTAGCGAAGAAGTAAAAGAATACGAACCTCACGTCACCAGTGTTGGGGGAATATTTGTTTCTTCCACTGGAATTGTGAGCTACAAGCAGGTTTGTTTCAAATACGCTGAAATTATCGGACATCTTGGAGGCGACCTGCGTCTCAATACAAAGGTGGAACGCATCGTTAAGAGTGGTAACCATCAGGTACTGGAAACTAACACGGGTAGCTTTGCAACTCGCTTTGTTATCAATTGTGCTGGGTTACATAGCGATCGCATTGCTAAAATGGGCAAAGTCGATCCACAAGCAAAAATCGTACCTTTCCGGGGAGAGTATTACGAACTCACACCAGAAAAACGTTCTTTAGTGAAAGGGTTGATATACCCAGTTCCCAATCCAGATTTTCCTTTCCTGGGAGTGCATTTTACCCGCATGATTGATGGCACCGTCCATGCAGGACCTAATGCAGTTCTCAGCCTTAAACGTGAAGGATATCATAAAACTGACTTCGACCTGCGAGATTTTGCCGAAGTTATGACTTATCCCGCTTTCTGGAAACTTGCTGCCAAGTATGCAGATGAAGGAATGAAGGAAATCATCCGTTCCTTTAGCAAAGCAGTGTTCACAAAAAGTTTGCAAAAACTGATTCCTGAAGTCAAATCGGAGGATTTAGTACCAACTCATGCAGGTGTTCGAGCTCAAGCACTGATGAACGACGGCAAACTAGTGGACGACTTTTTGATTGTTCAAGGTGAAAACTCCGTCCATGTTTGCAATGCGCCTTCTCCGGCGGCAACATCTTCCATTGAAATTGGCAAAGCTATTGTTGCACAAATTCCCGAACAATCTCATTTGCAGCCAATTGTCAGTTCGGTAAATTAAATAAACTTGCCTCGGCTTTTTTCAGAAGTAAGAATACGGGCAATTTTGTTGATTGGGTAAATCAAGGTGTATGTACGGACAGTCCTTGAAAAGGTTTATGAAAGCAACATCGCTGACTACTGCAAAACTTTAAAAATAATATGTTACCGTGCGTACATACGGTGCAAAAGCAATGTGGTAGTCAATACACCATTAGTTATTACGAACACATCAACTCATAGGAATTCAAAACAATGAAAGTTTTAGTCACTGGTACCGAAGGTTATCTTGGTTGCTTATTACCACCCCTACTTATAGAAAAGGGACATGAAGTTATTGGTGTAGACACTGGCTATTATAAAGTAGGCTGGCTGTACAACGGGACTCAAGTGACAGCCAAGACCCTCAACAAAGATATTCGCAATATTACCATAGAAGATTTACAAGGTGTGGATGCGATCGTTCACATGGCAGAACTATCCAACGACCCCACCGGACAATTGGCACCGCACATTACCTATGAAATTAATCATAAAGGTTCTGTTCGTCTTGCCACGTTGGCAAAAGAAGCAGGTGTACGTCGCTTCGTCTATATGTCTTCTTGTAGCGTCTATGGCGTAGCCACTGAGGGTGATGTTACAGAAGAATCACCCGTAAATCCTCAAACAGCTTATGCAGAGTGCAAGACTTTCGTAGAGAGAGATGTGCAGCCCTTAGCTGATGATAATTTCTCTCCCACCTTTATGCGAAACGCCACGGCTTTCGGTGCGTCTCCCAGAATGCGCTTCGATATTGTTTTGAACAACCTATCAGGTTTAGCTTGGACAACAAAAGAAATCAAGATGACCAGTGATGGTACACCTTGGCGTCCACTCGCCCATGCCTTAGATATTTGCAAAGCCATTGTTTGCGCCCTAGAAGCACCCCGTGACATTGTACACAATCAAATCTTTAACGTGGGAGACACCGCAAACAACTATCGCGTTAAGGAAATTGCTGAAATTGTTGCTGCAGTTTTCCCTGGATGCCAACTCAGTTTTGGCACCCAAGGTGCAGATAACCGCAGCTACCGAGTTTCGTTTGAGAAAATTAACACCGTTTTACCAGGCTTCAAGTGCGATTGGGATGCCAAGCGTGGCGCACAACAGTTGTATGAAGTGTTCTCTCAAATTGATATGTCTGAAGAGACTTTTACGTCTAGAGGATTTACCCGCTTGAAGCAGCTGGAATATCTCATTCGTACCCAGCAAATTGATAAAGATTTCTTCTGGGCTAAGAAATAATCAGCGCTGTACTAGCACGTGTAAGCTATCGGAAGTTCCAAATCAACATATTTGATTTGGACTTCTTTAGTGTAAAATGACACGAGAGGAACAAGAGACTTACCATTGCGATTCCGACATACAACCGTGCAAATCTACTATCCAATCCAAAGGCATCTACGTGTAAAGTAGAGAGACACTTATGACTCAATTACTTACCATTGCGATTCCAACTTACAACCGTGCAAATTTACTTGACCAACAACTGGCATGGTTAGCTGGCTCAATCAAAGGTTTTGAATCTGTATGTGAAATTTTGATTTCTGACAATTGTTCAACCGATGATACGCCAAAAGTTGTAGAAAAATGGCGCTCTGCTTTTCAACAAATAACGTTTGAATATAAGAGGAATCAAGAAAATATTGGTGCAGTGAGAAATATCGCTTCTTGTATTCAATTTGCTAAAAGCAAATTTGTTTGGACAATTAGTGATGATGACAAAATTTTTGATAACTCCATAGCATACACAGTTAAGACTTTAACTGAATATCTCGATTTAGGATTAATCATTTTAAACTTTTCCAAAAGTGATGCAAAAACAGGTCAATTTTTTGAACCACGTTGCTTTGATGTTGAGACAGATGTAATGAATTCAAACGGCAAAGAGGTATTTGAACTTTGTTTAGAAGAAAGTATTGGAGGTGTAGGACTGACGACAGCTTTAGTATACAAAACAGATTTGGCAAAAGCTGCTATAGTAAGTTGGACTTCGGGTTTAAATAACTTGCAGTTCAAATATATTGGACAGCTTTTTGTGCTTCCAAAGCAGGTGCCTTAGTTACTAAAGATAATTATTTGGAATGTGTTGCAGGCACTCATTATTTTATGCAAAATCCCAAGCTTCTAGTTACATTAGAATATGCAGACATACCTGAAGTGATGTTGAAACTTAGGGAAATAGGGTTTTCTAAAAGTTTTAGTCAAAAAATGCTGCTCACACGCTTTGTCAAATTTAATTGGAGAGTTCTTGTGGGAGCTTTAAGAAGATGGCCTATTGTAGCCATTCAAGCGCTAAGTCGTTACTTAAGTTACGTGTACTTATCTACTGTCAGATCTTCGTCAAACTCCCTATTGGGTGCTCCTAGTACTCAAGTTAGAAACGATTGATAAGGTGTAAGTTGATGAGCCACAAAAAGTGTGGGGATTCCCCAAGCAACGCAAATTTTTTTTAAAGGATAATCATGAAATTTCTTCAAATAAATTTAAGTTCCAGAGTCTTGTCTCTCTCAGTTAGGAATTCCACTGAACAAAAAAGTTTTAATGTCTGATATGAAAGAGAAAACAAGTGTCAAAAATATAAGAGAAACAAATAGGTTTTTAGAAAATCTATAGTTTAAAACTTATGATGAAGGTGTTTGATGGTTTCTTGCTTGACATATAAAAAAATAAAAACCATCATGTAATCGCATCTACAAACTGACAGAGTTTATCAAAACGGCGGTAGGGTAGATTTTACCTTTGACGCGATCTCGCAGATGAGCAGTATCAACATGAACGATACAGCAAAAGTTTTCAAGTATCTGCTCAGTTTCAGAAATTGTTTTATTTACTTGTGTAGTTACAGTACAAAGTGAGGGTACCATGATTTTTACGAAAACCGAACTTCAAGGTGCATACATTATCGATTTAGACCAAAAGCCCGACCACAGAGGTTTTTTTGCTCGGACTTTCTGCGCTCAAGAATTTGAAGCACATGGCTTAAAGCCAACAGTCGCCCAATGCAACGTGTCTTTTAATTACAAAAAAGGAACATTGCGGGGAATGCACTATCAAGTTTCCCCAGCAGCAGAAACAAAATTGATTCGCTGCATAAGTGGCGCTATCTATGACGTAATTATAGATATGCGTCCTGAATCTCCAACTTACCTTCAACATATTGGTGTGGAACTTACCGCTGAAAACCGCCGTGCCTTATACATTCCAGAGCTGTTTGCCCATGGGTATCAAGCACTGACAGATGGGGCTGAGGTTGTTTATCAAGTAGGTGAGTTTTACACTCCGGGCTACGAGCGTGGTTTGCGCTACGACGATCCATTTTTCAATATTCAATGGCCTATAGAAGTGACTGTCATTTCTGAAAAGGATAAAAATTGGCCTTTGATGTCAATGATGACTGTTGGCGGAAGTGTTTAATTAAGGGTTAGTGGTTGGTGGTTAGCGGTTATTGGCAACTAACAACTAACCACTCACAACTAACAACCAACAACTCACAACTCACAACTCACAACTCACACCAGAGGAACCTTAAATCGATGATTATTGTAGATCGCGCTTTACAAGCCCGTGCAGAAGCTCTTAACCCTATTAAAGTCGGCATGATTGGAGCAGGCTTCATGGGTCGGGGAATTGCCAATCAAATTACAAATTCCGTACCCGGTATGAAATTAGTTGCTATTGCCAACCGCAATGTTGATGCTGCAGGACGTGCATATTCAGAAGCCGGAGTTGAGAATTATAAAGTTGTTTCCTCCGTTGGGGAATTGGAAAACGCGATCGCAAACGACGGGTATGCAGTCACAGAAGATGCGATGTTGCTGTGCCGTGCTGAGGGGATTGACGCGTTAATTGAGGTGACGGGTGCGGTGGAATTTGGCACTCACGTTGTGATGGAGGCAATAGCCCATCACAAGCACGTCATTATGATGAACGCTGAATTGGATGGCACTATTGGTTCTATCCTCAAAGTTTATGCAGACAAAGCAGGCGTTATCCTCACAGCTTGTGATGGTGACCAGCCTGGGGTACAAATGAACCTATATCGTTTTGTAAAAAGTATTGGTTTAACTCCACTATTGTGTGGTAACATTAAAGGCTTACAAGACCCATATCGCAATCCTACAACTCAAAAAGCATTTGCCGAACGTTGGGGTCAAAAACCTCATATGGTAACTAGCTTTGCAGATGGGACAAAAATCTCTTTTGAACAAGCGATCGTCGCCAACGCTACGGGGATGAAAGTCGCCAAGCGAGGTATGTTGGGATATGACTTTAAGGGTCATGTTGATGAAATGACTGGGATGTACGATGTCGAACAACTGAAAGAATTGGGCGGCATTGTAGATTATGTTGTGGGTGCAAAACCAGGCCCAGGAGTCTTTGTATTCGGAACTAATGACGACCCGAAGCAACGTCACTACCTCAATCTCTATAAATTAGGCGAAGGTCCGCTTTACAGCTTTTATACCCCATATCACCTCTGTCACTTTGAAGTACCACTGTCAGTGGCTCGTGTTGTTCTTTTCCAAGACTACGTATTAAGCCCTTTAGGTGCTCCTTTAGTGGACGTTGTGACGACTGCCAAAATTGACCTGAAAGCTGGAGAAACTTTGGATGGTATTGGTTATTACATGACCTACGGTCAATGTGAAAATTCCAACATTGTTCAAGAACAAAACCTCCTGCCAATTGGTTTAGCAGAAGGATGTCGCCTCAAGAGAGATATTTCCAAAGACCAAGTTCTGACATATGACGATGTCGAACTACCTTCAGGCAGACTGTGCGATAAACTGCGTGCCGAACAAAATGCTTATTTCTTTAAAACCCTAGCAGCAGTGTAGGGAGTAGGGAGTAGGGAGTGGTAATTTTGGATTTTGGATTTTGGATTTTGGATTTTAGATTGTCCCCAATACCCACTCTCTACTCCCTCACTCCCTCACTCCTCCTTGTCCCCAATCACAATCCCATTACGAAATATTTATTAAAAGTTAATAATAAAAAAATAAATTTTTAGTATCTTAAAAATCAATAGGAGGATAGAGTAGATTGCCAAATAGTTTATAAACTGCTAAAACGAGGGTACAGCGTTCAATACAGTCGTCATAAACTTTCCTACGGTGATGCCCAATCCCTAACCCCTGACGCCTAATTTCTATAAAAATTGGTATAGAGTAAATCCACCAGGTTTAGTATGAAAATTGCCCTAGTTCATGATTACTTAACTCAAAAAGGAGGGGCGGAGCGCGTTTTTGAATTGCTGTGCAAGCGCTACCCCGAAGCGGATGTTTATACTTCCTTGTACGATCCCGAAGAAACCATCGACTTGGGCGATCGCGCTGTCAATACCACATTCTTGCAAAGAATACCAGGTGCCATAAAGTATTTTAGATTGATGGCACCCTTTTACTTTCCTGCCTTCCGTGCATTAGATTTACAAGAGTACGATCTAGTTATTAGTAGCAGTACCAGTTTTGCGAAAGCAGTGCGGAAAAAACCAACAGCACGCCACATTTGCTTCTGTCACAACGTAACCCGTTTTTTATGGGATACAGAAACGTATTTACGGGAGTACGGGGACTATCGATATTTTGCTCCTTTCATCGAACAAGTTTTTGAGATGATGAGAAAAGTAGACCTAACCTACGCACAGGAGCCAGACCTTTACATTGCCAACTCCAGCGTTGTTGCGCGTCGCATTAAAAATATCTACGGTAAAAAAGCAATTGTTATCAACTATCCCATTGATACGAAAAGGTTTGTTTTTTCAGATACAAAAGAAGACTTTTATCTTGCCTCAGCTCGGATGATCGGTTACAAACGACTTGATATAATAGTCGAAGCTTTCAACTGGCTGGGGTGGCGGTTGTTGATATCAGGAGATGGTCCCGAAAGAGAAAGATTACAGTCTAAAGCATTAGGCAATGTAGAATTTGTAGGACACGTCTCCGATGCTCAGCGCACTCAGTTGTTTTCTAAAGCTAGGTCTGTTATAGTGGCAGCCCTAGAAGATTATGGATTAGTGCCAGTAGAAGCAAATGCTAGTGGAACGCCAGTTATCGCGTTTGGTGCTGGTGGCGTATTGGATACTCAGATCCCTGGTAAAACAGGGGTATTTTTCAAGAGGCAAACACCAGATTCGCTGCAAACTGCACTACTAGAAGCCAGGGATATCTATTGGGATTACGGGAACATTCGTAATCATGCGGTCGCTCATTTTTCAGAAGAGGCTTTCTTTAGTAAAGTCGAGCAAGTTATTGACCAAACTTGTGCAGTAAAGTAACTATTCATTTGATTTGATTAGCTGAGGGATAATAAACGTGGTTCAAAGCAGTCTCGGTCCATATGTAAATCCAGTTACTGAGTCAGAACCGGGTTACGGACAACTGTTAGCGGTTTTAGTACGCAGATTCCCCTGGTTTTTAGCAGTATTTGTGGCATCTCTTGCCATAGCAGGCTTGGCGACAAAAAGAACACCAACTACCTACGGAAGCTCAATGCAGCTACTGATAGAACCTAACTATCAAGGAAAGAAAGAAGCAAATGCTTCCGTAGATTCCCAGTACACTGACCCCAACATTGAAATAGATACCGCAACCCAGCTGAACTTGATGAAAAGTTCTGAACTGATGGAAAAAGCGGTTAATAAGCTGAAGCCAGAGTATCCTGATATAACTGTCGCCGAATTGAAAAGCTCCTTGGCTTTAGACCAAGTCAAGAGAAAAGAAGATAACATCATAACTAAAATATTCCAAATAGACTCTATCAGTACCGATCCAGCTAAATCCTACAAAGTATTGGAGACGATGCAGCAAGTTTATCTGGATTACAACATCAAACAGCAAGATGAACGTATCAGAAGAGGTCTGAAAGTCATCAGGGAACAGATTAAAAAAGTTAATAATGACGTTGTAGGAGCAGAAGCAAACCTACAACGCTTTCGTAGAAGTGAGAATTTAATCAATCCAGATACACAGGCAAAAGCTACAGAAGATGAACTGAGCAGAATTCAGCAAGAACGGGGTAAAACTCGTGCTGAGTATCAGGAAGCTGATGCTCGTTACAAAAATTTAGTCCAACAACTTCAAACGACTCCAGAAACTGCCATTGCTGAAGCCCGTCTCAGTCAATCGACTCGCTATCAAGGATTGCTGAACGAAATCCAGAAAACAGAACTGCTTCTGGCACAAGAACGCCTGCGTTTTACCGAACAAGCGCCCAGCGTACAAAAACTTATAGAACAACTTCAAAGCCAGAAGACGTTGTTGCAGCAAGAGCAAAGACGGACTTTGGGTGTAGACGCAAAACCCCAAATACAAGGTCTCCTAGAGCAAGGACAAAAAGGTCAAATTGACATCACCCTTTCATCAGATCTATTGAAAACAAGAACGGATTTGCTGGCTTTAGTGGCTCGCGATCAAGTTCTAGCAAAGAAAGAAGATCAACTGCGTAATGAACTCAAGCGCTTCCCCCGCGTGTTGGCTGAGTACAATCGCTTGGAACCTCAAGTACAAATTAACCGCGAAAAGTTACAACAGCTGGTAAAAGCAGAACAAGTCCTAGAGCAAGAACTCGATAAGGGTGGATATAACTGGGAAGTGATCGAAAAACCCAAAATGGGTGTGAAGTTAGGTCCCAACCTCCAGCAAAATCTTCTCTTAGGTGGAGTCGTAGGACTTATGTTGGGTGGTGTTGCTGCTTTCTTGAGAGAAGCGGCTGATGATTCCGTTCACACCACTGCTGAATTAGAAAAGCAAGTTGCCCTACCACTATTGGGAACAACACCAAAATTACCACCAGCAAGAGCCGCCAGAGACTCTGTGATTAAATTGCCCTTTGGCAAGCCACAGGAACCCGCACCTTGGACAATTCAAGTGTTGCAGTCCTCACCCCGTTGGGAATCATTAGATCTGATTTACAAGAACATTGAGCTTTTAAACTCCGTTTCTTCATTCAAATCTTTAATGATTACTGCAGCCTTACCAGATGAGGGTAAATCAGCTCTGGCATTGGGTCTAGCGATGAGTGCAGCCCGCCTGCACAAGCGAGTCCTGCTCATTGACGCTAACTTGCGCGAACCTACCCTGCACAAACAGTTGAACCTTCCCAACGAACAGGGGCTTTCCACTCTCCTCGCCAGTGATGTTTCCATACCCAATCAAATTAGCATTCAATCTTCCGGGTCATCTTACATTGATATTTTGACTGCTGGGCCTACCCCAGTTGACCCTGCTAATTTGTTGAGTTCTCCTCGTATGCAGCAGTTGATGGCAACATTTGAGGAAAACTACGATTTGGTGCTTGTAGACTCAACACCAGTCCTTGGCTTAGTAGATGCTCTGCTTACAGCATCATCTTGCCGTGGAGCAATTATGGTAGCCAGTATTGGTAAAGTGACTCGCACCCAAATGGCGCAAGCTACAGGCATGCTCAGCCGCCTGAATCTTCTTGGAGTTGTCGCAAGTGGCGTGTCTAACTCTGGCAGTGCTTACATACCCTACACAACGCACCAACATCGGTTTGCCCTCCAACAAGCCATTGAGAAATAACGTTTGTTGGGGCGCGGCGGCCTTGCGCCCCACTGTGGTTCAAGTTAGGGACTTCCAAATAAAAAAATACTCAAAAATTTCTTGTGGAGTGGGCGTCTCGCCCGTTGCAGGTGGCGGGCGAGACGCCCACTCCACAATATTGATTAATTTATTTCTTGGAAATCCCTTAATGAAAAATACTGTAACCAAGAGGGGATGCGATCGCATCCCCTCTTGTTTTTCTTAGAAACTGCATACAATGAATCACCCGTTCCCCATGCAATACTTAAGCCGTCAGATAGATGCTCTCCGTACCTTTTACGGTTGAATATAACAACAAGGCTCTACGCAAAATACTGCTAAAACGGCTGTATTATCTCAATAAACTGCCCGTAAATTATCTATTTTTCCGCCACTAAATGTTAAGAATTTGACTTTTCTCTAAGTCGATAATATGTTCTTTATAGATGAGTAAGCTAATATACATATCCCTTCTTTAAAGTAATGAACAAGTTAAGATTTTTTTATGTATAGGTTCTTTATTGTTTAACATTTAAACTTAAGTATTTACTTTTAAGAAAAAATATGGACTCAAAAGACTGGTTTTTCAGAAATCAGTTCTTTTGATGTTGAAATTACTTAAAGTCACTTACCCGTAGACTGGTTGGCAAAATAGGCCAAAGCTGCAACTAAAGCTTGCTCCAGGTCTAGAAAGGCAAGTAGTCTAACCTCTGTTTGTATTCGGAGTAAACTTTATACTGAGGCGAAGTACTGATTATGTAGAAATGTCAACTGTCAATCGTTACATATTTAAAGATTGAATTATACAAATATAAAAATTAGACAAGTATATAAAATTTATGCATATAAGAAGGTTTACGGAATTTGTGATATCTAATTAGTAGTAATAATTAAGGCTTTTGGAATTGTGAAACTGGCACTATGGTAAAATTACAAGTAAAAATGAGTCTTTACATAAAATCGTTCACGATAGCTTAATAATTCTAGGAAAAATGCAGTCACTCTATAAAGAGTGAATAAAGAATCTGCACGGGCAACTGTTATTTCTACTGCGTCTTATATCCTAGAGATCGAATATCCATGGGGATAAGTCAAGTCAAGTCAAAGAGTGGAACTTTAAAAGCTATTCGGAAAAGACTATCGTGAGCAATGGATTTGGTACATCAAAAAAAAGTTGAATGAATGGTGTGCGGTGGTTATTAGAGATAGTTTAATGGTTCCATAATTCCACTCTATGGGCCGTTCCTAGAGCAAGAGAGATGAAGATGGTTAGGGAATTATATAGCTTTCAAGTATCAGGTCGGCAATCTACTACCTTATGAGATGAAATACATATGACAACCTCAATAATACCAACAATACAAAACTACTATACGGTGAAACAGCAACCACAAGATAATCCTCCCCAATACTGCACAATTCAATGGCGGCAAAATCAGTTGTTAGTTAAGCCTGTAGGACAAGTTAAGCAACCGTATATGCCTTCACTGCATAAAAAGCAGCTACTTGTGGAGTGTTTAAAGGGTACTCCAGCAACTTTAGTCCGCATCGATCCAAAGTTGGGTGAAGCCCGGTTAAAATTTTGGGCAGACGCATGCCTTGTAGCTGACAAGCCTATTTTCCTTCGCATACCTTCTACTGACAAACAACCAAAAATCAGTAGCCCACTCTTTGGATGGTTAAAACGGCTGAGCAATTGGCTGGTTGCTTTGATATTCTTACTTGCATTTGCGCCTTTGCTTCTGGGTTTAGTTTCATTGATGCGCGTCCACTCCAAAAGTCCAATTTTCTCTCGTCAATGGCATATTGGCGAACGGGGTAGACTCTTCAAAGTCATCAAGTTTCGTACAACTGCGACAAAGCAGAAAGCGTTTGAAGAAGATGCAGTATACCAAAATAGTTTGGGCGAGCGCAAAGATGAAGAAGAGGTAACAGTACTTGGGCGCTGGATGCGTAAGTACGGATTAGACAATTTGCCGCAGTTGCTTAATG
Organism: Scytonema hofmannii PCC 7110; assembly: GCF_000346485.2. Lineage (NCBI taxonomy): Bacteria > Bacillati > Cyanobacteriota > Cyanophyceae > Nostocales > Scytonemataceae > Scytonema > Scytonema hofmannii. The sequence goes on from NZ_KQ976354.1 coordinate 11,565,194, forward strand.
TTCTTAAAGGTGACATGAGTTTGACCGGACCTCGATGCTGGTCATTGGAAGAAGGAATACGGCTCAATCTCACAAGACAACGAGAGTTAAATGTCCAACCGGGATTTGTCAGTCTATCATTACTAGAAGAAAGGTTCAAGGCTGTTGAACCTGGTTACAGAGAAACAGTTTAACTGTCGATATTTACTGATTTAATTGTTGTAGTAGGATTTGTGCATTCTACTACATTTCAACTGTCACCAAAGTTCTCCTCTAAAGCAACGTTGTTTTTAAAACAATTAGACCTTCGGGGTAGATCTGGTCTTGGTCGTTTCAGACACCTTGCGGCAATATGAGCCAAGCTTCATATTCTGTTCTCACGCTCCATATCCAAATTTTCTCCTGAAAAAACCTCAAAATGGTATTTATGCCTTTCTGTCTACCCCGCTAATCTAATTTTTTACATAAACATGCCTCTCCAAATCTCCAAACAAGTTAACACTCTCCTAAAAAACATCATCAAAGCTAATAAGTTCTGGCAGGAAAACCACATAATATTGCGAGAGTTTAAGAATTTTCGCAAAATAACTATCTTAGCCATCGTGTTTACCTTCCTAGCAGCCACTTTTGAGGGTGTTAGTGTGGGATTTTTACTTTCCTTTCTTCAGAGCTTAACCGATCCCAGTAGTTCACCTAAAACCGGAATTGGCTGGTTAGATGCTTGGGTAGCAGCTAATGCCTCAGTAGTCAACCCTCTATACGTGATATCTTTGCTGATATTACTCAGCACTTGGACTCGTTCCGCCTTTAATTACTTAGCATCAATCTATACAGAATCTGCTCAACTCAACCTTGCAGACCGTTTGCGAAAACGGATCTTTGAACAGCTACAGTCTTTGCAACTCGGTTACTTTACTGAAGCTCGCTCTGGCGAAATCATGAACACGATGACGACAGAAATCGAGAGATTCAAACAAGGATTCAGTGGATCGGCTTTTGTACTAACTAGGGTATTGGTAGTCGTTGTCTACTTTATCTGTATGTTTTTGATATCGTGGCAATTGTCTGTCCTATCAGTCCTGTTATTTTCTCTGTTGGCAGTAGGCTTGACAACACTCAATGCTAGGGTAAGAGAAAGCAGCTTTGCAATTTCCAAAGCCAACGGTAGATTTAATGCGATCGCATTAGAGTTCATCAATGGAATTCGCACCGTTCATGCAAACGGGACTCAAGACTTCGAGAGACAGCGTTTCTACAAATCAAGTAAAGAATTACTGAATGCCTCAGTTAAAGTTGTCGCTACCTGGACACTAGTAAAACCCATAGCAGAAAGTGTCGCAACTACAGCTCTTATCAGTTTAATTATTATTTCCTTCGTTAAATTTACACTGCCCATCGCTTCGCTGCTAACCTTTTTCTTTGTGCTAGTGCGTGTGGTGCCAAGTCTCCAGGATATCAATGGAACTCTAGCCTACCTGAGTACATTGGGTGGTTCGCTAGAAAATATTAAGGATCTGTTGAGAGAGGAAGACAAAACCTACTTTCAAAATGGGAAAATTGAGTTTCCAGGGTTACAACGCTCAATTGACGTAGTATCTGTTGATTTTGGCTACGATCCCAGTAATTTAGTACTCCATAATGTCACCCTGTCTATTGAAAAGGGTAAAATGACGGCGCTGGTAGGAGCATCTGGTGCAGGTAAAACAACACTCGTTGATTTAATTCCTCGATTCTACGACCCGACAGAAGGACACATCTTTATAGATGGTGTAGATTTGCAACAGCTTGACATTAACTCGTTGCGTCGTAGGATGGCAGTTGTCAGCCAGCACACGTTTATTTTCAATACTTCAGTTTGGGACAACATTGCTTACGGTACACCAAACCCAACAGAAGCAGCAATTAGACAAGCAGCCCAACAGGCAAATGCACTTGAGTTTATCGAAAAAATGCCCCAAGGTTTTGCTACAGTGTTGGGCGATCGCGGAGCTCGTTTATCTGGCGGACAACAACAGCGGATTGCCATAGCCCGTGCATTATTGCGAGACCCAGATATTTTGATTTTGGATGAAGCAACCAGCGCTTTAGACTCAGTATCGGAAAGACTTATTCAAGAATCTATAGAAAAGCTTTCCGTAGGTCGAACAGTGATTGCGATCGCTCACCGACTCTCAACAATTGCCAAAGCAGACAAGGTCGTCGTTATGGAAGCAGGGAGAGTTGTAGAACAAGGAAACTATCAAGATTTGCTACAAAGACGCGGTAAGCTTTGGAAATATCACCAGATGCAGCATGAGGTAGGTAAAGTCGAGTAAAAATATTTTTTCATACTCAAAGTTCGTAATGACGGTGAATGAAACTTAAAAAGAACCGTATAAGCAGATAGTACAGAGGCATGATTGTTGTATTAAAGGTTACAAAATTTAATTTCTGCAATCAAGCCTCTGCCTTTCTTCTGGTAAAATTTATGAAAAAGCAATAGACAAATTTCTCTCTAAAAAAATAAACTACACAACCATAGATAAAGCAATATAAAAGTTTGGTTGATATATAGTTAAACCAATTGTAAAGACCTTTATTTTTTACCTAAATCTATCAAAATAAACAATAGAGATTATATTTTTTTGGATTCAATATGAAAGTATCAATTATTATCTCCAATTACAATTATGCTAAGTATCTACCTGCTGCAGTTGAGTCAGTCATAACTCAAACACATAAAAATACGGAAATTATCATCGTAGATGATGGTTCCAAAGACAACAGCCCAGAGGTTATTCTGCAACTTGCCCAAAAGTACCCTGGTAAAATCAAAGCAATTTTTCAAGAAAACCAGGGACAAGGAGCTGCATTCAACACGGGATTTGAGGCAACAAGCGGAGACATTGTCGCCTTTTTAGATGCTGATGATACTTGGAAACCCAACAAATTAGAGCAAGTTATAAAAGCTTTCAGCCAGTTAGATGTTGTTGGTGTGATGCACCTGCTAGATAACGTTGATAGTGAAGGCAAACTTATCCCCAATTCTTCTGTTGTAGGAAGGGTTATGGATGACGATTTAGCAAAAGTCATTGTAGAAACAGGTAACGCATGGTGTTTCCCACCAACTTCCGGGCTAGCTTACCGACGTAGCATCCTGACAAAAATTTTTCCCATAGACAGTGTGAAGTGGCGGCTGTGTGTTGATGGTTGCCTTATTTACTGCACGGCATTCTTAGGAAAAATTAAGACACTTAATGAAGTTTTAGGAAGTTACCGCCTTCATGGCAACAATAACTTCATTCAAGCAAAAGTAGAATTAAGTATGGACGGACAAACGGGAATCAGGATGACCAACCAATACATCAATACCTTTTTGGAACAAATCGGTCATCAAGCCAGAGTAGATTTATCCCGTAACCTTCAGTATCGGCGCACAAACTATTACATAAATCATAAATGGAATTATAAAGAAGCCCTAGCTATTTCTAATTTAATACTGGGTTGGCCATTCTATAGTTTCTTAGATAGAATTTACTACCTCACTCGGTTTTGGATAAAAAATTCACAATTCCTTTACAAACAAATTGCTTATGCGAAATCTTGACAAGACCTTTGTAGTAGTTAAATAGATCATACGTTTGCCGAGAAACCAGACGAGAAACCCGGTTTCTTCAAGAAACCGGGTTTCTAAAGTCCATTAAAAAAATTCATCCTCTAGTATTTCCACCAAGTGCGATAAGGAAACTTCAAACAAATGACAAATGACAACCGATTGTAATATTATTTACACAGATTTTTCATACAAATATGTTATCCACTATTTATTAGTTGAAAATTCTTTGAAATATTCCTGTTCAAAGTAAAAATACACAGTAATGAGAATATGAATGGTGATAGAAAATCCCTACAACCCTTAGTCAGCGTTATTACACCAACTTACAACCGTCCTGATTATCTAAAGGCGGCGTTAAGCAGTGCAATTAAGCAGACTTACCGTAATATAGAAATTATTGTTTCTGACAATTGCAGCCCGGAAAACCCCCAATCCATTGTGGAGTCTTTTAATGATGATAGAATCCGATTCTATCGCAACTCAACAAACTTGGGGATGTTTGCCAATACTATGAACGCTTTTAAGAAAGCAAGAGGTAAATATGTAGCGAGTTTGCTTGACGACGATATGTGGGAAGAGAACTTTTTAGAAAAGCTCGTACCACCTTTGGAAGCTCATCCAAATTTAGCTCTGGCTTTTTGCGACCATTATATGATGGATGCTTATGGGGAAATAGATAGTGCTCTTACCGAGCATTGTTCGCACCTGTTTAAGCGATCTCATCTAAGAGAAGGAATCTTTCAACCTTTCTGTAAGCTTGGCTTAATAGATAGGGCAGTGTCTTCAGCGACAGCAGCCGTGATTCGTCGAGACGTTGTAGATTGGAAAAGCATTCCATCAGAAGTCGGTGGTTCGTGGGATTTATATGTGAACTACCTGTGTTGCCGTAATGGATTGGGAGCATATTATTGTCCTGAAAAATTAACTCGGTACAGAGTTCACGAACAAACAGACACAATGTTGAGCGGTAGCCGAAATTATCAAGCGAAAATCCGAAAAGCCCAAGCCGATATTTTCTGCTTTGAAAAGTTTATGGAAGATGAAAGGCTCAAGGAATTTAAACCATATTTTCTCCAACAATGGGGATACGTGAGTACCACTTTAGGAATTGGTTTAATGCGCTCTAAACAAATTAAAGAAGCGCGTCCTTACTTTTGGCGTTCCTTGCGTCAAAGTCTCAGCTTCCGAACAATGGTTGCACTTGTCTTGAGTTTTGGACCACCCAAAATAGCAGCTAAGTTCTAAATTAAATTTAGGAACAGCTAAGTATTTTATACATCATAAAAATTGACATCACACCAGCTAACAACAACAAAAGACTATGCGAGTATCAGCTTGTATTACCACGAGAAATCGTACAAAAAACTTAGAAGAATGTTTGCAAGCACTGTGGAATTCTGATGTTAAACCCTACACTGTTGTTGTTTCTGACGACTCTTCAAGTATAGAAGTACAGCAGCAGAATTATCAGATTGTTCAGAAATATCCGGGAACCAAATACATTACAGGTCCTCGCCTTGGAGTTTGTGCTAACCGCAATAATGCAGTTAATGCAATCCCCTCCTCTGAAACTGATTTTGTCGCCTTTATTGATGATGATATTTGTGTTAAACCAGACTTTATTGCTCGTGCTCTAGAGAGATACTCTCAACTGTCTCCAGAACAAAGAAATCGCACTATCCTTTCAGGCGTCAGTCGCAGCCCAGATGGTTCCTTTGAGATGGTTTCTGGAAAGTTGTCTTTTCGGGGATATTTCTGTAAATCCGATGTTCCTGAATCTGTAGCTATTCATGCCACCCTGTTCCCTCGGAAATTTTTTGACCAAGAACAGTGGGACGAAAATATTTTCTTTGGCTATGAAGATGCAGAACTTTGTCTGCGAGCTTTAAAACAAGGCTACAAAATTCAACACTGCCCTGAGTTGTTAGTCACTCACGCTGCAAGCGAGGGTTTTACAAGTACGTTGAACGAACCTGGAGTGGGTAGCTTGACAAGATATGAAATCTCAATAGAAGCAGCTCGGCTTTACATCGGCATAAAACGTTATAAAGATTTATCTCCCGATCCAATTAAACTAGTAGTATTTCTCATTTTATATTTTGTTCATATGACACTCTATTTGATGAAGCGGGGAGCAATTCAAGCTTGGCCTCAAATTGTTCGTCTATCCCGCATTCAGAAATTATGGCGTCCGTCTGTCGTGTAGATAGTCAATCTCAGGTTCTGGCACAAATCATTTTACAGGAAGTTAAGTGTGAAGCTCTGCATCGTTACCCACAGCGTTATTAAAGGTGATGGACAGGGTCGAGTCAATTACGAGGTTGCCCAAGAAGCAATTCGGCGCGGTCATCACGTTACCTTGTTATCAAGTCAAATAGCCCCGGAATTACAACAAAACGACCAAGTTCATTGGTTTCCAATTCCGGTTGAAGGATGGCCGGCTGAATTGCTTCGTAACTTAATTTTTGCTCTTGCCAGCACAAATTGGTTGCGTAAGCATCGTTCTCAACTTGATGTAGTCAAAGCCAATGGTGCGATTACTTGGGCAAGGAGCGATCTCAACGCCGTCCATTTCGTGCATGGTTCTTGGCTAAAATTCTCCGCCAAACAGGCAAAGCCTAAGTCAGTCAAAACTGGATTCAATCCACGCCAAGTTATTTACGATTTATATCAGTGGTTTTACACAGCTTTAAATGCAAGGTGGGAACAAAAGGCTTTTCGTCAAACACAAGCAGTAGTGGCAGTTTCTGATAAAGTCGCTAAAGATTTATTAGAAATTGGTGTACCCCCAGAGTCCATTCAGATCGTTGTCAATGGCGTCGATTTGCAAGAGTTTTCCCCTGGTGTTAGCGATCGCAAAAAATGGGGTCTTCCAGAAGGAGTTCCCCTTGCTTTATTTGCAGGTGATATCAGAATCCCTCGGAAAAACTTAGACACGGTACTGTATGCCCTTGTGAAAGTACCCAATTTACACCTAGCAGTTGCAGGCATTACAGAAGGCAGCCCCTATCCCCAACTTGCAGCAACACTAGGGATAAATGACCGAGTCCACTTTTTAGGATTGCGCCGTGACGTACCATCCGTCATGAAAGCAGTCGATTTCTTTGTTTTTCCCTCCCGGTACGAACCTTTTGGCTTAGTTGTGATTGAAGCTATGGCCACAGGCATACCTGTCATCACTGCTACCTCCACAGGAGCAGCAGATTTGGTAACACCGGAGGCGGGGATCGTTTTACCAGACTCAGACGATGTTGAAGCTTTAGCCACTGCAATGTCAACCCTGACAAACAACCAACAGCTGAGAACTCAAATGGGTCAAGTCTCCCGAACCATAGCAGAACAACACAGCTGGAGCAAAATGGCACAAACCTATGTGGATTTGTTAGAAGAGTTAACTTCTAGGGGTTAAGGGTTAGGGGTTAGGGACAAGACGTGCTAATCCCCATTACCCCTTATGCCCAGAGGAGACCTCACCTTCCCCAATCCTTTTGTCATCTATTCTGGTGTCAGTAACTTACTTACATTTATTTATAGACTTTGTGATGTTTTTAACGTTATAATAAAACGAATAAGCTGAAAAAAAAAAGGATATTAGGCGCTATAGAAATCCTATTTGATTTTTGAAATACAAGTAGGTTGGGTGGGCAATGCCCTATAGTACGACATTACTGAATTTCATGAATAATTGAGGTTTCTATAATACCGATATCTCTTGGAATCTGAAGAAGCAACAAAGAAGCTTGATAGCGATCGTATGCTTTCTAATATGGTTCTTGTAACTCATTGACTTTGTAGAGTTAAGTAAAAGTAGTGTCATCAAAGAAAAAATGTAAAGAATGTAAACATTTTTCCATTTTCGCATAAAGCCTTTTTGTATATCCGATTAAGTAAAAGAGGTTGAAATTCTTCTACTTAAAAGCTCTTTAGCTTTGCCTAAACGAGTTCTATTTTGATACAAATAACTTTCTGGCGTTCTGGTAAAAGGCTTCACCTTTGGTTGTAGCAATATTTATACCCGCACGTCTCAATTGTACAAAATTCAACAACTGAATTCGAGTTCTTTCTCAATCAAAGTTAACATTTATTAACTAAGTTGAGCAATAACGAATAACTGCTCATCAAAAGGAGCCACCATAATATGCAGGAATTGCCATCAGTCGCTGTCTGTATTCCCACTTATAATCAAGCCCAATACCTCATTCATTCCGTAGCAAGTGCTTGCAGCCAAACATATCCCAATGTAGAAGTGTGGGTTTCAGACAATGCTAGTACCGATGAGACCCCTGAAGTCATGGAACAATTGTGCCAGCAGTTTCCTCAACTGCGGTATCATCGCCATCCAGAAAATATGGGGATGACTCCTAACTGTAACTGGGTTTTAAGCCAACCAGATACTGAATTTGTGATTCGCCTGGACTCAGACGATAATATGTCACCGCGTTATGTGGAAACTTTAGTAACTCTCATGCAAAAGTATCCAGATTCAGGTTGGGGTCATGTTGCAACATTGGAAATCGACCAATTTGGAAAATACCTTTCCGAACGACGAGTCATCAGAAAGCATGAGTTTCAAAATGCAGAAGAGGCATTAAAAGCTTCCGTGTCAGGGTTGCGAACTGCTTCCAGCATTTTCATGTTTAAAGCCAAAGCTTTACGAGAGGTAGGGTTTTATGGTGATGGGCAGCTCAAGTATAGCGAAGACTACGATCTCGCAGTAAGAATGTCCGATGCTGGTTATGGGAATGTCTACTCGGATGCCTTATTGGCTGAGTATCGTGTATGGACTGATACTGCACGCGTGCGACCCAAGCGAAAAGGCGATCAGCTGCGGGCTTATCTGTGGATATACAACCAGTCATTAATGTCTGCTTTTCAAAGACGCGGTTGGGATACGAAGGTCATTGATAAATTTCGGCGCAAAATGGCACTCATTCATGCAGCAGCTTGTTTTTCTCCCATTTTTTCCAAAACAGAACGAGCAGAACTAGTCGATTTGTTAAAGGAATTGGGCGATTCACCAGCTTTGCGGATTCGTCTTTTTGCATTTTCCCTGGGTTTGGCTCCTATCTTTGAGTGGCAGCATCATACAGAATTAAAGTTAAAAGGCATAGTTAAGGGCTGGTTGAGCAAAATCAAGACCATGAACCAAGTCACAACAGCATAATCAAAACACGCTAAAGTCATCCTGAGAATCAAACTTACTCAACGAAAAAAAATTAGGTTGCAAATCCTCTTCGGAATTGAGCATAATAAAACTGTTTTTATTGTAAGGATGAGAGTCCTTGCTTTGTGAGTCAAATCAGGCTCTTATCCTTAACTACAAACTGCTCCATCCCGTAAGACCTGACTTAAGATGACTTCAATGCCAGATTCCCCCTCTATAGCTGTTTGTATTCCCACATACAATCAAGCTCAATACTTAATTCACTCCGTGCGTAGTGCTTGCAATCAAACGTATCCAAATGTCGAAGTTTGGGTTTCTGACGACGGTAGCACTGACGAAACTCCTCAAGTTATGGAACAACTGTGCCAGCAGTTTTCCCAGGTTCACTATTATCGCCAACCAAAAAACCTGGGAATTGCTGGCAACAACACTTGGTTAATGAGCCAGCCTAAAACTGACTTTATCGTGCGCTTAGACTCAGATGATGTGATATTTCCCAACTATGTCGAGAAATTAGTCGCGCTACTACAAAAATATCCAAAAGCAGGTTATGCTCATACTGCTATTCAGGAAATTGACGAGTATGGAAATACCCGTTCCACGTGCCGAGTTACCAGAAACCATGAGTTTCAAGATGCAGACGATGCCCTTATGGCAGCAGTTTCTGGCTATAGAGTAGCAGCAAACATAGTCATGTTTAGCGCGAAGGCATTACAGGAACTTAGGTATTATGAAAACCGTCCTGAATTTGTGGAGGATTACGATTTATCCGTAAGAATTGCAGATGCAGGCTATGGTAATGTCTATTCAGATGAAATACTAGCTTGCTATCGAGTATGGACTGACGTTAAAAAAACCCGCTCAAAACGCAAGCATTTGCAATTAAAAGGATACGTTCGGATTTTCACCGAAAGTTTTTTACCTGCTTTTCAACGTCGAGGTTGGGATACAAAGGTACTAGACAAGCAGAGACGCAAGATGGCAGTTTTGCACTCAGCTTATTGTTTTCTTCCTATCTTTAATAAAGAGGAACGAGCAGAACTTGTCAATCTCCTAAAACAGTTGGGAGATTCATCATTATTGCGGCTGCGCCTTTTTGCCCTATCTTTTGGACTTGCTCCTTTCTTTGAGTGGCAGCTCCATACAGAACTCAAGTTAAAAGGCATAGTAAAAGATTGGTTAAGCAAGCTTAAAGCTCGTTCAACACTCAACACAGTAAGTTAAGTTATCTGTTAGCAGTTATTAGCGATCGCTAGTAACTGCCCGGTACAGGTTACTGTTAACTCCTCAGTACTAACTGATTCACTACTTAAGCAGCAACTCATGATTACCATCACTGCCATTGTTCCAACCTACCGTCGCCCGAAAGATCTCAGTCGTTGTTTGGAAGCACTCAAAGGACAAAACCGTCCGGCGGATGAAGTGTTAGTGGCGGTGCGCGACACAGACAGCGACAGTTGGGCATTTCTTAAAGAATATAACCCCGAACCTTTAAAATTAAGGACTGTAACAGTTACAGTACCAGGAGTCGTAGCTGCCCTAAACGCCGCCCTGAAAGAAGCCAAAGGAGAGATCGTGACAGTTACAGATGATGATGCCACACCACATAGGGATTGGTTGGAACGGATTGAAAAGTATTATCTGTCAGACGATCGCATAGGGGGTGTGGGTGGAAGAGACTGGGTATACTGGCAAAACAAATTGCTAGATGATGGCACAAGCGAAGTTGTAGGTATAGTTCAATGGTGGGGACGTGCGATCGGTAAACATCACATTGGTGTAGGTAAAGCCCGCGAAGTCGATCTTCTCAAGGGTGTGAACATGAGTTTTCGCCGACATGCGATCACCCTCATTGGTTTTGACGAACGGATGAGAGGTACGGGTGCTCAAGTTCACTTTGAAATGTCATTATGCTTGGCATTGAAACGAGCTGGTTGGAAAATTGTTTACGACCCAGAAATTGCAGTAGATCACTATCCCGCACAACGTTTTGACGAGGACAAGCGTGACAGATTAAATGAAACTGCAGTGATCAATTCAGTACATAATGAAACCGTAGCTTTACTGGAACACTTACCCTTTGTCAGACGTATAGCATTTGTTATATGGGCTATGTTAATAGGAACCCAAGAAGCTTTAGGTTTAATACAATGGTTGCGATTTTTACCTAGTGAAGGAAGCTTCGCCAAACAAAAGTGGTTAGCATCTATTCGCGGACGATGGCAAGGCTGGTTAACCTGGCAAGCCACCCAAAACCAAGCATCAGCGAAGACGTTATTAACAGTGACCAGTGACCAGTGACCAGTGACAAATTACCTTGGAGTGGCGCAGTGTTTCAAAAGCAGCCGATCTCAAATTCATACCCTGTAGCAAATAATATTCCAAAACCACCACCCCTATATGCTTGGATAGCCATTGGAGCGCTAATACTTTTTACGGTTGCGGGTATTGCAGTACGTGCTGCTAGTATTATGCGGCCGGGATACATACTCGTATCTTTTGCTGTTGCGCTCCTCCTATATTTTCGATATCCTGCCCTCTACGTTGGGTTCACTTTATGGATGTGGTTTATTACGCCATTCGTTTCTCGCTTAATTGATTATTATAGTGGCAGCTTTGATGAGACTCGATTGATACTAGTATCCCAATACTTGGTGAGTTTTATCACCATGTACTCCTTTAAGGACTTACCAAAGTATGCGCGACAGGGAGGGTTACCATTTATTCTTGCCCTCATGGGCGTGATTTATGGTTATCTTATAGGATTCATTAAAACTTCACCAGTCACCGCAACCCGTTCGCTTTTAGACTGGCTGGTTCCTGTTTCCTTCTCCTTTTATTTCATTTCTAACTGGCGAAATTATCCTGAGTATCGTAAAAGCATACAAAGTGCATTCTTGTGGGGCGTGTTAATCACAGGAGTTTATGGAGTTATACAATACCTATTTGCACCAGAGTGGGATAGATTTTGGCTGCTCGGTACAAAAATTACCAGTTTTGGAGATCCAGAACCATTAAAAATCCGGCTTTGGAGTACAATGGCATCTCCCGGCCCCTTTGCTGTCACGATGATGGCAGGGTTGTTACTATTATTTAATTGCTCTGGCCCGTTAGTAATTCCGACGGCTGCCTTTGGCTACCTCTCCTTCCTATTAGCATTGGTACGTACTCTATGGGGATGCTGGTTGGTAGGACTGCTCAGTATGATTACTGCTATCAAGCCAAAACTGCAAATGCGTCTGATGGTAACCATTTTGGTAATGACACTTTGTGTCGTCCCCTTAACTACCATGGAACCATTCGCCGAGGCAATCAACTCCCGTTTGCAAACATTAACAGCGCTTGATAAAGACGATAGCGCTAATGTCCGAAAAAAGATTTATGAAGATGGTCTCGGTAGAGCATTGACAAACTATCTAGGAAATGGTATAGGAAATGCGTTTATTGTTGATAGCGACGGCAAAATACAGCCAATTGTTTTTGATAGCGGAATCCTAGAAACGTTTTTTACCATAGGTTGGTTCGGAGCGATTCTTTACTTAGGGGCAATGATAATGCTGTTGCTAAAGGTATTCCAATATACTGAGTATCGTTTCGATGCTTTTATGGCAGCATCTCGTGCTGTTGCCCTTGGTTGTGTTGTAGCGCTACCCGGTGGTGGTGCCATGCTAGCATTTTCTGGTATGTTGCTTTGGGGCTTTTTAGCTATTGTGATGGCAGGGCATAAATATTATCAACACCAAACACAGGTAAACAATTTTCAACAAGCATATCCGCAGTACTACCAACAAAATATAAATAATTTTCCTCAAGGTTGAATGGTTGGGGATTGGCAAAAAATAAATTATACTTCCCACGGGTATAGATTGAGCTTTTCAACCCAAGTGTAGGGGCGCAAGGCATTGCGCCCTTACAAAAGATGTTGTTCATTTGAACACTCAGCTTATGACCGTGCAAAGTATATCCATCTTGTGGGCTTCTGCTTCTAGCCCGCCAAATTTGTAGGACAGGCTAGAAGCCCATCCTACAAGAAGTAAACTGAATTAACCACTAACAACTGAAAAAACATTACGGTTTGCAGTTAATTCCCCATACACTGCCATAGTCTCTTCATGAACGCGCAACACGCTCAATCTTTCCAAGTTTTGTTGCGCTTTATTTTTCCATGTTTGCAGTAAATCGGGAGAACTGAGCAATTGCTTTAAAGCATCTGCAAGGGCTTCACTGTTAGCAGGTGGAACTAGTATCCCAGCTTGACCATCATCTAATGCTTCAGGTATTCCGTCTACATGAGTAGCGACGATCGCGCAACCAGCTTCGCGGGCTTCTGGAATGACAAGTGGAGACGGGTCACGGTGAGAAGCCAACACAAAAATATCACATCCTAACATATAAGGTTGTGGTTCTGCTTGAAAGCCTTCAAAATGGATTCTGTCTTTAAAAGGAGTGCTCTTGGCTTGCTCTTCAAACATGGGTCGGTCAGGACCATTCCCCACCAAGTAGAGATGGGTATCCGGAAAATCACCAGCAATGAGAGCAAAAGCACCAATTAACTCACCAATACCCTTGCGCTGATACATTCCTGCAACAGTTGCGATTGCTGGTTTATGCAATTGCATTGGTAAGTACTCTTGAAGCCTTCGACTACGAACGCTTCCCAAAGTCCCATTAGACACAACCCTCAGTTTTTGCCGCGAAATACCGCGCTTTGCCATCGACTCAGCAACAGCATGACTCACTGCAATGACGCGGTCTGCGAAACCCATTAGTGTTGAACTGCGCTGGAATTCGTTGTGTACTGTAGAGACTAAAGCATAGCTAGATGAAGCCTTTAACAATCTTGCCAGTACAATCCCAGTCATCATATGGGTATGGACTATCTGTGGCTCAAACGCTTTGACAATTTCCCGGTAACGCAAAGACGCATTCCATATATTAATGAGCGTCCTTTTTTGATCCAATTTGAAGTGCTTGACACCATAACTTGCAAGCAGTGCCTCATACTCTCCACCTATAGAGGCAATACCTACATCATGACCATTTTTAGCTTGCAGGCAAGCTAAATCCACCGCCACATTGACAATTCCATTACCGATTTCTTGGACGTGGTTTAAAATATGTAGAACACGCATTGAATTCGGCTCATCTTCAGAACATACAATATCAATCAAAAAAAGTTTGGTTTCTCCGGATAAATTTGCCAAATTATGCATACAGGAGAAAAAGGTCAAAGAATCTTTTAAGAATTGCAATCTTTTTTTACAGAAATTTCTTTATTCAAAAATATTTCAAGGGAATTCTATTTGAACTTCGTTGGCTACTTAGGGTTGTTAGATCCAAAAAAGATTTTATATAATAATGACTATTCCTTAGGAAAAATCTCAGGGCTGTTTTTACGAGGTATAGGCTTTTCTTCTATCTGAGGTTGCGGATTTACTTTAAGAACAGGCTCCTTTGAAGAATTTTGTCTTTCTCTAAGAATTTGAATTTCTCTCTCTATCACATCCTGTCCCTTATTAAAAAAGTCTTGAGAGTTGAAAGGAACTAGATCGCGGGAGAAACGTTGAATTTGTGTTGGAGTCAGATGAGGTGTATCTTGGATGGCAGAAGCAGACGTTTGTCCGACTAGTAGAAAAGGCACTAAGTATACTAAAGTTTTGATTTTCATAGATGGAGAGATGGCAGTTTGAATGGGATACCTGCCATAACGTAGGAATAGTGTTTCAAACCTTCTTGTGTAAGTTTGATTACTACCAGGATAAACCAATCAACTTTTTACTGTCCTCCTACAAATGGGTGAGCTATTGATAAGAGGCTACTTCAATTGCAGAAGTCAGGTGCGGACATTCAATCGAAAAGCCCTGTATTGCTACAAAGTTTGTTCTGTCTAGTTTTCAGTCTTTTTTTAACGTCGAACTCAGGTTTTTTGGAACGAAAACCAACAAATTAAAGATAAAATGGGAAGCAAACTCAATCACCTTGAGCGCTATGAAAACATCAGCACTTCAGCAAGCCATTGAATCAGTAGAAAGTTTACCCATAGAAGATCAAGAAATCTTGCTCGATCTCCTGCAAAAACGATTACTTGAACGGCGAAGAACTAACTTATACCAAGAGATTAGCGAAATTAAACAAGAATTTGCCTCAGGAGACGTAAAATTTGGCTCAGTAGATCAATTTTTAGCAGAATTAGATCAACCATGAAAATCGGTTGGACACCCAAATCCCTTCGTGCTTTTAAACGTCTAATACGTAAAAACCCGAATCTTAGACCCCTAATTGAACAAACCGAGTCGCCAATTAGCCGAAGACCCCTTTCATCCTAGCTTACATACCCACAAGCTTAAAGGCGATTTATCAAATATCTGGTCATCATCAATTGATTATAGTTATCGTCTTTTGTTTGAATTCGTGGAAGACCCTGAAGATCAAGAAGAGGCGATATTACTCATAAATTTGGGATCGCATGATGAAGTATATTAGTTGGGGTCCTGTCCGATATTATAGTGCGATCGCAGCATTTCGCGGTGAGTAGCCAGATAACGGAGTACACGCAACGTAAATCACCGTCACGCGGTATGTGGTTGGCAAACCCATTATCCTCAACCTATCCCTTGGATTACGGTTTATAATGAAACTAATTGACTATCTTTGGAGCGGGCAAAGACCCGCGCCACAAGATTTTTTTTACCAAGTGCCTCTCAAAAAAATTATACCAATTTGAAAAAATAATGCGACAGATAGTTGACTAAAATTAAGTCCCGCAAGGCTTTTTCAATCCAAAATCTAAAATCCAAAATGATATTACCTTTGAACTTCTTTGAGGATTTGAACAACTTGGTCATACCTATTTTGATGACCCTGCTGCTGAAACAATTCTGCTGCTTTTTGTAAATCTTGGATTCCCTGCTGTGTTTTCTTTGTATTTAAGTACAGAATTCCTCGGTTTTTATAAGCGAGGGCATAGTCTGTTTTCAGAGCGATCGCTTGATTGTAATCTTCTAGTGCTCCTTGGCGATCGCGCATCTGCAATTTGACATTTCCGCGATTGAGATATGCAGAGTAGGGTCCTTTGTCCGTCCAGTTGTTGACTTGAATTGCCTTTGTATAGTCAGCAATGGCTGCTTTCCGAACGCCCATATTTTGCTGAACAATGCCTCTGTTGTAGTACGCTTCAGAGTCTTGAGGATTTATACGGATAGCTTGGTTATAATCGGCTACCGCTCCTTTATAATTACCCATCTCATCCCGTAGTTGTCCTCGGTTAATATAAGCGTCAACAATCGCTCCTTTACCCCAACTTTGGTTGACTTGAATTGCTTTATTATAGTCAGAGATCGCGGCTTCTTTATTTCCTAAATCGTAATATGTTATGGCTCTATTGTAGTATGCTAGGGAATAGCGGGGGTTGAGGCGGATTGCTTGGGTATAGTCTGCCAACGCTCCTTGTAAGTCTCCTGCATTGGATTTTTCCAGTCCTTGATTGAGTAAGTCACTGGGGCTACTTTGAGGGCTTTCTATTGGTGGTGGTGTTTGAGCATAAACTTGAGGAATATTGACCAGAACAGCGAACGCACCCAGAATTGCAATGGAAGTGGAAGTTAATCTCATAACTTTATATTTAGTCGTGTGATTATACAGAAAGTAAGTTCTTTCCAACTTAGGATGCCCAATTCCATTGCAAAATAACAACTTCAATCAGAGAAGAGCAATTTCTGATAAAAATGGAAGTTGCCGCCGTATATTCTCAAGAAAATCCAGAGTTTTTTCGTATGCTGCGGTTTCTTTATGGAAAGCAAAGTTATCCGCCGCCTTTTGTAAGTCTGTAATTGCTGCTTGTTTGTAACCAAGCAAGTGATAAGCAACACCCCGATTAAAATGAGCATGGGCGTTGTTTGGGTGTAACTTGAGTGATGCCGTAAAGTCAGCGATCGCACTCCTGTTATCCCCACTTCGCCCACAAACACAACCTCGATTGTAGTAAGCTCTGTAGTTATTGGGGTCGATACGAAGTGCTGTTGAGAAGTCGAGTAAAGCCGTTTGTAAGTTTAACAACTGGAAATGAGCCAGTCCTCGGTCATTGTAGATATCTGCTAAAAGTTGATTGGATATCTGAGGAATCTGAGTTAACGCCAAATTGTAATCGGATATTGCCTGTTGGTAATTCCCTAACATGGCATTGGCTACCCCTCGGTTGTAGTAAGCTTTAAAGTTATGGGGTTTAAGTGCAGTAACTTGATTGTTGTCAGCAATCGCCGCTTGATAATCCCCCAGTCTGTAGTGTGCTAGTCCCCGATTAAGGTACGCATCAACATTGTTCGGTGCAAAATTTATGACTCGATTGCAATCGGCAACGGCATTCTGATAATCTTCTAACTGAAGATAAGCAAGGCATCGATTGCTATAGGCGGCGGTAAAATTACTTTTAAGTTGAATAGCCTCTGTAAAATCTTTAACAGCTAGGATATAATCGCTGTTGAGCATCTTTTCAACACCTAACTTAAAGAAGTCGCCTGCTGTCATCTGGGTATCAGGGGTAGATGACGGGTACGCAGGTAAAGTAAAATAAAGGCAGGCGAATGCAACAACAATACTGAAATTGAGCATGAATCGAAAGCAGCGATTCATAGGCAATGTCTCACATTAAATTACAATACGTAAGCTTCTAGAAGCAGTCAGGGTCAGGGGGTCAGGGATTAGGGAAAAACCCAATGCCCAATGCCCCTTGCCCCTTGCCCATTTTTATATGTCTTGGTATACGCAGTTCATGATGGGTACTGAGATTTTACTTCCATTCCTTATTATTAGCTTCGTCTAGCACATATGCTGCTACATCTTCAATTTCCTCAGGTTTCAAACGACCTTTGAAGGCAGGCATTGCATTTTTACCCTTTGTGACTTGGGCAATGATGGCGTCAGGTGAGTTCATCTCGTACTTGTCTAAGGCATCTTTCTTCAAGCTTTTCTGAGCTTGAACTAAGTTCTTACCACCCGCATGACAAGAAGCACAATTGGCGTTAAAGATTTTGGCTCCCTTGACGGTATCAGATGCCAAAGCAGGACGGTTGAAAGCAAAAGTAAATATTGCTATAGCCAGCAACAGCACTGCAACAAATTTTTTCATCCTTTGTCTCCTCTACAAACAGGCGCATTCTAGAAAATCCTTCATAATTCTCTGGTGCATGGTTTATGCCGTCAAAAGACAACCTGTCAAACTTGGCTTGTTGTTGCAATAGCAGTGCAATAACAAGTTACTGAAAAGTGACCTTGGGGAGTAATTTCGGTTTAAGATTTGTTGTGAGAGAACTTTAGCTCCATTATTTAAAGACACTTAGCAATCAATGGGACAGTATGAACGCCTAATTCTCATGGCAGAGGATGAACTGACGCAGTACAGTACCGATGCTCGTAAAATCGAAAAACTTCGGCAGAAGATTGGTCTTTCTGTTTCCGCAAAAGAACAACAAGAGGTCAAAAAAGTACTGCTTGCTGAAATGCCCTCCGATCCGATTTCTCAACTAGTGGAAACGCAGCGTCAGGCTGTGGCGCTACCTTTCTGGGGTATTGCCGGTCTAGGACTGCTGCTGGGAATTTCTTTTATGCAACCTTTAGACTTGATTGCTACCGTAATTGGTACGGCGATCGCTATCCGTGTGCAAAAGTGGGGCTGGCGGTTGCAAGCTAAACGTTTGGTATTACAAACACTGGAGGATATTGAAGAGCGAATTCGGAAAGAGCGATCTGCATGATAACGTGCGATCGCTTCACTGAGGAGTGATTGTAAGATAAAGCTATCCACAGAAGAGAAAATTCTCTTAACTTGGATAGGTCTGTGACATTTAACATGAAAGCATCAACTTGAACACAACTTCACGTCGCGGATCGCGGTTAACCAGCACAACGAGCAAACTAGCATCCACAATCACACTCATTGGCTCAAATGTCCCCGTTCTTCCAGATCCTCCCGACTAAGACGAATTAATTCAACTGCATCGACCAATGGTAGGCGACTAGTTAGTTCATCTAAACTTTCAAGGGCAACGTGTGGAGTCGTCACGCAACGCCAACCTCCAGATCCACGTAATATGATTCTCCTTCCTGGTTCAGTTCCTCAACAACTTCCAAGTACTCTTGAATTGCAATCTTAATATTTTCTAAAGCCTCTGCCTCCGTTTCACCTTGAGAACAACATCCACGCAAGGTAGGACACCAAACAGCGTAGCCTTCTTCAGTTTTAAGCAGTTTAACTAGATATCGCATGAGACGTTCGATTACTTTTATAACTAGAACTATATTTATTTTACTAACCTTAATTCTAAGGTGCGATCGCTCCACTAAATTTTGTCTGGTGAAAAAAAGTACCGCTTGACATTTTGTAGTATATGTATTATAAAGATATTGTACTGCATTCTACAGATACGTTGCGCGAACAGGGGTTTGTACAACTTTACGCTCGGTCAAAAAATTTTATGCATTAACGTTCCTGATGAATTATAGACTTTTCATCCTGATTCTAAGTTGTGGATAATTCACAGCGATATATCGTTGTGCTATAAAAACACTATTTTAAAATACTCTAATTCTGTGAAGAGGTGATACCAAGTTGACAAAATAATGCGACAAATAGTGGGATGAAATTGAGACGCTAGCAAAGCTTTCTCAATCCAAAATATAAAATCTAAAATCCAAAATTCTATGAGTTATGAGCATATTTAAAGTTGAGGTTGTTGAAATCAAGAGTGTTACTTCTCACCCAAATGCTGATAGACTTGACATTATAACTTTGGAAGGCATGGCGTATCAAGTCATCGGTGCAAAAGGAAACTTTAAACCTAGAGACTTTGCCTTTTACTTTCCTATAGATAGTGTGATTCCAGAAGACTATCTTGATAAATTTGGAATTCGTCCTTATTATTCCAAAAAACTTCGTGCTGCCAAACTACGGGGCATTTTTTCTGAAGGCTTGCTCATTCCTGTAGGAGCGAATTTTACAGGAAATCCTGGGGATGACTATACCGAGTATTTCGGTGTTACTAAATATGAATATCCAATTCCTCAAGGAATGCGTGGGGAAATGGAAAGCTACATTGGGCATTATAAATTTCCCAGTCCAGAAAATCTCAAGCGCTACAAAGATGTCTTAATTGAAGGTGAGGAAGTCGTAGTCACAGAAAAGCTCCATGGAACTAACTTCACAGTATTAGTAGATGCTGATGGCAATACTCATATGGGCAGCCATAACTACTTTTGGAAAAATAATGAGGTTAATAAAAATCTAGTTTATGTTCGTGCTTATCACGAGAATATTGTTTTACAAAAACTTCCACCTCTAACTCAAGTCTTTGGAGAAATCTATGGTGTCCAAGATATTAAATACGGTTTACCAAATGGCAAGATAGGGCTGGCTGTATTTGCTGTCCGTCAGGGTAAGGAGTTTCTCAATTACAGCGATTTTGTTGCTTTTTGTGAAGAATTTTCTTTACCAAGAGTACCTGTACTTTACACAGGTGCTTATAGTTGGGACGCGGTGTCGCAATTTAACAATGCCAATAGTACACTCAGCCCAGACTGTATAATGGAAGGTGTTGTTGTGCAACCTACCGTTGAAAGACACCATCCTGAAATCGGTAGGGTTGTGCTGAAGTTAATTAGCGATAGATATTTACTTCGCCATGAAGGAACAGAATTACATTAATAAGGATAAAGGATGAAGAAATATAACAACTACTTTTATAGCAATCCTAAATCATTCATGAGATAAAGAAACCCGGTATCTGAGAGATACTGGGTTTCTAAGGCTCAGTATTTTCTCGCAAATCCCATAAAATTGCTATACCAAACTCTCACGAAAAAAAAAGACATAATATTAACACTGCTGCATTATTAAAATCATGGATTTTGATTACTACAGACACCGTGAAGGCGCTCCCATTAATAATAATCGTCAAAGTTTGCTGGAAAGTGGTTGGCGACCCTTTCATCGAGAGTTAGACTGGGAGTTTGTTTGGCGTCTATTGTATAACGATACAAAAGAAATGACTCAAAAAAGTTTGAATCTTGCAAGTAGTGTTGCTGAGATTTTAGGAAGAAATAATTATACCTGGTGGGCTAACTTATTAAATGTTGTTTCTGACAATACCCGTTATGAGGTAGAAAAATTTTGGAACTATATTACACCCGATCCCCTCACACCAGATCACCGTTATAAAGATGTCTTAAGTACGGAAACACCTATTGTTCATTTCGTCAGTCGCAATAGCATACCCATTGATTACGTTTTGAATCGCCTTCAAGAAATTACTGTATTGCGGGTTTTAGATTTATTGAAATGCCCGGATATTATTACGCAGCATTATTTAGAACGAGACTTTTATTTTCCTGCAGAAAAGTTTGTCAATTGGGAACGATTGGACGTTGTCAACACTGTTTATGCTTACTGGAGCAAGTATGATGTTTGGTTGCAAATTGATGCTTACGATCGCGGTAGGCGGCAATATACTATCATGGCAAAAAATTTAGCACCACTGATTAATAAAGCAACTTACGATTTAGCAGTCATGCTCAGTGGGTATCAAAGCCGTGTCGGTAAGGTTCACAGCCAATTTCCCATTCGTAGCTTTCCACCAGATATTCAAAGTTTTACCGATGCAGTACAGCAGGCGATTCTTAACCAGAACCAGTTAGCTGTTTTGGTACATGGAGAGCCAGGGACGGGGAAAACAGCTTGGACACAAGCAGTCGCCAAAGAAATTTTGATGCCTTTAGGGTATGTGATTTTTATTTTGGATCACGATGCGATCGCCAACTTTGTCCCTCCAACGTACTTGGAAAAAATTTGTATTATCATTAATGAAGCTGATAATTTGGCACAAGACCGCGCCAGTGAAGTTGCCCAGTACAGTAATAAAACAGAACACATTTTGAGTTTATTAGATGGCACTTTATATCAAAGCGTGATTGAAGATTCAGGCATTCAAATACAACAGCAATTGGTTATTCTCATGACTTGCAATACAACAGAAAGACTAGACCCAGCTATGTTAAGGAAGGGTAGGGTAGATTTAATGTATGAGTTTATCCAGAAATTTGTCTAGTATAACAATTTGTATCCTGATGTAGTACGTTGTCTGTGAAAATAGAGAATAGTCGCTCGACAAGAAATATTTTGAAATATTAAAAAGCAAAAAAATTGTGAAAAAACAACAACTAATTTTAGAAGCACTCAACCTTTCTCCTAATGCGATCGCTTATCACATTAGCCAAGAATTAGCAGCATTTTATCCTAAAAAAGCATTATTAGAAGGAAGCGATTCTGCCTTTGATTTTGAAAAATATGCTGAAGCGAACTTTTGTAGCCTTAAATATGACACTTCCATCCACAACCAAATGACTTCCAGTTGGAATGGTATGGAAAATACAATTTATCACTGCACCGAAAATGCCAGTGTAGAAGTGACATGGGAAGGATATCAATTTGAGATTCTGCTCGTGAGTTTCCAAGATGGTTTTTGTCGAAATAAATATTATTGGATGTTAGCTGACAGCAAAGAAATTGCTGAAAGATTTTTTACAACTGTTTGTGCATGGAATACAGAAGTAAGAAGTGAAATTTTGGTATTTGAAGATGGTTATTGGTCAAAAAATCCAGACTTGTTTGACTCGATCCAGAACGCAACTTTTGAGAATTTGATTTTGTCTGGGACACTCAAGCAAGAAATTCAAGAAGATTTAGCAAGCTTTTTTGCTTCACAAGACACTTATGAAGCTTGTGGAGTCCCTTGGAAACGTGGGATTTTATTTATTGGCTCTCCAGGAAATGGTAAGACTCATGCGGTCAAAGCTTTGATCAATAAAATGCAGCAACCATGTCTATACGTTAAAAGCTTAAAATCGCAGTACGATAATTCCCACCACAGTATTCGTGACGTTTTTCAGAGAGCGCGACAGACTGCACCCTGCATTCTGGTTTTAGAAGACCTTGATTCCTTAGTAGAAGCAGAAAATCGTTCATTTTTCTTGAATGAACTAGATGGTTTTGCTGCCAATACGGGAATTGTCATTTTGGCGACAACCAACTATCCAGATCGTATAGATTCAGCGATTTTGGAACGCCCCAGTCGCTTTGACCGCAAATATTACTTTGAATTACCTGCTTTGACAGAACGCACGGCATATCTCAGCTTGTGGAACGACAAATTTAAAGAAGCAATGCGTTTGTCAGAAACAGTCATCACTCAAATTGCTGAGATGACAGATGGCTTTTCCTTTGCGTACCTCAAAGAACTTGTTCTCTCATCAATGATGCATTGGATGGGAGCAATGGAAACGGGTGGTATGGATAAGAGTATGATTTTGCAAGTTGCTGTTTTGCGAAAGCAAATGAGCAGCAACAATTCAGAAGAGTAGAATGCAAGTTAATCGCACAAGTGATGGTCTTCCCGATCAACATTGACGCTATTTTTCAAATAGTCCTGTTCAGCTAGTACCAATGATCTAGCTCTGGATACAGGGTAAGTTTTATCAGAAAGATTAAGAGGTGATTTTGGCACTCGCTTATTGCCAGAATCCCAAAGCATTTACAGCATCTTGTACCAACAGAATAAATAGGTATCCGTCACATCACTGATATCTATCGGAAATCTGAATACACCCAAATCCTGAGGGTTAGACGTAATGAGTGATTCAAAGTCAATTTCCAGCACACCATGGAAAAGTCCTGGCCAATTAGCATTAGCTATACAAACAATACTGTACACATCGCGATCGCATTTTTCTTCTTTTATTTGACCAACACGCTGCCCAACTAAAAATTCAACGATGTGGTGTACACTTGGATCGGCTCCGGGTGCTTCAAAAAATATTTCCAACTTTTGTACGCCAATCTTTTTATTTCCGGTTATGTACGGGAACATATTCCTACTCAGTCGAATACCCAATTCCTTAGGCATTAACTTAGATGTAACACCTACAAATGAGTGCCAAGTATCGGGAAACTCACGTTTCACATCGAAGAAACGCACACCTCCACCTGGCAAATTTTTCTGAGCGCATTCGTTAGCTGCTTTGCGAAGATTTTCTCCACCTTCGCGTGCCATAAAGTTCACGTGTAGTACTACGTCACTGAGTGTCTCCATGTCAAAATGGTTGTTTTCTAATGGTAGTTCTATTTGCCAACGGCTGACTGCACCTGAGAACTCAAATGGCAAATAACGTTCATCGCGGAAATTGAGTTCAAACATCCCAGAGTCATTTTGTCCGGTGGATGTTGCGATCGCTTCCGTTGCAGCATACATCGACACAATACGGGGATCTTCAGGCATCGCTTGATAACCATTTTTCCATCGTTCGTCGTCACAACAGGGATGAGGTAGATCGATGAGTCTTGGATCTACACGGGTTTTGCTGCTCAACAAAGTCAGGCGACAGTGTACTCCAGTGTAAGGTCCTACAACACATGGAATCGTCATTGTTACGTTCTTGATCCGTCGCATATAATGCCCTGGATAATCAAGATCGAACATCCATTCAGGGATTTCAATCTCGCAACAGCCAGTTATTTTGAGTTGCAGGAATGCCATCGGAAAATGCAAGCGCAGAGAAATATGCTTGGTTAATTCATACTCGCGAACATTTTCATCGTAGTAAGCTTTTTCCATATGACGGAGGGCTAATTGTAGGCGATCACCACACAAGAGTCCTTCGTGGAGGTTGTCCCAAATTTCTGCTGGAATAAATTGTCGAGCGGTGTGTCCGCGCTCAAAATTGAAAGCGCGTTGAGCTTGTCGGGCGCAGTGCAATGCCAATTCATACATCTGATAATGCATTGCTGCTGTTTCCTGTTGCATCCATAGGTAGAGTGCGTGGTTGGTGAACTTGTCGCGTAAGAAGTCGTGTACTTCCATCGCGTTCTCGATTTGTTGCTGATGGTTATTTAATTCACGTAGCGCAATGTCACGTTGTCTCTCAGCTGCCAGGATTTGCCGCTCAATTTGCTCAATTTCAATGGTGAGCACGTCTACCTGATGTTTCCATTCTTGTTCGCGGCGTTCCCAACCAGCTTTTGTCAATCCTAAAGATGCAACCGTATTAAGAATATCTGCAACTGTAGTGGCAATCGTGCCAGATGCAGAAAAAATCATGCTCAATTTTTTGCCCGGTGGCAGCGTGATAAAGTTCGTAGGAAAGCCGACATTTGGATCGGGAATTAAATTCATTGCCTGACCGATCGCTTCTGAAATATTACCAGCAGTTCTGACCGTATTTGAGCTAATAGTCAGTGGTTCGTATTGTGCTTCTCCGCCAATCAGCCCAAAAGCAATCAAATTTTTGTAATATTGTAGGTTTGTCTGGGCGATTTGCTTGGTCTTGCGTAAAGCCTGTACTTGCCAGTCTGCCTCTCGCCACTGGTTCTGCCGCACTTCCAGCAATAAATTGAGCAACTGCCGCTCGTGCATTGCCCGCATGGTAGACAGATATTCAGCATCTCCTTTTTCATAAGCGGCTAGCAAAGCACTGCCAAAGGCACGCACGTCACCTGCCATTTCCAGCGCCTTTTGTAGTAGGACTATAAAACGATAAGGACTTTGTAGTAAACACCATTCACCTTCGTCAGCACAAACCTCACGGGTAGTTTTCCAGCAATCCCGAAGATCGCTATTGCCAAAATAGGGCATATCAAGGTTTGGACGACCGTTCTTTAGGCGTTTTGCGTTCAGACAAGTGTGAATTAATATTAGTCGATCGCTGACACTTGTGTACAAGCACATCAGCCGTGAGTTGATAGGCGCACATTTGGGTTGAAAACGTGCAACGATGAATGAGCCTAATGTTAGATCTTTTGTCAATACTGTAATCGGTGTATTTCCTAAGATCTTAGCTGCTGTGTCAAATATTAAACGTGCTTGCTGGAATGCCTCTGGCGTGTTTTTTCGCATTAAGGCATCACCCCACTGTAGCAAAGTTTCCAAGTAGTGCAGCAGAATTGCTCGCTCCTTCACCTCAGGATCGGAAACCGGATCGCTAGGGCAACAACATTCTTCGGTTGGTTGAATGACCTCTGCTTCGATTGGAACTGCTCCTGGAATATTGGGATCTTCACCTTCCTGGTCATCAGGTGGGCAAATATGCCAGGTATTGTCATTCAGCAATGGGTTGTAAACTAGTTCGTACCATTTCAAGGCTGCTTCAAAGCGACAATGCGATCGCAGATGACCCGCTACTGCGATGGCTGGGCTAAACATTGAGGGTGGCAATAATGGCGCACCAGGGTCAAACCAGGCAAAGAAGGGAAAGGCGGCTAATCCACCAACGGGGGCTGGTGCAAGAGGTATCACAACTTCTGGTACTACGACAGCTTCGTCAGGAGCGAGATCGTAACGGAATCCAGGGGGAGGGGAAGGTAGGGGTGCTGGTGCTGGAAGTAGTGGTGGGGCTGGAAAACCGACTGGGGCTTCACCACCTACAATCTCAAAAAGAAGCGAGTCACCACTGCGTCCTGAGAAGACTAATTGCGGTGTCATATCCTTTTGAATTCGCACTCCTTTATCGGATTGGCGAGGTTGTTGGAACTCGCCATTATGGACGCGACACCAACGCAGATGTACCATTGGCTTTGAATTCCAATGCAATAACCCTGGTAATTTGTTTGGGCGATGCCAGTCGGTTTGTGGGTCACCAACAATATTTTGCTGTGGATCGTCAGCGATCGCACCCCACTCAGCTATTTGTTCTATCGCACCTTCTTTCGCATCGTATTCTTTAGCATCATAATATCGTGTTTCTTCAATCCAGAAGTAATACTCATCCATCAGTGCTGGATGCACTTTACCACAGACGCTACAGCAAGCTGAAGATTCCGAGACACCACATTTTGGTTTAAAGGTTGTTGTTGCTGGTGGTATGCCAGCTGCTGCTATCCTGATAAATTTTGTACCTAAGCGAACAGCTGCTTGCAGCCACATCGGTAGGCTTGCACTGTTAGGTTGTTGGGGATTAATAACAGCAAAAAGAACTGGTTCCTCAGATGGTTGGTTACCTGGTGGTTGACTTGAGCCATCCTCTGGTGGTTGTTCTCGTTCAGTGGTATTTAAAGGAGCCAACCAAGTCGGACGAGCATGGCGATCGGGCGTACCCATCAAGCCCAGTCCCTCCGGTGCAGGGTTTAGGAGTTGCATGGTTGCTGGTTCGCGGTGCTGGAGAAGAGTTATTCCTGGGTGAGTGGGCGGACGCGAACCGTTCCAATAAGTCAGTCCTCCAGGTACTGGCATTGTTAAAGCAGCGCGACGCAGTTCAGATTCTAAAAATTGGAATGCTTCTGTTTGCTTTGCTGCTTGCAACTCATCCCATTCTATCCAGTTTTCCCGGTAAATGAGTCGCCGTTTGCAGGCTTCCCAATCGCGGAAAGTAGCAAAATGCCGCTCCCATACCAGAATAAAATCTGGCAACACCACAAACTCAGGTTCCAAACCCAATCGGGCGCGTTGAACAAACAGGTGAATAGCACTAACTGCTTCTTCGATACGGCTGGCTTTTTGGCAAAGTCCCACTTCTACATCAAGTAGTAGCAATTCGCTTAAGTGTTTTGCTTCTGTGGCGAACCCACCCCAGGGAAGGGATACTCGGTTGAGGTGTGTTAGATAAGCTACTAATGCTGCTCGTCCCCGTTGGCGCAACCCGTCATTTAAGCATTTAATTTCTTTATAGCGATGCGGTTCGCCGTTTTCGATGCAACCATTGCGATAAAACTGGGTCAGGTTAGCATTACCAGATTCCGTAGTTCCAAAAGCAGTCTCTGGTACAGATGGGTCATCAGAAGCCCAGAGATCGGGTCGAGCTTCGCGGATATTTTTGGGATAAAACCGCTTCAATAATGCACGAATCCATTTTTCTGACTGCCAAACTCGCACCGCCCAGCGATCGTCTTCTAACTCGGAAGAGGTGACCGGAAAAGCCTGATAATATTGTAACACTAAAGTAGTGTGCTTTAAATCGATTCCCAAATGGCGGATTAAATCAGCAGGGTTATCGGGATGCAATTCAGCAGATTCATGGAACAAAAGCCAGTCTGGTTGTTCTAGCGATCGCTCAGTTTCGCGGCGCATCAACGTGTAGTCAAACAGACGTTCCCACCAGTCAAACATCGCCTGCTGGCGTTGAGGTGTTGGTGCTACCCGTTGGTCTTGTGCTAAAGGTGGTGCCAGATAGTTGTCGAGTACGGGTAGGAAATTCAAATCGAAGTTGGCTTTGTGTGTTGCGAATGCACCACCACTGCGATAGTAGGCTTGTCCGGCAAAATTAATTGGGTGAGCGAGCATATAGCCCAGTTCCGATTGTCCGCCGTCAGAAATCCGTTGTGCTGAGAGATGCAAGCGACTGACAAACAGCATAGCTTTGAACGCACGCTGATAGGTACGCCGAATGTCACGTATTGTACTGGTGTAATGAATAGTCAAGAAATTTTGCGCTGCACCGACCAATTCGATGCCCTGTAGTAACGTAGCGTTTTTTCTATCTTGGAACAGTTTGTCATGAGGTATTGCCAACCAGTTCATACCAGCATCCGGACCATTGTACTTGAGTTGAAAACCCGTGGTTTGCGGGCAAACATCTTCTGGTCCATCAAAGAACAATGGTTTGCGCTCCAGTTCAATCTTTAGTTCGTAAAAACCTTTTTTCAGTACAATGGAATGAGAACAATCTGCTGGTGCTTCTTCATTTGGCCAATCATGAGCGAGTAACACCCAGGTTTTTTGACCGCGTTTCAAGATAACGCGCCAACGGTGGGATTGGTCTGCTTTTTCAAAATCAGGGACTTCTCCGGTTGGGGTAGGTGCTCCAGCACTAAACCCATACCGACCTTCACATTCAATTAACAGAAGACCCTGCCATTGCAGTGAAAATGGCTCAGCCCCGCCCAAAGTTGCACCATTCGTATTCGCCATAGCAAAACCATTCCGCACGGCAGCAAAGCGCAGTTGCTCTGGTGAGAAGGTGAAATCCATTGAAGGTAGGATAGTTGGAATCGGAGCATTCGAGGCATTTTCTTCCGCTCCAAAAGCATCTACACCACCGCGTACTTCACGCCAAAGTAGAGTTTGGTTAGCATCAAAGTAATTAGCTAACATTCCCGTGCCAGTTAGCCCTAACAATGCAGCAAATGCTCCTCCATTTGGTTGTGGTTGCCAGGTGACAGGAGGGGTTTGACCGTTGTCATTTTCCCAAGGTGCAGTTGCTAAATTCTCATCAGCCCAGAGGTTTTTTAGTATCAGTTTTGCTAAATCCCTACCCTCCGGATTGGGACTATTAGTGACATCAGCTGTATGAGCTGCTAAATGTTCTACAACGATCTGACAGCGCTGGTAAAACTGCTCGAACTCTTTCTGGAACCATCTCCAGCGTTTGTTCTCATCTGGTTCTTGAATCAGTTGTTCTTCTGCTTCACCAAAGTTGTTAAAGAGAAATGCAAAATGTGCCAGATCTACACGCGGTAGAAAGTACAAATCGCGCACAGCAATTTGTTCGGGGTCTTCCAGTTGCCGGATACGACTGAGTTTAGCCAACACGGCTTCGTCAGTGAGCGGAATTTGTGTCCACAACTCCTGTGTTATTGCATCGTATGGCAAAGGACCACCCGGTGGTGTATTCCACATTAAGATAGGAGTAGACAGCAGTGGTACTCGGTATTGTCGCTGTGCGGTGCTGACCGCGATACCGCTATCTGCTAATACCGATGGGAAAAAATGTTGCCCTAGTGAAAGCCACTGATTATTTCCAGGCGGGGGGACAAAGCCAAACTCGTCTTGCAAAGTAGTTTCCATTCGCGCCCAAGTCCACTGTTCGGCAGATTCAGCACTCACTTCAACTGCCATCAGTTTTTGACGCAACGCCCAAAGGGAATTCTGTTCTTCATCATCCGGTAAACTCAAAGGAAAGTCTTTAGCTTCGTTAGCGGTTTGCAATGGGAAAGGGTCATTGCCTTGCAAGTGTTCGTTACTCGTAAATAGGAACAGCAATTCCCCAACACCAAATTCAGAAGCATAGATTTTTGCCAAAATTTCGGCAAAACGAAGGGTGTGGGTTGGGTGGGCGTGCCAGGTATCGGTAGGAGTGTTGGGGTCAAAACCCGCTAATGCTGACAGCGAATCTAGATTGTCCATCAGCAATTTGATAAACTCTGGTCCTCGGCAACGACAGTGATAGGTATGAATAGAATATTGCTGTATTTGGTAGAGTAAATGTTCTATTGCCCAGTTCCGCTTTGTTGCCCCTAAAACCCAAAATGCCAGTAAGTGGAGTCGCTCGGCACCAGTCGTACCATCAACAGGTAGCGTGCCATCAGTCAGTGACAGTTGAAAATCATCTCGGAATATCTGAAACGCTACCAACTGCCGGATAAAATTTGGGTTGACATTTGTCCCATCAAATAATTCAAGCACATCGCAGATATCGCGCAATTCCGTAAATGTGTATCGAGCGTTCGGTATAGCCTGTAATTTGCGCCACAGGCGGATGAAAATTGCCAACCGTTTGAGAGCTTCTACAGGATCTTCAGGATCTTCAAATTCAATGACGTACTTATCTAAACAACATGGCTCGCAATCAGGAAAACCTTCCCGGCTGTTTTGCAAGGTAAATTTTACAAACTCAGATTTCCATAACTCGATAAATTCGCAGTAAGTCAAACAAGTACGTTTTAAAAATTCAGACACGTGGATAACAATATCTATCCATGATGTTTCGTCTTCGGGTTGTTCTGAAATAAAACCATAGATGGTGTGCAGTGAAATCTCACCCTCGTCTTCCTCTCCACTGGCAATATTGTTTTGGAATAGCACTGTATATTCATCTGGTGAAATCTTGAGATATTCAAGAGCTATTTCGATACGAACTGGATAACGCCACAAATAGCTCTGAAATTCATCAGGTTCATTTGTAGGATCGAGCACAAATTCGGTAATTACTTTGCGAAAGCGGCGCATGGTATCAAAACGACTTGTACCTAACTGCTCTAGATAGGTACGCGAGACATCTAACGGTTGTGAATAGGGAAGTAAGCATGAAGAGAAATCATTTTTTAATTTATCGTAGGCAGTTTGTTCGGCAGTGGGTACTGCGGGCGTGGAGTGTTCGGGTAATGCCTCAAATAATGTTACCGGGTCGTGTTGAAAAGCACCCGTAGGATCGATTGCCGAAGTTAATTCATGTCCGCCTACCGCGTTAGTTGCTGTGTTGTAAACTATACCAGAATCAACGTCATTGGCAACCATGTGCTCCAGCGATTCATTCACGAGATCGATTAAGGGTAACGGTACTTCTAAATTAGCTTTTGTGACTAACAAGTTACCTAACAGTCCTCGACGCTCTGCCAATAGAGTTGCTAAAGTTGGATTGGCATTTTCAGGTAGTGGGCGATCGCAAGTAGATTCTGGGGATACCTGTAGCAGCTCGTGCAGATAAGCGACTGGACCGAGGGGAGACAGGTGAGCGGGTGGAATGCAATTGATGATTGAACCATCGGGGTTGACAGGTTTAAAACCGACCGTACCTGGGGGCGTATCGGATACAGAGATAGCAGCATTTTCCCAGATAACTGTAGCATAATCATAAGCAACCGAACCAGTTAATGCTTCTTTAAAGTCTGTTGGATTAGATAACTTTTCAATGGCGTTCCGACTCGTAAAACCTCGCGCCCAAAGCGCCTCCATGACGGAAAACTGTATCTCTATAGGTGTAATACCATTTGTCAAATTAATAACACCCTGAATGCAGGTTAACCACTCGATAAATTGCTGTTGCGTTTCTGGCTCGCCGGGAAATATGCCATTTACGGTAGTTGCCAATTGGGCTGCATCCCATTCACTGAACGAAAATCCTCCAGGGTAATTAGCTAACAATTGGTCTAATGGATTACCTGGCGAACGACCGATCTGGGGAACAGTATTGCTTGTAGGGGTGGGCGGCGGATCGAATACATTGGCAACATCAAAAAATTTACGCACATGGCGAATAAAGGCTTGAGTGCGTTCTTCTGTTGTACCCGGTTTCGTAAACTCTGGGAGTAATATGGGATTTGAGTTCAGCAAAGCTTCCCAGTCACCGTTAGTTTTGGCAGCCAGGTCGTTTATGTTACTGACACTAAAGGGAGGAGCTTTAATAGCGGCTTCTAAAGGTGCATATGCTTTGGTAATGGCACAAAGGATTAAATTAAGATGCCCAGTGGTATTGGCAGGAGATAATGCCTCCCAAAACGTATTGATATCTGCTTCAGTGACACCTAACCAATCGCCGACCAATCCATGTACGGGAGTGGCAGGAGTCACGACACATTCTGGTGTTCCCATTTCGGTTGCCGAACCTAAAGCTCGTAACCGCCGTGCTGCTTGATAACGATTGACCTCTGCTGGTTCGGTTAGTACTTGGTCATCGATCGCTTGCTCAATATTACCTATAGTTTGTGCTTCAGCATCAAGTGCCACCATCTTAAAACGTTCTTCCCGCTTCACTTGTGGCGGTAAGACAGCAGTGAGAGCATAAAAATAAGCTGCTGGAACCAAAAAAACAGGGTCTAATGCTGCTCCTGAGGCTTTCAGAATGACTTTTGCTTGTCCATTCAGAGGGTTAAGAAACACGGGGAAGTGATAGCCCACTCGTGTTGCTAATCTGCTTTGGTCTTCACACCAAATCGCTGCCGAGAGTGAGAAAATGAAGTTTGTCAGGCGATCGGCTTCTGTATTGTGGCGGGTGTAGTAAGTGAGTAAATCACCCTCGAAGATTCTGCGATCGCGCTCATCGTCACTGTTGACACCTTGTGGACCGGTATATATTTGTTCCAGCGTTTGCTTGGGTACTGGAAGCGGATATGCCATGCGATCCCAAATAATTTCATAGGCAATGTGGCGACATTCGGCAAGAGTTAGATCGCCAATCCTTTCTGTGCTACCCGGTTCCGCATTCAGTACCTCTGCCACAGCTGTTCGCAAATTATCAAAATTAGGGGCTGTGCCATCTTCTGGCAGAATGAGGGTTGGGTTAGTTTGCCCAGAAGATGGTAATGCTAGATGCAAGCTAGTAGGCTGTAGCCCTGGGAAATCGTTTGGGTTGGCTGGGATAGGAGCAGGGGCAACAGGGACATTGTAGTAAACTGGTTTGTGGGCAATTTCGCTGCCACCTCGGGTAATTTCCAGACGTATATCAACGTCTCGATATTCCCCACCTACTGGGGGATCGGGGATTTGAATGACAGCTGTTGCTACTGCCTGTGGCTGTAATCCATCTAAGGGGTTATCTGGAAATGCGTAGTGCTGAACAATCCGAGTATTGGGATCGAGAGGTGGTGGTAAGGTTCCTAATGGGTTGGGGGGTAATGGTAAATACTGTGCTTGACCAATCAGCGATCCAGTTAGGTTATTGAACGATATATCCAAAGCCTCAATAGTGAGATCGTTCAAGTAACTCGTAAAATCATCACCAGGGATAGGTTCTACTGGGTGCAAGCGAATAACAAGTAGGGACGGCATAGGATTCTCCTTGTTCAAGGTGCGACAGCTAGTGATAAATCAATCCATAAATTAATTTATTCTTATGGCAATTTGCTTCTCAACTGGAGCCAATTATTTAACTCCGGATAATTCTCAAGTAAATTATTGTTAGCTAATCCCTCAAAAACCGCTAGTTGATTTTTGAGGTCTCGTAATGCTCGTATCCTTTCAATAGTCAGATCCATCCATCTATTAGCATCCTCAGTAGCTTGCTCGATAGATAAAGGTAATCCCGCTATAAACCACTGAACAATCCGACTAAGATCGAGTACAACATCTCCACGAACAACGCCAAATTTTCCTATGAAATAAGCCCTTAAATTCATAGATGAAAGGGACAATGCCATTTTTTCGCGGGAGTCTGCTGTTTGCTCAAGATAGTCATAGATATGAACAGCAACCTTAGCCCAATTCAAATCATTCTTCACTCGTGCATTGAGTGAAGCTGCCTCAGCTAATCCCAGCCAGTTGAAATGGCTTGGTACCTCTAGCTGATGTTGCAAAACTTGCTCAAACCAGTTTTGCACTTCCATAGGCTCTTGTTGAGCCAAATAATTTAGTAATTGAGTAGCACCAGAATTATTCATTTAGGAAACTCGATTCCAAATTTTTTGAAAAATGTTCTTCCAATCTCTAATATGCTTGTATTTGTTGCTTCATCTACTCCATAAAGGAAATGTCCACTGCGTGGTGTAATTTCTGTTCCAAAACGTACTCCTCCACCTACTGCAATATCAGCTTCACCGGCGGCAAGTACAGGTTTTCCACTAGTGATTACAGCATGAGAAATTTCCTGCCCTTCAACGGTGTGTGGAACGGTCAATAGCTCTCCCTCTTCAGAAACAGCCCATTTTATTCTTCCTGAATTTGCTATTTCCTCAAAACCAGGATCTGATGGTCTTACAGGTCTAACACCTAAGCTTTGTGCTACTTCCAGTTCTTGTGCAAGTAGCTCAGACTGTTGATTGGGAAAAGATCTTGGTGCTATGTTTAAGACACCTCTACCACCGTATTTGCTATAGGCATCAGCAAGTCGTTTTTCCGCCTGTGGGAGGAAATCTTGCCAGATTTTTAGAGGTGGTGGTGGTGGTACTGGCGGTTTTCCGAAAACGTTATCCCACCCAAAACCACCTGGCGGTGGTTTTGCAGGACCAAAGAGTACTCGAGATCCCGCTCCAAACAATCCTCCTAACACTAATCCTCCACCTATTCCGAAAAGAGTGCGCTCACCGTAGTCGGAAGCAGAACTCATTTCACCGCGAAATAGATCCGATACAAGAAGATCTGCTGGTGCTCCTACTCCACTGACGACTCCACCTCCCATACCTGCAAGGATTTTCGAGCCAGTACCTTTGAGAATTATATTTGCAGCACTACCCCCAGTAAACCATGATGCACCAATTACAGCAGTCCGAGTTGCAAACTCAAATTCAGAGATACTCGGCTTAGCGTTACGCGCCTGTTCTTCATTTTCTGGTGCATTGGCATCGCTAACAATTGTTAAGGATGCTATTGCTACAATACCTGCTACTGCAAACCAAATAATACCTCCATCAGGATCTAACGCAATTAATGGTCGATTTTCAACATATTGATATGATTGATCGAATCTTTGCCCCCCTTGCCCAGAAACAATTGCTGGGTCAACACTCGTCCATCGTGCCAACCATGGTGCGTAATATCTTACCCCATGATAGTACAGTCCACTTTCTTCATCCCGCTCTTTACCTGTGTAGCGATAACGTTTTAACCCGACTTCTGCGGCACTTCTACTGGACTGATAGGATGTGCTACCAAAGGGATAGTACTCTTCATAGGAAATGATTGAACCTTGAACATCCAATTCTAGTGTTGCAGAACTGAGGTGGTTACTGAGTTGGAAGCGGATGAGTTGAATGAGCGAACCATCATTACCCTGAGTGCGGGTTTCAATTACAGCAATACGCTGTTTGTCATCCAAAATGTGTAGTGTTTCACGTTCTAGTGTAACTGTTTCTCCACTTCCGTCATATTCTCGATAGACCTCAACTCCATCCAGATAAAACCGCTCTTTTTGACAAGTCCCATTTTGTCGCTCAATCACTTTGCGAACTCGTTTTCCTGCTGCATCATACACATAGTAAGCAGTGCCACCACCACCTAAATCTACTCGTTGCAACTGGTCTTTAAAGTCCCAATTCATCTCTGCTAAATGCGGCATAGCAATCATATTGCCATGTGCATCATAGGTGTATTGCTCGTGAATTGTTCCTGCTACCGTAGTTCCTACTGTTGTGCTGGTTAAACGATTATTTTGGGGGATTTCGTTTGGTTCGTCGTAAGCGTAAGTGCGCTTCCAAGCAACTGCTCCAGTACACTCTGTTGAATTAGATAAACTTCCTAAATAATGGATAACTTGCTCAATATTACCAACAGCATCATATTGATATTCTTCACTGTAACGACGCATCGCTTGCCCATCGTTAGGATGGGGCAAATTCACCCAAAATTTGTCATCCCAGGTAGGTTGAGGTGTAGTGACTTGTCCAAT
The DNA here is from genome assembly GCF_000346485.2 of Scytonema hofmannii PCC 7110. Taxonomy (NCBI): domain Bacteria; kingdom Bacillati; phylum Cyanobacteriota; class Cyanophyceae; order Nostocales; family Scytonemataceae; genus Scytonema; species Scytonema hofmannii. The sequence continues at coordinate 11,600,998 of NZ_KQ976354.1, forward strand.
ATGTTCGCGTCCATCTGCAGCAATTAACTGATAGATTGCGTCGTAAACATAGTTGGCTGTTGGTGAAACAACCTGGTTATTAAAATAGATATCTTGTTGAGCGTTATCGATAATTTGGGTAATATTGCCAGATGGGTCGTAGGTATACCGCAAATCTTGCAATCGCGCGCGCTCTGTTGAACGAGTTGTTAATAAATGAATTAGCCGAAATGTTTTTGGATCGTATTCATAACTGGTTTGTGTATTGTTACCATATTCAATAATTTCTCGTTGACCTTTTTCGTTGTAATTAATATTTTTTACAAAAGCTGTCCAGATGGCTTCATTATTTTCCTGTTTACCCTGCAAATTAGCATCGATCGCATTCAATAAATTCGCTTCGTTATAAGTGGGTCGAATCACACTCCGGTCTGGTGTAGTCAATATGACAGGACGGTTGAGAGCATCATAAGTGGTACTGCTGCTAAAGGAGCCACTTTCCAATTCAGGAAATTCCAACCAGTCAACATCATCTTTGTAGTTCTGTAAGAACTGGCGACGAGCACTTAACAAATTCCCTTTGAAGTCATAATTTTCACTAGTAACAATACCTGCCCCATCAAACTGTTGATAAGCTTTTCCTCGCAAATTGAGTTGGATGTCATTTGGCTGTTCTTCACCGTAGACAATCTGTTCTGCCAATCGTGTTACTAAATTTTTATACACGTATAACCGTGTTGGACGGCGCAGAGCATCATACTGATGGTGCAGTCTATGCCCTCGACTATCCCAGCCATAAATAGACTTACCCATGACATCGTTGAGTATCCACCGTTCGCCTGCATCCATACTCACCTGATGAATCCGCCCACCCAGTATGTCATAGTCATAGGTCATGACATTGCGCCCACGGGCATCCATTACAGATCGCTGATTGCCTTCAATATCCAGTTCAACACGAGTTTCATATTTACCTGCATCGCCATTATCGGCGATCGTCAAAAACGTGCGTCCCAGCGAATCTAAATGAGCAACTGTTGGAGTGCTAGCGTGCTTGGCTGCTTTCTTTGCAGCTGATTTTTCAGCAGTGCGAATTTGGGCATTTTCAGGATAAGCACGTCCTTCCCGATCCACATCAGACCATTCTTTTAAAGCCTTTGTTGGATCGGTGCGTAAGTTATACCAGGTTGGTAAATAATCTGTTTCTGGCAACCGCTCAAAAAAGCTACCGACATCCTCATCCGTTTTTGGATCGGCTATTAACACCGTATCATTTACATCCCAAGTAGTTTGCTGCCAAGGATCGAACACAACCTTTTCAAAGGTGTGATTGGGATGGAGTGTTGCGACAACCCGTTCCGCCGGATCGTAAAACAAAATAGGCGTCACCCCAGCCATCACCATTTCTGGTTCTGATTCATACAAATGAGTCGAACTGAAAAAGGGTTCGTATTGTTTGATGGATTTGCCTTTGTTGTTATAAACTGTGCGCCCATTTCCTACCCAACGAGGATCGGTTGATGCCAATTTGGGCTTACCATTTTCTAAAATTAATTTGCCAGGTCTATCGGGATTATCTGTATTCGATTCTCGTTGTGGTGCATTTCCCGGTTCTGCCTGTACTTTTGTCTGCACTTCCCGCCCAAAGCCATCGGAATAAACAAACGTCACTTGAACGGGAGAATCTATTCCTTCGGATGAATTGACGTGTTGTTCGCGAGCAATAGTTGCTGCAAACACAGGTTGACCCGAATTCTGAAAGCGATGTAAATCGTAAATGGTGCGGGTTGTTGCATTACCCAAAAGCTGCTGTGCTCTTGCTCTTGGCTGTTGCAGAAAAGCTTGCAGTTGTTCGTCACTTAAATCTGTAGCAAACCCATCCAATGAATCACCACTATCTGACTCACCTTCAAGAACTTTACCCAAGATCGCACTACCCGCCACCATTCCCAGGATATCGAACACAACTTCAGCCCGGTTTTGGTTTGGGTCAATCGTGACCTTGGGCTGCATTACGCGGTAGTCATGCTCGGCTTTGACTTCATTGCTGACAGCATCACGAGTTGTTGTCACTAGCAGATCGTAACTGTCATATTCAACCTTTGTGCTATTTTGGAAGGGGTCTTCAAAGCGATGGGGTAGGAAAAAGTGCTCTTGGGCAAGGGCTAATTCCTGGGAAGAACTTGCATTGAGTTCTGGATGATGAAAAACTCGCCCAGATGGAATCCACCAGTTAGAATCATCTTCGCTGTGAATATAGCCACCTTCAGTCAGCATTTCATCCGTGACGCGATCGCCATACACCTGTGCTAGCAAATCGCTTGTAAATGCCAACTTGTAACTTTCGTAAGGCAATGCGAGTGATTCCAGCACGCCCAGTGGAAGAGCATTCGAGAGGTCGTTCTTGCGATAAAGCGTTCGTACTTTTTCAATCAATCGTTTCTGCAAACTGCCATCTGGTTGCATTTGGTACTCCAGAGGAGTAGCCGTTTGAACTGCGTGCAATAGATCGACTAACGAGGGGCGATCGCTCTCACAATACCCATGTCCCGTTAGCTCGTAACTGTGGGATTCATAGGGTAGTGGTGTGCGATAATCATCGTCTTCTTGGACTGCATTGGTGAATCGATTCTCGTTATAAATAACCAGCGTTTGGGTTTGTTTGACTCGCTCTTCAGAATCTTGTAACAATGAATGACGCCGTCCATATCCGATCTCTACAGACTTCAAAACATTGCCATATTCATCAACCTGTAAGATGACCTGATGACCGACACGCGGATCGACTGGATTGCGCTCGTATTGGTAATTGATTGTCTCGCGTGGATGGACAAAGAAAACTGCGTGACGATTTACACTCTTTGACTGCACTCGCTCGATCGTGTAATTCTGCTCTGAAACACTGTAGGGATGCTGACTTTTCTCTGTTTCATCATCAGCATAAATCTCTTGTCGCAAGATAGACCCTTTCAACGCTCGACACGCTTCTCGCTCTTCTTCCAACGTCAAACCTTTTGGCAATAGCGTATCTGGTAGTAGTGTCGCTAGGACATCTCCCTGGTAATACTCACGAACAAACAAGTGCGAAATTTTGTCCCGTTCGAGATATGCTCCATTGTGAAACCAAGTCTTGGTATGGATAGGTGGAACAAAAGAAGCTACATCCAGATTAGTAGTGTCAGATGATACCTCTCCAGATTGAATTGTTCCAATCTCCTCTGTATCCCACTGCTCCACCATACCAAAGCCACGAAATTCTCGCTCCACGCCATCGAAGTAACCGTGGTGATAGGCGTAACGAGTCACAAAGCGATTGCGGCTGATGCGATCGTAAGTCTCCACTCGCTCCACCACATGCACCGGGAAAGGCAATTTTGTAATCCAAGGCTGACCCGCCAACTTGTCTTGCAAGTAGAACTTAGTAGAAGGTGCATACTGCACAACAGTTTCTGCACCTAAGTTGTTTGCTGTCTTAATCAACAGGTGAGGCTTTTGTCCACCCATCAAATCGATATACCGCATGACACGGGTTGTACTTCCCAGTAATGGCGAAGACCACACCAAACAAGCTGTCCCATTCCCTAACAAGTCAAGCGCAGTTACCGAAACAATACTATCGATCGCAGGAAAACCTTTCAAAACTCGCTTTGCTGCCCAACTGTTCCCCGACTGATTGAAATAGACTTGTACCCCTTCTCCACTCAGGTACAGAATATCCGTTGTCCCAGAACCATCAATATCCGCCAACACAATCCGACGTCGATCGAACAAATCGGGTGCATCAAACCAGGGGGCATTATCCATGGTCACTTTTGCCCCAAACCGTCCATAGCCCAAGTTAGACCAATAACATACCTCCCCGTTACGAATTCGCACAATATCCGTCAGCCCATCCCCCGACATATCCGCCAAGTAAATTGACTGAGTACTGTCAAAAAACACGATACGAGGTCCTTTCTCCTCATCCCAAGGTTGATGTACCCGTTCTGCTGCTCCAAACCCATCTTCTGCTAAGGATGGATGCCAAACAAAACAATCATCTTCTGTAATTAGAATGTCGCTGCGTCCATCTCCATCAAGATCGATAAACTTCAAATTCGGGTTATCCCAATCCACTTTAGGTAAAGACTTAAAGGCAATAAATGGTTCCCAACTTTCCTCATGAGTCCGTTCGTAAAAACCGGGAGTTGGACTGCGTAAAGCTACCAAGTCAAGTTGACCATCCCCTGCTAGATCGAGAAATTGTGCGCCATTATTGAGAGCGATCGCAGGTTGACTGAGGACTAACTCAACTGGAGCAAAGAGTGCTTCAATATGCTTAGAACCATCAATTTGGATGGTATTCACTGGGCTGAGATTGCGCTTATAAAACCAACTATTACCTTGCTCGGTCAAAATCCCCGACAATCCTTCTCCATCCAAATCGACCCACTGATACCGCACGCCATCCATCCCTTGGGGCAGATTTTCTAGACTGGCTGGCTCGACTTCACGTACCTTCTCATCAATATTAGCTTCACTGTAAGTAAATTCCACAGGAGGTAAAGATTTCTGAATATAACCGCCTTCAGGATTTCGTTTGTATCCCGTCTGCGTTACTGAAAGTAATAATGAGTAAATAGGATTGCGGGCATTGGTAGGATTTTGTTCGTAGGAATAAGTAAAGTCTAGCGATCGCACCAAACAATCTCGCCCAACATTTGCTTCATTCGGAAAGTGATGAAACATCAACACTCTTTGGCAAAGGCGATAGGTGCGAACTTCAAAACCAGCCCGACAAGAGGAAAACGGATCGTTGCGAATTGACCACTCTCCAGAGTCATCCGGTTTGGGGTTACTTAAATCGTGTTCTCCGTAGTCAAATACCACTTCAAACAGCCAATCTGTCACTGCGACATTAGGCTGAAGCAGACGAGAAACTTGATTTCCATATTTAATTCGCTTCAGATAACGGTTGGCAGAACGACTTTCTGAGGTACGATTGTGTTCGCGTGCTTGTGCTGTATCCACACCCTGCGAATTTTCTGCCTTGTATTCGTAGGTGATGGCATTACCCTTATCATCGTAGCTTTCACAAATCAGCCAGCTAAAAATATGCGTTGGTTCGCTAGGGTTGGCAATGCGGCTTTCTGTGGTCTTGCCGTACAGCGTCGTAATGTTATCTTTGGAGAGCGCTCGCCAGTGAATTTCTCCCGAATCTAATTTTGTCCAGCGTTCAATTCGTGCAAATAGTCCCTCAATCCGAGGACGGTACTTGCGAATACAATACCCATCCCGCAGAGTTTCATCCACCGTCCCATCAGTTTTCAGCACTGGTACCAAATCTTCTGCACCAGAGAGAATAAAGACATCAGACTCCTCTAAATCTTGATAGCGGGGCAAACCTTTATCTGTTTTGCGTGTAATTGAAGGGAGGGACAAGTTCCAACCAAAACCAAATACGCCATTACCAGCACCCGAATCATAAGAAAGCGAAAGCTGGGGAGCAAATTCAGAGCGACTGGGAGTAGTAGCTATAGGCACACTCACGGAGCCAGTTCCAGTCACGGGGTTGGCTGCAAACTTTTCACCCATACCTTTAATAGCACCGCCCCCCTTGGGTAAAGAGACAGCCTGGGGAGGTGCAAAATAGTTTTTATCCTGCTCTGTAGTTTGGTTTTTATCATTTTGGCTTGGGCGATCGAGCATAAATCTATCCCTTTGAAATTATTGAAACTGGATTTAATCAATGGCCAATTCCCATGTCTGACATGAATGAATCTCAGGAAAGGCAACCAAATACTTGTTAAAAATATTTTCATCTCTCGCCTTCAAAAACTTCGTCAAACAAACAAATATAAATATATATTTCCCAAATAGAACAATTAAAAATTTTGCTTCAAAAATTTTTAAGCTTTACACAAATTAGGGAATGAATTATCGACATCTATAAATACTGATTATCTTGAGCTTGGATAAACTCAATTGATGTCAACAAAGCTGGCAAAAGCCAGTATTGTTGCAATAAGCAATCAGCATTTTATTTGTAGAAACGAGAGAATCATTTCACAATGTGCAATGCTCAACAACAACAATAATAGTTGGTTTATTTATGCCCAATTGGCTTATTCAGAGACTTTTGCCGAGCATATTTACTTACTTGCTTGTTTCTCATCAAATACAGTAGATGAAACTAAAAAATAATTAACCCTGAAGGAAATACTTTTATGTATCTATGTTTGATTTTGCAGCAAATTATTGGATATCAACTTCATTGTTCAAAAATATTTACAATATTTACAGTTAGGCGATAACACTAATCCTATAAGCTTGTTTCTACTATCGTTGTTTTAACGATTAAATAATATCCTGAAAATTTAAACAAAATACATTCCTCCATTGTGTTATCTTATACACAATACACTTCACTTGATTTTGAACGCTGAGCAGGTGTCGATAAGCTTGAACACAAAAACAATTAAATCTTGTTATTTAAGTACTACAAAACATTTCTGTAATTTTCAGGTACCCTCTGGGGTACTTTTTGCTTGCATTAAGTAGCCATCATGAAATGCGTACACTGGATCTGATGAAATTAGGCAATGGGCAAGAGGCTTTGCAACAAGAGACTGTGGGTTTACACTTATAATGTGCTAGGAGGTCATATGTCACAGCATCTTGCCGTCACCATAACTGATGTAGAAGCCGCAGCCAAACGGTTGGCTGGTGTTGCTCACCGCACCCCCGTTCTGACCTCAAGAACTGTGAGCGATCGCACTCACTCTCAGGTATTCTTTAAATGCGAAAACTTTCAACGCACGGGGTCATTTAAGTTTAGAGGTGCATACAACGCCTTATCACAATTACCAAAAGAACAGAAACAAAAAGGTGTACTCACCTTTTCATCTGGAAATCACGCTCAAGGAATAGCACTCGCCGGACAACTCCTCAAAATTCCTACCACAGTCGCCATGCCAGATGACGCCCCATCTGTTAAACTAGACGCCACTCGCGGTTATGGTGCTGAGGTAATTTTGTATAATCGCAAGCAAACCAACAGAGAAGAATTAGCCCACAATCTACTAAAAGAAAAGGCGCTGACACTAATTCCTCCCTACGATCATCCTCATATCGTAGCGGGACAAGGTACAGCAGCCAAAGAACTCATTGAGGAAGTTGGTGAACTAGACTTACTGTTAGTGTGTTGCGGTGGTGGCGGTTTACTCTCAGGTTGCGCTGTTGCAACCAAAGCAGCTTTACCCAATTGTCGGATCATTGGAGTAGAACCAGCCCTTGCTGACGATGCAACACGTTCCTTTCACACCAAAACTTTGCAAACAGTAGACAATCCCGATACCATTGCTGATGGTGCGCGTACTCCTTCTCTAGGGAAAATTACTTTCCCATTGGTACTGCATTACGTTGATGATATGGTCACCGTATCTGAGGAAGCTATTGTTCGCACCATGTTCTTTTTATGGGAACGTCTCAAAATTGTCGTTGAACCAACTGGAGTCCTAGCCGCCGCAGCTTTATTGGAAGGTGTTGTGAAAGCACCAGGGGCTAGAGTTGGCGTAATTATTACTGGTGGTAACGTAGATTTAAAATCAGTGACCAGTCATCAGTGACCAGTGACCAGTGACCAGTGACCAGTAATCAGTGACCAGTTAATCCCCATATTTGAACAATAGATTTTTTGCACAAATTATAGATTTCATCTGCGTACATCAGCGTTCATCTGCGGTTAATTAACCATGTTTTCCGTAACTATAATTTTAAAACTTGTACCGCTTTACACTTGGTCACTGGTCACTGGTCACTGGTCACTGTTAAGGTAACCAAAACTCTGGTAAAATCGATTTACCAATTTGACGTGCAGTTCTGTTCGCAATTCTTGCCAGTTGGATGTGAGCCTCATCTACCTCCACAGGTATAATTTGTGCAGGCGAACCCTCTCCCAAATAAGAAACCACTAAATTCGCCGCTTCCAATCCCGTCACATAAGCCTTTTCCTGCGACCATGAACCATGACGGTTCACAATCCAATCACCACTCATAAACACGTTTTTAAAACTTGTCCTTGCTGGTAACATATAGCGATAGCTACCAGGAGCAAAGTGAGAAACCGCCTGTGGTAAACGAATCACACTGCGATCGCTAACTTTTGCTTCCCCAAATGCTGGTACGCAAGTTGTTAAATAACGCTGGACTGTCTGTACAATTTCCTCATTCTCCAACGAAAGAAACTGATTGGCGTGATAAAAATCAACTTCAACAACGGTTCCCGGTTCGTTACGGTACTCGTCATGCAATGCATTTAAATCAAAAAATGTCCAGCCTGTGGTTGCATCAAATCCAAAACAAGCATTGGAAGGACGCTGAATATCAATTTTGCGGTCAAACCACAGCCGAGTTGCGAGAACATCAATTGCTCCTAAATTGCCCACATTGCGGAATTCTTCTCGACTTTGCAAGCTGGGGCTGTTGGCAAGAATCTTTTTCATACCCGCGATCCCAACAGCAAAAATCACTGCATCGGTATCAAAAACTTCATCTCCACAAACAACCCCTGTTGCTCGATTCTCACTATCAACCATTAGGTCGGTGACGCGACGGTTTGCCAGTACCTTGGCTCCAGCTTGTTCTATACGTTCTACCCAAGGGCGAAAGATTTTTTCTCCTACAGTTCCCCGACACCAAACAACGTCAAAATCTGGTTGATGCGCCAGGATAAAATAGTAAAGCATCCCTATAGCTGCTGCTGCAGAGCATTGTTCCCCAGGTGCAAACAAGCCCACCAGTAACATGGGTTCAAAAGATTCGCGGTAAAGCCGTGCAGAAACACCAAAATCTTTGAATAATTCGCGGGCTGTCACAAAGTCATAACGCCGCCATGCTTCATCGGAATTATCGAAATCGATAACGGCGTAGAGTAAAGGTAGGGCGCTCATGCGATCGATAAGTGGCAAGCGCTTAAACTGGGTGTAGAGAAAAGTTCCTAAGGGTGTTGGGAGTCGCGGTAAGTTTTGAAAAATCGGTGATTCAACTTCCAATCCCAAGGGTGAATATTGAGACGAACGAGTCCAAGTGGTAAAAGGGTTAATTTCCAATTCATCGATTAAGGCAAAGATATTCCTATATGGATACCAAAAGCCATGAATACCCGCTTCCACGGAACGTCCTGCTGCTGTTTTCCAACCTGCGACCAAACCACCTGGATAAGAACCTGCTTCTAAAAGTGTCACGTCATACCCTTGTTTGGCTAAGTGGTAAGTTGCTCCTAAACCAGCCCATCCCGCACCAACAACTACCACCCGTTTACTATGTGACACTTCTGCCATACTAGCCTCCGTTTATGTCTATTATCCAATATAAAATTTTCAGGTGGGCTGTGGTAGGTTTAATTTTTTTTAGTGAAATATACTGACAAACAAAATTGAGTTCAAAAGAAATCGCTAAAAAAACAGTTGCGGGTAATCTTGGCTTCGGAGTATAACCAAGAACATATTCATCCTTTGGTTAGGAGCAGTCAGAATGAATTCATCAGTAAATGCTAAAGCCACTCTCAATGACTTTCAAGTTAGAGATGGCATTTATTTTCCCAAAGACTACGAAGATTTGAACAGTACAGAGCAAAAACAAAGATGGGACAGAATTGGGAAAACTTACTACGGCTCTCAAAAAATTGAACAAGCTGAGGAGACATCGCCACTGAAACAAGATTACACTCTCCTCACCGGAAGACCTGGAGAGACTTGGAATAAGTTTCCGCTCAATAAATCAGTTGATTCTATTCTTGAGATTGGTTGCGGTTACGGGAGAATTCCATTGTTTTTATCAAAAGATAAGAACTTGCAATGCCAGAAATATTACGGTATTGATATTTCAGAGCCTCTACTGCGCCGTTTACTAAAGTGTAAGCAGGAGTATGATTTTTTTCCTGGAGCAGAATTTTTTATTATTTGTGCCTCGGCTGAACTGTTACCTCTAGAAGATAATTCTGTAGACTTAATCATTTCTAACTGTGTATTTATGCATATACCAGAGGTACAAATTAGAACCCTTATGGTAGAAATGTCTCGCGTCCTCAAGCCCGGAGGAACTTTTGTTTTCAATCATTCTTTCCACAATAAAGCTTGCCCATCCCATAAAATCCACAATGTTGTGAGAAAGTTAAGTCCTGTCAAAAACGCAGTGTATCTCAAACAATACTCTGCAGATGAAATTACAGCGATGTTAGATGCTTCTGGGATAAAAGCGAAGTGTCCGCAATATATTGTCGAACCAACACAAGAGTATGCTATTGTTCCAGAAACAATCAAAGGTATCCGAGTGCCTTTTTCTAAAGCAATCAACAGTCGTTTAAAACCTTCATCGGCTTCTATGAAAGAAACTTTTGCTTACGGCTTTAATGCTTATAGTACTCAACTAGTTTAAAGGCTTTCAAATCAAACGATAGCCTTCTTGTAAAAGTTCAAAAAATGAGTAATTAACCGCAGATGCACGCAGATGCACGCAGATGAAATCTGCCTACATATCTTGTGGTGCGGGCATCTTGCCCGCCATTATACAAGAATGGGCATCTTGCCCGTCATTATACAAGAACAGGCAAGGATGCCCGTCCCACAAGATAGTAGAATTTTTCTTTGACAGTTTTCTTATTCATAGAGCTAATTCTCGAACAATAATGCCTTCTTTAAAAATTGCTAACTACCACTCATCAATCTAACAGGTCTTCTGCGAGATTGTTGAATTTTAAAGAAGCATTGTGAAATGGCAAGACGGGGAGGCGAAATGCAAAAATTGCACCGTGAGGACTGCGATTTTCTGCCCAGATTGTACCCCCATGGGCTGCAATTATCTGACGAGTTAAATATAACCCCAATCCCGAACCTTTTGCATGACGATCGCTGTGTCCTTGATAAAATCGCTCAAACAGATGTGGTAGTTCTTCTGGGGTAATTCCCGCCCCGGTATCCATGACTTTAGCCGTTTGATAAGAAGAACCAGGTTCCAGCACAACTTCTATTTTGCCACCTCTAGGAGTGTGGTTAATGGCATTGGTGAGAAGATTGGTGAAAACTCGTTGCAACTGGAAAGCATCTCCTTCAACCCAGAGGTACTTGCGAAAGTCTGATTCCCCATAGTTAAATGTAATGTAAACTCGACGACTAGAAGCTAGCCCAATCAAGGTTGTGGCGGCTTCCTCCGCAATGACAACCAAATTAACTGGTGCCAACTCTAACTTTAACCCCTCTAGGTCGTTACGATAAACATCTAAAAGCGTTTCTACCATTTGTAAACTGGTTTGATGACTGCGAATCATGGTAGCGATGACTTTCTTTTGTGCGGAAACCACAGGACCAAAATTTTCTCGCTCCAATGCTTGCAAGGTTTCAATTGCCCCAAGTAAGGGAGTTTTTAGGTCGTGGGTTAAAGTAGAAGCAAAGTCTTCTCGCACGCTAGCTAGTTTTTCTTGAGCTTGAAGTTTTGCTTGTTGTTGTAAGAGGACTTTTTGGTAAACTCGGTTGCGATCGCTCAGAATACTAGTGACCACGAGTGCTACGATAGCAATTAATCTGCTTGCAATTGTGGAGAAGCTCACAACGTCGTTCCCCGGAACCCAAATGTTGACCATCGTAAGAAAACACGCCGCCAGAGTGACTTGTATTGTTGCCATTCGATTGAAGCGAGGATTTGCCAATAGAATAGGCGCAATGTAGAGGTAACCGAATACGTAGTCTGGCGGAGTTACAAACTCTAGCAGCCCAACAATAGCAAACATCGCAACAATGAGACAGAATGTACGCCAACGAGGGTCTGTGACATAAATAGCAAGTTTAAAAGGTACCATTTATAGGAATCCTATATGATTTTTGTCCAGAACCCTGACTTCTTAAAGAAGTCGGGGTTCTAAATTTTCATGCAATCGATAGATAAATTTAAAAAACTATTTACTAAAGCTAACAAATTTTCAAATTTTTAGCATTTTTTAGTTTAAAATGCTAAATTCATTTGACATTTTATCTGTTCTATACTTGTAGATATATATGTGTTTAGTGAACTAAACGAGTTCTGGGTAAAGAAGTATATCCTAATGCATAACCAAGTAATAAATGTAAATTTATATCTTGTCATTTGTTAATAAAAGCTCCATGATTAAATTGAAGTATGCAATTTTTTTTATGTGAGTTGTTAGCTTTTTAACGGCAAAATACTTTTTTCTGAGATTTAGAACAACAGACTTACTAATATTGGAGTTTGATTAAACTCATGTTACAGGGATGGATTCAAATTGTATTAACGCTACTGATTGTGGTAGCGATTACACCCTTTTTTGGACGTTATATAGCGCGTGTCTTTCAGGAGCAAAGCACATTTCTCGACCCTTTTTTAAACCCAGTTGAGCGAGTCCTTTATTCTTTGGTTGGGGTTAGAGCCAAAGAAGACATGACGGGACTGCAGTATGCACGAGCAATTGTATACAGCAATATAGTGATGGCATTGCTGATATTCTTCATCATTATGAGTCAGGGATGGCTGCCTTTCAATCCAACGGGTGTAGGTGCGCCTACGTGGGATACAGCATTGCATACCACCATCTCCTTTATCACCAATACCAACCAGCAGCATTACTCTGGGGAAACCTACATGAGCTATGCCAGCCAAATGTGGGGATTGGGGTATCATATGTTTACCTCAGCAGCAACGGGTTTGGCAGTTGGCATTGCTTTTATTCGTGGGTTAACGGGTAGACCGTTGGGTAACTTTTATGTAGACTTAATTCGGGCAATTACTCGGATTTTACTGCCTATTAGCATTGTCGGCACCATCGTTCTAATTGCGGCTGGTATTCCAGAAACTCTAGCTGGTCCTGTTGTAGTTCCTACCTTAGAAAACCCTACCATCAGTCAAGCGATCGCTCGCGGTCCTGTTGCCCATTATGAAATCATCAAAGAACTAGGTGAAAATGGCGGTGGCTTTTTTGCTATCAACTCAGCACACCCATTTGAAAATCCAAATGGCTTCACCAACCTCATCCAGCTTGTGGCAATTCTTTCAATACCTGCTTCACTCATTTACACATACGGTATCTTTGCCAATAATCTTAAACAAGCTTGGTTAGTTTATAGCATTCCGGTGGCAATTCTCATAGCCTTTGTCATTGTTACAGCCATTGGTGAATTCAATGGTAATCCTGCTGTAAATGCGATCTTAGGCAGTTCACAACCAAATTTAGAGGGTAAGGAAGTCCGATTTGGTTGGGCGCAATCTGCTTTATATGCAGCAATTACCACCGCAAGTATGTGTGGTGCTGTGAATAGCTTGCATGACTCATTTATGCCTAATGGTGGGTTCGTAACTCTCTCCAATATGTTCCTTCAAATTGTCTTTGGAGGACAAGGTACGGGAACAGCTTACCTTTTTGCATACCTCATTTTGGCAGTCTTCGTGACAGGTTTGATGGTAGGACGGACACCAGAATTTTTAGGGCGCAAAATAGAAAAGCGTGAAGTGGTGCTGGCAAGTTTTCTAATTCTTTTAGTTCACCCAATCGCCATTCTCATACCCTCCGGAATTACCTTAGCATTTCCCGACCAACTTGCAGGAATTAGCAATCCGGGCTTCCATGGTTTTGCTCAGGTTATCTATGAATACGCCTCAGCTGCTGCTAATAACGGTTCTGGATTTGAAGGTTTAGGCGATTCACAACCATCACCTATCGCGATCGCAACAGGTGCAAAAACGACTGCAACTGCCCTATGGTGGAACCTAAGCACTTGCTTCAGTTTGTTAGCAGGAAGGTATATTCCCATCATCGGTTTGCTGTTCCTAGCAGATAGTATGTCTCGAAAACAGCTTGTTCCCTTTACCTCTGGTACATTGCGTACTGACACTGGATTATTTACAGGTGTCACAGCAGGTGTAATTTTAATCTTAGGCGCACTAACCTTCTTTCCAGTGTTAGCCTTCGGACCAATTGGGGAAGCGTTTTTTATTAAAGGATAAATTGCCCTCATCCCCAACCCTTCTCCCAAAGGGAGAAGGGAGCGGTGAATTCTTGTCCCCTCTCCCAAAGGGAGAGGGCTAGGGTGAGGGCTAATCTTAAGGGTTTAACTAGGTTCATACATTGATTCAGCAACGCCGAATGGTATTTATTCCTTTGGCAATTTGTATTTCATACTTCATACATATGCAAACCTCTACCGAGCCATCATCATCATCTCGTCCGCCCCGTACTCCCCAAGGAAGCCGAGACTCGCGCAGACACACCCCTAAAGCAGATATGCGGGGACTCTATCAAAGGGCAATTAAAGAGTCATTTGTCAAGCTCAATCCTCGAATTGCTATTAAAAACCCAGTCATGTTTATCGTCTGGGTAGGTACAATTGTCACTTTTTTAGTCACTCTTGACCCGAATCTATTTGGTACCATACAAGCAGATACAAACCAACAACGCTTGTTAAATGGGTTAATTACCTTGATTTTATTTTTCACAGTTCTGTTTGCTAACTTTGCAGAAGCTGTTGCAGAAGGACGTGGAAAAGCACAAGCAGATTCTTTGCGATCGACAAGAACTGATACTGTTGCGCGTAAAGTCTTGACAGATGGCAATGTACAGGAAGTTAATTCCACAGAACTGCGACGGGGTGATATCGTCAAGGTTATAGCAGGAGATATGGTTCCTGCTGATGGAGAAGTGATTAAGGGTCTGGGATCGGTTGACGAATCTGCAATTACTGGGGAATCCGCGCCCGTACTCAAACAACCAGGTACAGATATTGCCAGTTCGGTGACAGGAGGTACGCGCCTGTTATCCGACGAATTGACCATTCGCATTACAGCCGATCCGGGTCAAGGCTTTATCGATCGCATGATTTCTCTGGTAGAAGGAGCAGAACGTTCAAAAACTCCCAACGAAATTGCTCTTACAGTACTCCTCGCAGTTTTAACCCAAGTCTTTTTAATAGTAGTATCAACGATTCCGCCCTTTGCTGGTTTTATTGCCAATTTTGTGAATACCGTCTACGGTGCTGAAGCTGGAAACAGCTTGCGTGCTGGTGCTAGTATTGCCATCTTGATCTCTCTACTAGTTGCTTTGATTCCCACCACAATTGGTGGATTGCTAAGTGCTATTGGGATCGCCGGGATGGATAGAGTCGCTCAGTTTAACGTGATAGCAACATCTGGTCGTGCGGTGGAGGCTTGCGGTGATATCAACACACTGGTACTGGATAAAACTGGTACTATCACCTTGGGTAACCGCATGGCTGACGAATTTATACCTATCAACGGTCACTCAGTAGAAGACGTAGCAAAAGTTGCCCTTGCTGCTAGTGTGTTTGATGAGACGCCAGAAGGTAAATCTATCGTAGGGCTTGCTGAAAGACTTCGGGCTGGAAAAGATTTTGATACCAATAACGCTGAAGGTGTAGAATTTTCTGCCAAAACCCGCATGAGTGGTACCAATTTACCTAATGGCAAACAAGTTCGTAAAGGAGCAGTAGATGCCATTAAAGGGTTTGTCCGTTCTCGTAGTGGTAACGTTCCTGATGAATTAGATGCAGCCTACGAGCGAGTTTCTCGATTGGGCGGTACACCATTGGCTGTGTGTCAGGATAATGAGATCTATGGCGTCATTTACCTCAAAGATATTGTCAAACCGGGCTTGCGAGAACGATTCGACCAACTCCGTAGGATGGGAGTCAAGACCATTATGCTTACAGGTGATAACCGAATTACAGCATCAGTTATTGCTGAAGAAGCAGGGGTAGATGATTTCATTGCTGAAGCAACTCCAGAAGACAAAATAGAAGTCATTCGCACCGAACAATCTCAAGGCAAACTCGTTGCGATGACCGGAGATGGTACCAATGACGCACCAGCACTTGCTCAAGCAAACGTGGGTTTAGCAATGAACTCCGGTACGCAAGCTGCTAAAGAAGCGGCTAACATGGTGGACTTAGACTCTGACCCCACCAAATTGATTGACTTAGTCACAATTGGTAAACAGTTGCTGATTACTCGCGGAGCATTGACAACTTTCTCTATTGCAAACGATATTGCAAAGTATTTTGCCATTATTCCCACCATCTTTGCAGCAGCAGGAATTGGCGCATTGAACATCATGGGTTTAAAGAGCGCTCAATCTGCTATAATCTCGGCGCTGATTTACAATGCCCTGATTATCCCAGTACTGATACCCCTTGCTTTAAAAGGTGTGAAGTTCCGTCCCTTGAAGGCAGATCAGTTGCTAAGACGCAACATCTTTATCTATGGATTGGGTGGCATCATTGCGCCTTTCATTGCTATTAAATTGATAGATATTATCTTGCCATTGTCTTGAAACAGTGACCAGTGACCAGTGACCAGTGACCAGTGACCATCAACCACTAACAACTAACAACTAACAACTAACCAAATACTATGAAACTCATTCAAAAAGCTCAGGCAATAGAAACTGTAACCGAAATTTGGTCTGAATGGCGGAGGCAAAAGCTGCCATTGTATCTATTCCTGGCAATGTGCTTTAACCTTGTGGTTGCACCTATGGTTTATGCTGCTACCGATCAAACGTTTTCCCGAAGTCAGGCTTGGGCTTTGGGTCTGTTGGGACTGGTAACAGTAGGACTTTCTATTTATCTATTTTTCGTCATGTTTGTACCGGAGCGTTTCTAATGAGTTTTGTACGTGATGCAGGTAGAGCAGTTCGTTCTACCATTGTACTTTGGGTGATTACAGCTATTATCTATCCTTTTGTTGCGATCGCCATTGGACAAATTATGTTGCCTTATCAAGCCAATGGCAGTCTGATAAAAAATGCTGAAGGTAATGTTATCGGTTCTGCTTTGATTGGTCAACCCTTTACGTCCGATCGCTATTTCAACAGTCGCCCCAGTACTACCAGCTACAGTACGGCAGATCCAAAAAAGGATGAAGCCCAAGTTCTGAAAACTGGAGTATCTGGCGCTAGTAACTTCGCCCCAAGCAATCCAGCATTAATTGAGCGTATTGCAGGCAAAGCTGACCCCGATCCCAGCAAACGAGTTGAAGGTGATTTTAATCGTTTGAAAAATGCGGGCGTGCAACCAACTGCTGATTTAGTATACACCTCTGGTTCCAGCCTTGACCCCCATATTACTCCTGAAGCTGCTAAAGCACAAATACTAAGAGTAGCCAAAACACGAGGACTTCCACCCAATCAATTGGAAGCCCTGATTTCTCAAAACACTGATGGTCGTTTTCTGGGCTTTTTTGGTGAACCTGGGGTAAATGTGTTGAAGCTAAATCTTGCTTTGGATGCAATTAAACGATAAAGGATAAAAACTGCTTATTTCATCTTTACCCTTGATATTTTCCAATACTACTTGGATAAGCTGGAACAGAAACCCGGTTTCTCCCTTGAAACCGGGTTTCTTGCAGCGCGAAGAACTCTTAATCGAGCAGTATTGTCATACTTTCTTGGAGATGCCAATTTGCTGTTAAATAATCGCTACCGTATTCTCAAGTCCCTCGGACAAGGTGGTTTTGGTAAAACTTTTCTTGTCATAACAGCTACTTTCCTCTTTGATGAGACAAAACCTTATATTGGGATTTATGAAAACTTTTTCTCCAAACGAGAACAGCTCTTACTCCTCTACCCTTTCACCCAATAGTACATATATTCGTGCTGCCCGTCGTGGCAAACACAAGATTTTTATTGGTATGGCTCCTGGTGTGGGAAAAACCTACAGGATGTTGGATGAAGCTTGGCGGCTCAAGCAAGATGGTATAGACGTTGTGATTGGATGGTTGGAAACTCACGATCGCTCAGAAACATCAGCTAAAGCCCAAGGTTTAGAAGTCATTCCACGAAAGATAGTAGAACAGGGTGGGTTGACACTGACAGAAATGGATACTGATGCTATCCTTGCTCGTCAGCCTCAGTTAGTTTTGGTGGATGAGTTGGCACATACCAATATACCTGGTGTAGACAGAGAAAGACGCTACCAAGATGTAGAAGTTCTTTTGGCGACGGGAATTGATGTCTACTCTACCGTCAACATTCAACACTTAGAAAGTCTCAGCACTCAGGTTACTCAGATTACAGGAATTGCCGAGCAAGAGTGTATACCCGATTGCTTGTTAGAAATTGCAGATCAAGTAGTCGTGGTAGATGTCACTCCAGAAACATTAGAAGAGCGATTGTTGGATGGTAAGATTTACCCAACACAAAAGATTGAAGAATTTCAACCTAATTTATTTCAACGTCCTAACCTAGTTATTTTGAGGGAGTTAGCATTACGACAAGTCGCTGACAACATAGAGAAAAAAGAAATTCAGGAAGCCAGCCGACTCAACTGTAATGGGAAGGCTTCCAACGGGAATGTTTGTAGCGTTCACGAACGGATATTGGTTTGCGTTTCTACCGAACCAAATTCTTTGCGACTCGTGAGGCGAGGAGCAAGGTTAGCTGATTATATGAATGCATCTCTCTACGTTTTGTTTGTCAAAAATACCGAACATTTCTTGACAAAAGCGGAAGCATTACATATTGAAACCTGTGAGAGACTCTGTCAAGAGTTTAAGGGTAATTTCTTACAAGTTTGTGGTCGTAATGCAGCAGAAGAAATTGCTCGGGTTGCAAAATTACACCGAATAACTCAAGTAGTTATAGGGCAAACTCGTCGCTCTCGTTGGCAAATTTTTTTTCGTGGATCTTTAATTCAACAACTTGTTTGCTGTCTTACCCATATTGACCTTCACATTATCTCTACTGAAAAATGAGCAATGGTTAGTGGTTAGTAGTTAGTTGCCAATAACCACTAACTACTAACCACTAACCACTAACTAATCCGTTATCCCTTTAACGATCGCATCAGACATTGTTTCTACATCTAGTAAATTTATATCTTTTTGCGAATCAATAAAACAGCACTCTACTAAAATGGCTGGCATATTTGTATTTTTAACAACATACAAATGACTGCCATCTTTAACACCACGATTCACAAATCCTAGTTTGACAATTTCATTTAATACAGACTGTGCAATTTTTCTACCTGCTTCACTCATAGCAAAGACTTCAGTTCCATATGCTTTTCCGTTAAAGGCATTGAAATGGATAGAGACAAAAATATCAACTCGAGCATTATTTGCTGTTTGGCATCTTTTAGCAAGTGATTCTCTGACTGTATCAGCTTGTGATGGTTTGCATGATACCACTTCATGCCCTAAATCTTTTAACTTAGATATAACTCTAGTACCTACATCTAAAGTGAGATTATCCTCAATTTTGATTCCTTGTGCTCCTGTATCTGGAGGGCAATTATGTCCAATATCAATTGCAAATTTCATTTTCTGTACCTCAGATAATTAGGTGACTTTCTCTTTAGGATTACAATTGTAGTTGTCAAATTAAGCGATGTTTAGCAACAGCAGGAATCAGTAGTTCTCTAAAAAATAGGTTATAATCAATCATCTACAAATGGTTTTACGAACATTCTTGAGATTTATTACCGTCTTTTCTCTTCGGATAATGACTCATTTTTTATAGAAAAACTAGGAGAAATTTACTTAATTTTAACTGTGAATGGAAAACAAGGATTGAGACAGTGACCAGTGACTAATTAATTTCCATACTTAAAAGTAGCGAATTTGAATCATGAATCAATTTCTTGTGTTCTGTAAATAAATTTAAGAGATTGTACCATATACATAATGAGTTAAAAATTACCAGTCACCGCTCGCTGTTAAAGTAGCCAACACTCTAGCTAGCTCGATTTACCAATTTAATGTGTGGTTCTGTTCGCGATTCTTGTCAGTTGGATGTGAGTTTCGTCTGTGTCCACGGGTATAATATGAATAAAAAATACCAGTAAACTAGCTAAATTGAATGGACGATAACACAAAAAAAGAAGAATTCAGCTATGCTTATGTAAAATTACTTGCTTCTGTAAGCGGTTTTATTGTAACTGATGCAAGTAGAGCGCTAGACAATGCAGGCATAGACATAACTATTAGAGCACCTGGTATAATAAAAGGGATATTCTCGCCCGGTATTGATGCACAAGTTAAATGCACATCCCAAGATGTAGTTAAAGATACATTTATTAAGTATCTTTACCAGTCAAAAATTATAGGAGGTTAATAGGTAAATCTGCCGTCTCTCAAATATTAATAATAGTGGTAGTGCCTAAAGATCTATCAAATGTTATAAAAATTTTACAGAATGAAACATTTGTTAAAAGCTGCGCTTATTGGACATCTTTGAAGGGAAGACAAGATACCAGTAATGATGAAACTATCACTATTGAAATTCCAAAAGAAAATGTATTGATATGTCAAGTTTTAAAAGACCAAATAGAAAATGAAGCCGAAAGAAAAATGAGATTGTTAGATTTAGAAGATTTAATTTAGCTAAATTAGGTAAAGACAATGAGTAATTTAATATACTTAAATGACAAGCATATATCTCCAAATCAAATAGTTATATATTTGGAAAAATCTGGATGGAAGAAAATAAAAGAAGCAGAGGGTATATCTGCCTGGATATACAATAGAGCAAATAAAAAAGTTGGAATTTTTGTACCTTTAATGGATGATTTTGTGGATTATAGAGAAAGAATTTTAGAAGTTTTAGATACTCTGGAAGAAATTGAAAGACGCTCAAAATATGAAATTATTCAAGATAGAACCCCGGTTTCTTCAAGAAACCGGGGTTCTGACACCTCATCGCTTCTTCACAAAAACTCTTCTTTTAGATAAGAGATTGTAAAGAAATCAAACCGAGCGCAGTAGTTTTTGGCCAAGAGTTTGTATCTATATTACTTAAAAACCGTAGATTTGGCCGCAAATTTCCGTAACTTCACGGAATGTTTACAAGAATTCGATTTTAAGTGTTACCAATGATTACAGCTTTTAAAGCTGGAAGGCGATCCAATATTGCTCGGATAAGATAACTCGATTGACATTTCAACCCAGTAGAGACGTTGGAGTGCAACGTCTTTACATACCTGTTATGCGATCGCACTTGGCTAAGTTCTATCTATTTCCTCTGACAAGAACGATTCTTTTAGAAGATGCTTCTCATAAACGATTTCATAGGGTTGATACCCTGCTTTACGGTAGAACATTGCGGCTCTTTCATTGCTATATAACAAACCGACTCTGACAACTTCTAACTTTAAATTGATGAACCAATTCTCAGCCGCTTTCATCAGTGCAGCACCTACTCCTCGTTCTCGCGTCGTTGCTAAAACGTATAAATCGGATATGTAACCGTATTTTCGCTCCCGCTCGACAATATGCAAGTCACCTTCATCAAGTTCTTCTACAAAACAGACTACAAAACCAATGATTCTCTCGTTGGACTGGGCTACATAAATCTGACCATCTTGCTTCTTAACAATTTCTTCGAGATAAGCAAAATGTCCATTCCCAATTTGAGAACCTGATGGTCTGTTAGGATGAAATTCAGATTCAACATCTTGAAGCAATTCCATTAATATGACCAGAATCGGACGATCTTGAGGCTCGGCAGTGCGAATTGTAAAATCAGATGGCATAAATTAGTATTCCATATCGAATCAAGATTGTACCCATCAATTTACAATGTGGTATGTGAAAAGATGACAGTCAAAATATAGTGAAGCGTTTCTTCGCGATTGTCTAATGGCAAGTGGTAAGTTTTATCTGGCTCTAAAGGAGAAATATCTTCTTTGGTATCCAGTTCTTCGGCTAGGATACGGATTAACTTCAGCTTTAGGCTATAGAAACAAAGATTTATCCAAACTGTATTGACATACCGTGGAGATGGATAGTTCACCGACACTCGCGACTCATGACTAACTGTCCATTAGCCAGTCGATACACACCTTCTGGTTCAACAATGCGATCGCCTGTAAAATACTGAATCTGCCAAGCGAAGACTCTATGGTCTTATTACTCCTTTGATAATTGTAAGCTAACTACCTAGAAGGTATGTACGAACACCCCACCCGGTCGATTTTCTTCAGCCAACTAGAGCGCCGGTACAGTAGTCAAAATGGGGGCAAAAAACCCGGTTCCTGTGGTCAAGCTTAATATCTCGTATGCGTATAGACGCGCTATGGGGTGTCTCTACAAAGAAACCGGATTTTTGTGATTTCTGTACTGGTGCTCTAGGAGTGCTAATACTAAAAGTATCTTTAAACCAACCTCCTCCTACAATTCCCTCGAATTCTAATTGAAAAAATTCAATTAATTCACTTTCGGTAGCTTGTAAGTTATTGATTTGGATGTTAGCCATTGTTGAATATTCTCCAAAAAAGGTTTTTGTCTGTTTTTGAATTCGGCTTACTCTTGCCTCTTTCCATGACTATACTCTCTAATTTTCTTAGTGTTTTCAATAGATTTTCAATAAAGAATGTTGTTTATACCTAAATTTAGAGGAACCTAATTCTTTTTATTCAATCAATTACGCTTTCGGAATCTAAATTTATAAATAAAGTTATCTTTTTTTGAATCAAAATTACTACATTTAAGCTCTATTTTGTAATTAAATACCTCATTTACTCGCTGATAACCAAGAACCCCAGTTTCTTTGAAACTGAGGTTCTGAAGCTGTTATCATCGCATCCATCAAATTACAATAGAGTTTTCTGCAATCTTAAATGTACGATGATGCACTTATCAATGATAAATCATGCATCTTAACCATCTTTTATCAATTTTATTAGAGAATAATCTATAACCCTTACCATTATGGACTTTTGCAACAAGGGAAATTAAATGACAATAAGGGAGATGCGTTCACGAAGTGGCGGCTTCCGCATCGCCAAAAACTTGATTATGTCTATTGTTCAAAAGAGATAAAGTATTTTTATCTAGCCAGAGTGATAGAAGCGGGTTAATCAGCATGAATGCTGAAGGAATAATCTCTACACTTTTTTACTCTGTAAGTAGTCAAAATATTACACCAGTTCTTACTGACTAAACAAGGCGTATCAACAGATCCAAATTTAAATCTCTTTACAGATCTCTCTTAAACGAGCGGCTGTAAGCGTTAGTCCTTGTTGTTTCAACGTTTCTAAAGACTCTTCCACTGTTTTAGGAGGATTTTTAAGAGTCTTTCTTTGTCTTTGAGCCGTTTCACAAACTACTGTAAAATTTTGGTTAAGCAAGTTAAGGAGAAAATTATCTGGGGACTGCGCTTCAATTCGATATAAATTTAAAACTTTTGCCGGAAAATCACTTAAATTAAATGTAATAATAATATTAGCACGGCAATGAATTGCGGCGGCGAGGATGTGCCTGTCATCAGGATCGGAAAGTTGTAAATCAGGAATAATTGATTCATAACCTGTGACTAGACAGTTTGGGACACTACTATTCATCGCTAGGAAAAGTATTAAAGAAGACAATTAAAAAAATCATCTAAAATAGAAAGAGAACACTAAGAAAAGCTGTGAATTTCAGGTATGAAACGGATTGTCCTGGTAGCTGGATTTGAATCGTTCAACGCTGACTTATACCGCAAGGCAGCTTTTTTGGCAACCACCCGTGTGGATGAGTTGGATATTCGGGTGTTTAGCGATCGCGACATAACCACAAAGCGTACTGAGGTAGAAGCAGCCCTAAAAGATGCTGATGTCTTTTTTGGTAGTTTGCTGTTCGATTATGACCAAGTACTCTGGTTGCGCGATCGCATCTCTGGTATCCCCATCCGCTTGGTGTTTGAATCAGCATTAGAATTAATGAGTTTAACTAAACTGGGTGCATTTGCCATTGGGGATAAGCCTAAAGGAATGCCTAAGCCAGTAAAGTTCATCCTGGACAAATTTAGTAATGGACGAGAAGAAGACAAGCTAGCAGGTTACATTAGTTTTTTAAAAATAGGACCAAAGTTATTAAAATTTGTGCCAGTACAAAAAGTACAAGATTTACGTAACTGGCTAATTATATATGGATATTGGAATGCAGGCGGACCTGAGAACGTCGCGGCTTTATTTTGGACATTAGCAGAAAAATACTTAGGTTTGAAAGTTGGGGATATTCCCGCACCAGTGGAAACCCCAAATATGGGACTACTCCATCCCGACTACGCTGGTTATTTTGAATCACCCCGTCAGTATTTGGAGTGGTATCAGAGTGAGGGAATAGGGAATAGGGAATGGGGAATAGGGGAAATTCCTACTCCCTACTCCCCACTCCCCATTGCCCCTTATCCCCAGAGGGGGCCCCGAGTTCCCCACTCCCCAATTGTTGGAATTCTTCTATACCGCAAACACGTTGTTACAAAACAACCTTACATTCCTCAACTGATCCGCCGTTTTGAAGAAGCAGGTTTAATACCTTTACCTATCTTTATTAATGGTGTAGAAGGTCATGTCGCAGTGCGGGATTGGATGACAACCGATTACGAAAGCCAAGCGAGACAACAAGGACACGTAGAAACTCTCTCCCTTTCTCCGGAAGCAGTTCAAGTCGATGCGATCGTTTCCACAATTGGCTTTCCCCTAGTTGGCGGTCCCGCAGGTTCCATGGAAGCTGGGCGTCAAGTGGATGTAGCAAAACGCATCCTCAGTGCTAAAAATGTACCCTATATTGTCGCTGCACCGTTACTGATTCAAGATATTCACTCGTGGACGCGACAAGGTGTTGGGGGATTGCAAAGTGTTGTTTTATATGCTTTACCAGAATTAGATGGAGCAATTGATACTGTTCCCCTCGGTGGGTTAGTAGGAGAAAATATTTATTTAGTTCCAGAAAGAGTACAGCGACTCATCGGGAGAGTGAAAAGTTGGATTCATCTCCGACAAAAACCAGTGTCTGAAAGAAAGATTGCAATTATTCTCTACGGTTTTCCTCCTGGATATGGTGCTGTGGGAACAGCTGCATTGTTAAATGTACCGCGCAGTCTTTTGAAGTTTCTTTATGCGCTGAGAGAACAAGGTTATACCGTTGGAGATTTGCCTGAAGATGGGGAAGAGTTGATTCGCTTGGTGAAAGAGTCAGATGAAGATTTTGTTGAAAAAACTCAAGTGACAGTGAATGTTAGGAAGTTAGAAAAATGGTTGGGATATCTCCGCACATCCCGGATTGAGAAACAATGGAAATCTCTGACGGGAACAGGTATTAAAACTTATGGTGATGAGTTTCACATTGGTGGTGTTTGGCTGGGAAATGTTTGGATAGGCGTACAGCCACCGTTGGGATTACAAGGTGACCCCATGCGGTTGATGTTTGAACGGGATTTAACGCCTCATCCTCAGTATGCTGCTTTTTACAAATGGTTGCAAAATGAGTTTCAAGCTGATGCTGTGGTTCATTTTGGCATGCACGGTACTGTAGAATGGTTGCCCGGATCTCCTTTGGGGAATACGGGTTATTCTTGGTCTGATATTTTGTTGGGAGATTTGCCGAATCTCTATATATATGCGGCGAATAATCCTTCGGAATCTATTTTGGCGAAGCGTCGCGGTTATGGGACGATCGTTTCTCACAATGTACCTCCTTATGGTCGTGCGGGGTTGTATAAGGAGTTGGTGGCGTTGCGGGATTTGATTTCGGAGTATCGAGAAGATCGGGAAAAGAATTATCTGCTGAAGGAGGCAATTTGTAAGAAGATTCTGGATGCGGGTTTGGATGCGGATTGTCCTTTTGAGGATGCTAAACGTTTGGGAATAAGTTTTAGTGTCGAGAATGTTCGGATGTTTAGCGATCGCGTTTTTAATGATTATCTTGTCAAGTTGTATGAGTATTTGCAGGTTTTGGAGTATCGGTTGTTCTCTTCTGGGTTGCACGTTTTGGGGGATGCGCCTGGGGAGGAGGAGTTAGCTGCGTATTTGGAGGCTTATTTTGGGAATGAACCGCAAAGACGCAAAGAGCGCGAAGAGGAAGAGGAGGGGTTGATTAGAGGGTTGTTGGGTCAAACGACTGATGAGTTGACGAATTTGTTGCGGGGTTTAAATGGAGAGTTTATTCTTCCTGCGCCTGGGGGGGATTTGTTGCGGGATGGTGCTGGTGTTTTACCAACGGGTAGGAATATTCATGCTTTAGATCCTTATAGAATGCCTTCTCCTGCGGCTTTTGAGCGAGGACGGGAAATTGGGCAAAAAATTATTGCTCAGCATTTGCAAGAACATGGGGTGTATCCGGAGACTGTGGCGGTGATGTTATGGGGTTTGGATGCGATTAAGACTAAGGGGGAATCTTTGGGGATTCTTTTGGAGTTGGTGGGTGCGGAACCGGTGAAGGAGGGTACGGGGCGAATTGTGCGGTATGAGTTGAAGTCTTTGGCGGAGGTGGGACATCCCCGCATTGATGTTTTGGCTAATTTGTCGGGAATTTTTCGGGATAGTTTTGTCAATATTATTGAGTTGTTGGACGATTTGTTTCTTCGGGCGGCTGAGGCTGAGGAACCTGAGGAGCAAAATTTTATTAGAAAGCATGCTCTTGCGTTGAAGGCGCAAGGGGTGGAGAATGCATCAGCAAGGTTATTTTCTAATCCATCTGGTGATTTTGGTTCTTTGGTAAATGACCGGGTGGTTGATGGTAATTGGGAATCTGGGGATGAGTTGGGGGATACTTGGAAGGGTCGCAATGTGTTTAGTTATGGGAGACAGGATAAGGGTCAAGCTAGACCGGAGGTTTTGACTCAGCTTTTGCAGAGTACCAGTCGCATTGTTCAAGAAATTGATTCTGTGGAATATGGTTTGACGGATATTCAGGAGTACTATGCCAATACGGGGGGTTTGAAGAAAGCTGCAGAACAACAGCGCGGTAAGAAGGTGACAACGAGTTTTGTGGAGAGTTTCTCGAAGGATACCACACCTCGGAGTTTGGATGATTTGTTGAGGATGGAGTATCGGACTAAGTTGCTGAATCCCAAATGGGCGGAAGCAATGGCGAGTCAGGGTTCGGGGGGTGCTTATGAGATTTCGCAACGGATGACGGCGCTGATTGGTTGGGGCGGTACTGCGGATTTTACGGATGGTTGGGTATATGACCAAGCTGCTGATACTTATGCTTTAGATGGGGAGATGGCAGAGAAATTGCGTCAGGCAAATCCGGAAGCGTTCCGCAATATTGTAGCAAGGATGTTGGAGGCAAATGGACGGGGTTTCTGGCAACCTAGCGAGGAGAAGTTGCAGAAGTTACGCGAGTTGTATGAGTTGACAGATGAGGAATTGGAGGGGGTGAGGCGTGGCTGAGTAAAATTCGCTCTGGCGGGAAGATAACGAAGGAAGAACTTTTTGCGTTCTATCCGCTTGGGGATCAACAAGCAGCTTTCAAAGCTTCGTTGCGAGACAAGATCGCCTCTACATCTAAGCAGATCGATCCTAAAACTGGAAAGCCTTACTTGGGGGAACGCTTAATTGAACGAGTAGCACAGAAACATTTTGGAGGGGATTGGTAATGGATTGTAATGTAAGCTGATACTTTGAGCGAGGTGATTTACAGCTAGATATATCGAACTTGATTTTGCATCTTGTCTGCTGTCACTTGATTGAGAATTACCAGCAAACGTTTTGCAATTTCTTGAGGTGAGCGACGAACAGCAAAAATTACACCATAATGCATCTGACTTGAATCAAAATACATCTGCACGAGTTCTTCAAAATCTATTCTATTGTGAGTGATTAGCGTTCTTGCTTGACTCACAGCATAGGCAAATTGCTCTGCATCCGTTGCATGGAGTTGTCCTGCATCTCGTGCAGTAATCGCATCAAAACCTCTCGCTTTAAGCACTTCAGCTATTAAGACATTAACATCTTCATCTAAGTACAAACTAATAAAAAGACTACTCATATATCTCTAAGCAATGGATCGATTAATTCATCTGAGATATGGTTTCGTTCAATGTAGCTATTAATTTCATCTTGATGATCGCTGTAATAAGTCAATGCGCTAAATACCTGTCCCAACGTAAGATGAGGCATCCCTTTGGGAATTTCTTCAGGGGAAACACCCATACGCCAAGTTTCGAAAATTGCTCTAACAGGTGTACGGGTTCCCTCAATAATTGGTTCGCCGCTTAAAATTTCATCATCTCTAACAATATAAAGATATTTTGTTGCTTGAACCATCGCTGTCTCCAAAACTATCTGTGACTTATTGTAGCGTTTGCACACTTAACAAACTAGAACACTCAACTATATTGGCACATCTTAAATAGTAAATTAAGTTGTACCAGTTTCTGGGAATAAGCTCAACCCCATCCTGTATTCTATCATTAGTGATATATCAGTATAAACACGAAGTTTAACGTCTTTACGAAGCAGGTATTATCAACAAATCGCTTAACTTTAGGGATTATCCGGAAATTACACTCGAAGTATTGTATTTCTTCACTAGGATTTGTGGATGTATCAAATTATCGGTTTGACAATATACTCGTAAGTAGTATTAAAGGCTTGAGGGTAATACTTGTAACTATCCGGAGACAGTGGCGGTGATGTTATGGGGTTTGGATGCGATTAAGACTAAAGGGGAATCTTTGGGGATTCTTTTGGAGTTGGTGGGTGCGGAATCGGTGAAGGAGGGTACGGGGCGGATTGTGCGGTATGAGTTGAAGTGTTTATTCCTGCCTGGGTTTTACCTCAAATTCCTGTTTGGAGCGATAAAAGCAAACATCAAATTCTAGAAAAAAGTTTGTTTGTCCAAGTATCAATGGAGCATTGGCACTTTTTACCCAAGCAAACGCTAATCTTACGGGCGCAAAATCACCTATCTGGGCAATAGCGAACAAAGGCATTGCTGGTTGGTTGCTAAGATTGCCTGCTAATCGAAGAATTGCTTTGCTATCGTCCCAAACTCCATCAAGCTGGACACCAATTTCGTAGGGCAAAACGTTAATTGTTGCACCACTATCTACCAAACCAACAACCTCTACCAATCGCTCGTTAATGTGGAGAATCAACGGAATTCTTGGCAAGCTGTCAAACTCGTTTTGAGATGGATTGGTAGTTGAGTATTTAAAACGCATATGATTGTATTTAATCGCTTTATTGAGTTTGCTCCATTGCTTGCATTAGGAGTTCTCCAACACCAAAGTTATCATAGGGTGTTGGCAAGTCGTAAGTTTTATATGGCTCTAGAGGAGAGATATCTTCTTTGGTATCCAGTTCTTCAGCTAGGATACGGATTAACTTCAGCTTTTCTTGTGGGGAAAGTTGTTGAATTGCAGGAAGGAGTTCGGTTAAAGTCATTATTCGGTTGACCGCTATTTTTTCCGCTCGACTTTCTTCTACATCATATCTCAGCGATCGTGTATCTGACTTTCCACATCCCGTGAAAAGTCAGGGTGCGTTAGCACAACCGTAACGCACCACCAAGTTCTTTCATCTGTTACGTCAAGCAACTGCATATCCTGTATGGGGACGAACGTTAGGTGGATGAAATCCTAACACGATCTTATCTTTGGGAATTCCTGCGTCTACTAATTCATAGGTAACGCCATCTTCTGTATCATCCCGTTGCACCCACACTTTGCCATCAATAATTTCAATATGGACTAAACAACCATGAATTCGCTTCACACCATCCCAGCCCAAAGTAACGAGTAGATAGTTATCATTTTCGCTATCAAAGACTGTTTTACAATGAATGTCTCCGTGGGAGTAAGGAATTTGTGTATATGGAATTAATACATCTTTAATAATGCGTCGATAAGCGTCTAAGGTATCCATTGCACAATCGTCTCACTATCAGGATTGAATACGACTAGATAAAGATTCTCGCTCTCTATTAAAAGTTTACCAATTGGTTCCTCAAACAA
Organism: Scytonema hofmannii PCC 7110; assembly: GCF_000346485.2. Classification (NCBI taxonomy): domain Bacteria; kingdom Bacillati; phylum Cyanobacteriota; class Cyanophyceae; order Nostocales; family Scytonemataceae; genus Scytonema; species Scytonema hofmannii. The sequence continues at coordinate 11,630,699 of NZ_KQ976354.1, forward strand.
AGCCGTAAATATATTGTCGCGTACTGCTAAATACAATGTCCGTTCAGGTTCAAGACGCCGAATAACAGCCCGGTAAGTGACAAATCCTCCTATAGCGGATTTTAAATCTTCCATTTCCGAAGGACTCACAAAACTTTTAATTTCTACAGCTATCTTTTTATTTCCCTGTTCTGCTGCTAGCAGTCGTTGTGCTCCCAAATCTACATACATATCTTTCTGCCCCCATTTTAGATGCAAAGGGTCGTCTGTAATTGTCCAACCGTCTTTAAGCAAAGCGTTTTTAACAGCATCATGATAGATATCTCTTGCTGGCATATCAAAATAAATTAGTACAAATGCTGAAGAAATTGTGTTTCAGTATCCATCTTTACACATAGCCAAACGTTTTTCAGTGCAATGAATCACGAGCGTCAACTCATTCAACAAGTGAATGGATAAGTGAGGAGAATCTACAGTCAATGGCAAATGACTTGCAAGAATGGGAGGAATACTCCTCCCCTTACATCAAGAAACAGTATTAATTCATAGTTACTTTTTCTTCAGTTTTCTTAGCTGTCAACTTTTTCTTTAGTGCAGCAAGTAATCCTGCTGCTATAGTTCCTCCTATCGTCGCAGGTTCGGGAACTTGCTTTGTGACTACCGGATTATTCGTGCTATCAAAGCTACCGGAAGGAGCACCAACACTAGCTGTAGGAGACGCGTATGACTCTATTAGAAATCCTGTGCTACTATCCAAATCGCTACCAACAATACTTAACAAAAAAAGCTCTCCTTTAGTGAAAAAATTACCATTTGGTTGGAGTGGTATATCTCTTAGAGCATAATACCCTCCTGAAAGCTCTGCTAATTCTCCTTGTGATGGGACTTCTTCAAGTCGTTGGGTGAAAGCAGGAGCAATATTATTACCTGACCAATTGGCTTCAAAATCATCAAATTCATTGATGGAAGAGTTACTGGGAACAAACTCAATCAAACCATTCCCATTTGAATCTGTACCTGAGAAAAAGCCGGACAAGGAACCACCACCAGAAAAACCATCTACAAAGAAAGATATTTTGGCAGCATTTGCGGGATTTGCTTCAAAAGCAAAACCTAAAGCAACTCCAGCAAGTGTAATTGTGAGTTTAGACAAACATGATTTCATGGAAATTACCCTAATACTTAAAACGTGTAAAGTAGGATGAGGATGAACTTTTAAACCAAGACTATTAAGAGCGAACAGGTTATTTTCTACGAAAATAGCTGTGGCTAACGAACTACATCGCTTCTTCACAAAAACTCTTCTTTTAGATAAGAGATTGTAAAGAAATCAAACCGAGCGCAGTAGTTTTTGGCCAAGA
>NZ_KQ976356.1:0-70142 GCF_000346485.2 Scytonema hofmannii PCC 7110
CCTCCAAAGCTTTTTTAACCTGCAGAACATTCAGCTCTGCTGTCTCACGTGCTGCTTGTGCTTGCTGTAGTTCTATGTTTTTCTGCTTAATATCCCGATTAACCTTATGAAGGTTTACCTTCTCTCCCTCCAAAGCTTTTTTAACCTGCAGAACATTCAGCTCTGCTGTCTCACGTGCTGCTTGTGCAACTTTCCGAGCGTTTTCTGCTTCTTCTAGTTTTAAATTTATAGAAAGTAATGCTTGCTTTGCACGGTTGAGTTCTGAAATTGCAGAATCTCGCTTTTGATTTGCCGCATCTCGCGCTGAAATTGCAGAATTTAGCTTTTGATTAGCATCACCAACCACAACTACTGCTCCAACTAGGGACAGTCCCAAGACAGCAGCACCGATAACCATCTGCCACTTAGTTTTCTGTTGTGCCTGAGCCAATCGCTGATTTGCCTGCTTCTCTTCCTCCAAAGCTAGCTCTGCTTTCTGTTGTGCCTGAGCTAATATTTGCTTCGCCTGTCTCTCAGCATCCAAAGCAATTTGAACTTCTCGCTTAGACAACTCCTGGCTGGCAGCTAAAAATTGATAGTCAAGATCGCTTAAGCTTTTGTTATCTGCCCATATTTGGGCATCCCGCAATGCCTGCCCACCCAATAGCCAAGATTCGTCTTTATTTGAAGCAACCCAAGCTTCTATTGCCGTTGCATAAGGCCGCAACTTGGCTAATGCCTTGCTTGTCCAGATGAGGTCAAAAACCAACTCATAAATTCTGTTATAAACTTTTAACTTACCCTGATGCTCAACTACCAACCCTGATAGCCGTAACTCTATCTGTTCGGGATTGTTATCAGTTAAAATTTCTCTCTGCTGCAAGATTTGCTGATATATACCTAATAATCGACCTGCTCGTTCTTCATTGCTAAGAATACGATCGCGAATAGTCTTTAAATGCTCTGGCTTATCCTGAGCTTCCGAGTTTTCGATGATGCGCGATCGCACTAACTGCTCAATTAACTCTGCTTCACTACCCGTAGCAATCGAAAAAGGAGACTCAGTAACTAATTGACAAAGCTTTTGCGTCAAAAACGGTTGCCCAGCAGTCCAAGTCAAAATTTCCCTTAACACCTCTTGCGGATTCTCTGCCTTTTTCTCCAATCCCCTAACCAACGGCAGAACTTCCTGTAGCTGAAATCCCCTCAAATCAATTGCCTTACCAACATTAAACGGCGTTCGACTCTTGTCCTGAATTAAGTCTGAGGGGGTTGCCACTCCCAACAGGGCAAATGTGAGACGTTGATATTCTTGATTCTCAGCACGCTGGTTGTAACAAGACCGAATTAGAGCAAAGAAGTCGTCTTTGAAGCCTAACTTAAGGATACTGTCGATTTCATCAATAAAGATGACAATCTTTTGAGGAATTTCTGCAAGCAGCACTTCTTCAAGAAATTCGCTCAAACGTTGCACAGGTGAAAGTCCTTCACGTTCATTCCACCATCCAAGTGGCTGAACGCTGGTTCTAAAGCTCCGTGCTAACCTTCGTACTACACCCAAATACCACTCTACAGGAGTAATGTCATGACTACCAATTGACGTGATATCAATTACACCGCAAGCCACCCCATCTGCTTGTAGCCGACGCATCACTTGCACCCGTAAGCTTGACTTGCCCATTTGTCGAGAATTGAGCACGTAGCTGAACTCGCCTGCTTTCAGAACTTCGTAGAAGTCCTCGTCAGCCTGTCGTACAACGTAGCTAGGAGCATTTTGCTCTAAACTTCCACCAACCTGATATCTGTAAGCCGAGTTGGATGCCATACTCATCTCACCATTTGATGCTCAAATCTTTATGTGGTCGCGAAAATAATGTCGATATAAGTCGCACCGAGGTAATGCTTCATTACCTTGTAGTTTAATTAATCCCATACTATCAAGCTTAAAAGCAGGTTCTGGATCGATTTCAACAGGTCTACTTTTCGTTACAACCTGGCGTAACGCCTCCATCAACTGGGGATACTGTTGTATATTCAGTAAGTGTCTTCGTAAGTGGTCGCTGTAAATTCCTGCTTCTGTAGGAGCTGCTTTCATCAATTGCTCTAACGTCACATCCCGTCGCCGAATATGATAGAGAGCTTTTCGTACCAAGTACGGATGTCCCCCAACTAACGTCATCAATTGTTCAATCTGCTCTTTTGAGAAATTTAGTCCATAGCGTTGCATCAAATCTTTCACCTGGTTGATGTTAAACTCTAGTAACTCAATATTTTTACCCACATTAAATGGTGATTGATTGATATTAAGAGGCACGTAAACCTCAGTTGAATGCACAATTACCAACCGCAGGTTTTTCCAAAGGTCGCTACTGTAATCACCGATTCGAGCTGCTTCAAACCAGGAACGTAGAAGCGCAAAAAAATCATCTGCAACTTCGCGGCAAGAGAATACACGATCGACTTCATCTAGTCCCAAGACAAGCGGGCTATCAAGCTCCTCTAACAAACACTCCTCAAAGTAGAAGGTACACTTATCCATACTGGTACCCTTACTCCAATAGTCATCTAGTTGATTCAGTCGCTTCAGCCTCCGACCAACTTGCTCGGAAAACCATCGGAGTAACCGATCTAAATTGACAAATAAAGTGCTATCTGCTCGCTGAAAACTCAACGATATAGCTTGATAACCTTGCTCCCGAGCATGATTAAGAATTCTTGCCATCAACGAGGTTTTACCCATCTGCCTTGGCGCTTTCACCCGAATCAGCGCACCTGGTTGCTTAATCTCCCAATAACAATCAGTCTCAATGGGAGATCGTTCTATATACAAGCTAGAATTTAGTGGAATTGTTCCCCCAGGCTCCCTTTGTAACTCTGGCTCTGCTACTGGCAAGGGAGGATGATCTGGGTCACTATCTGCCTGAGGAAGCGAGACTTCCCTCGGCTCAATCAATAGAGGTTCCTCACCTGCTGCTAGGGTATTCAGAACTTCCTGTAGTATCTTGGAGGTGTCATCAGCTGCTTGCCACTCCCGTTGCTGAATTTGACTGAGATACGCTCGCAGCTCGTAGTTTAATGGCGATTTCAGAGGAAAGTTGACTCGAATTGGTAAAATAACGGGCTTTCGCTGAGAACGCAGTTCACTTAGCTCCTTTGCCCGTCGCACCTCCTCTGTTACCATCTCGCTAAAAGCAGATTGCGGAGACAACAGCAGCATAAAGTAATCACATTGCTCCAGTTCTTCGTAAATTCGCTGTGCCCAGTTTTCCCCCAGACGAATATTTTCCCCTGCCATGAATACTTTGTGTCCTACAGACTTTAAGGCGTCGTAGAACGTATGAGCCAGTCCCATATCAGGTTCTTCGCTGCGATAACTTAAAAAAACTCTCGCAGGTTTTGTAACTGACTTTGGTACTACATCCATACCTAACTTGGCTTCTGATACTTCTTCCCCAGAAGTGTTTGTTCTGTTCTCAGAGGCAGTAACTGTTGATTTAGGTTTCTTTTTTAGAACAGGTATTAAGCTCCCAGAAACCCCTGCCATTTCGATTGCACTACAACCTAGTCTGTAAGCAAATTCAACGGACTCTGGAGCTTCCAATGCATTATCTTCTGCTGCCAAGGCATCATAAAACGCCACCGCAAACTCGATTGCTGCTTTATCTCCAATTGCCTGATTCATACCAACTACATAATTTATGTGTTGGCTAATAGCTTCTGCTTGCTCCTCCGAGTAACAAGCATTGAGCAGCACACATTTAACCTGTTTTGAGAACAGATCGAACAACCCTGATAGTGCTTTGGCGTTAACCAGCTGAACTTTGCCGACTTCGTTTTCTAAAGCAATACCCTCTTGCTTGAGACCATGACCACAAAAGTGAACGATCTGCGGTTTAACATCCATCAACGCACGACGAAAATCCCTTGGACGCACGGCTGTTTTTTTTACAATGACAAATTGATCCCGTTTTTGCGCTCGCTCCAAACCTTCTTCAATGTCACGTACTTCTTGATCTAAGCGCAAATGAGGTGTATCCTTTGGATTCGCAGCCAGAATTAGGATTTTTTTTACTGCGGCACCATTACCCATACAGCCTCAATTATTTTGCACAATACATAGATAATAATATACAGATTGCTTAACATAACAAAAATTGCTTTAGTTATTTAACGTAAGTTGCTAATCCCATCCCCTGTCAACCGTATGTTCACGCTTCATGGTGTAGCACAAATTTTTCAAGAATAGTTAAAAGGTAGACATAGCAGTATTCTCAGACCATCTTGCATGATTTTACAAGGATCTCGGCTTAATGCCTGGTTGCTGAAGAAGCCAACAAATCGCTTTTTCTAAATCGGGAAGATGTGTATTGGCAATATCCCAGGCAATCCGATCATTGACACGATGATACTCAATGGTGAAGAACATTACCAATTGCGGAAAAACTCCGAGAAAAGGAAAGTAGAGGTACATTACAGTTGCGATCACAAATATAACGGAATTAGGGGTAGATATTGATATCTACTTAGTATAGGAAGTGCCAAGGGTCAAACATTGTGAAATCCTGCTCTGTTTTAATTATTAAGGTTTGTCAATCAACTTTTTTCTATTTTTTTCCTGGTAATTACTGAAAAATATAGTGTCTAAAAATGGAAATTTTTTAGATGCTTTTACGGATATCTGCCTCATAGAATAGATTCACAAGCGCATAAAGAATTCTCGCAGAGAAAGTGAGGCAGTGCGTTCCTGTTGCTTTGCATCGGAATCTTCTGCCAAACCCGTAGGGTGAGAAATGAAGCTTAAGAAAAAGGGTAATTGAAGCGCAATTACTCCTACAAGTTTTCAACCATTTATTCCCGAAATCATCTATTTTTTTATGAGAACATACTACGAACCTGAATTTGAAAATGACCGCGTTCCCAGCTACGAAGAAGAATACGGCTATCCCGCTCCCACCCACCGCAAAAAGCGCAACTGGAAAGAAAACGCTAGCATCGCCGGACTGATGGCTGTTGGTACTGGTTTGATGATTGCAGATATTTCCATTCACCACATGGTAATGGCATCACTCGCGTTTGGAACTGCCATTGTAGCTCTACTACCTAAGGAAGCAAACAGCTTACTTTCCAACTTTGAGAAATGGCAGCGTAAATATGGCATCAATATCTATACCGTCTTGTTCTGTTTGGTAGGTGCAGTATTCATGATTGATATGATGGCTGCACCTGCAAACGCCCAGTTCATGCAAAACGCTGAAGACTTCTTTACCGAATACTTTGAAGGTATTGACGAAACAATTATTAAATACGTATTCGCGGTACTACGCGGTTTGTTCCTAATTTACCTCGGTATTGGTCTGATCCGGGTCGTTCAATCAGCCAGAAACGACGAAGATTGGCAAACGGTAGCACGTACACCTATCATTGTTGCTCTAACTGTTGTTGTTGGCGATATCCTAGCTGGTTTGGTTACTGGTTGATACGCCACTCGTCAAAAATGCCACCACACGAGTGGCACTCTTGAAGAATTCAGAAGTCAGAATTCAGAAGTCAGAATCAGTTAGTTGACGATAAAACTCGCCACCCAGAAGCACCACCCAATCCAAAATTTGGTAGGGGACACCAAGCCGCAAGTTATTTACTTGCAAAGAATTCCTAAACTACATTCTGATTCCTGACTTCTGACTCCTGACTACTTGTTCAAAAAGTGCCACTCATCATAATTCCAAAATTTGACTTTTTCCTTTCACAATCAATGACAAGAGAACGGGAATTTCGCACCGTCAACCGCGTATTAGGAGACCAACCACGCCTCGGACCGTTCCCAGCTGACCAAATTGTCCCCTGGAGTGCGATCGCTCTCATCTCCTACATAGTAGTCAAAGGATTTATGCAAGCTTCCTGGCTCGCAACCGGAATCACAACCGCCTGGGGATGGGCAACCTGGTGGACGGTATCCTCCAACAAAACCTTCTTCGGTAAATTTGTTGGCACACCCCGCATCACCCGTGGCTATAAACCATTTGTCTCCCTCGTAAATCCCCCACAACCTAAGAAAAAGCGCAAGCCCAAAAAACGCTTCCCAAACTTCAAGAGTTAAGAAATATAGACGCACGAAACTACACGCCATGACTTCGACCACTTCAAAAGCAAAGGATAAAATTGGTAAAAAATCCCTCGACCCCGAACAATTAGGCGTTGTCAAAAACCTGACACCCTTTGAGGATATTACCCATTTAGCCGGAATTGCAAGTATTTCGCTTGCTGGTCGTAAAGATATCGGCGCACTCATCCTCCAGAAAAAAGAAGATATTCAAATCAAGTTCTGCTTCGACGTGCAAGGGATTCACCCATCCTTACCCGAAGAACAAATTATCCCCATCTTTGAAAATATTGAAGGTGGACTCAAAGAACTACCCGATCGCGAAACCCTAACAATTCACCTTGGCTCATTCACCGATGACTCTCAAAGGCAGCAAGAACTCAAGAAAATAGAAGAGAAATGCAACTTAGAGCAACTCACCCTGCTAGTACGGTCAGAACGCCTGCGAGCCAGAGAACTCACCTCTGCAGGTGTCCGCAAAAACAAGTTCTTACGCTTCTGGTGTACCTACAGCATCCTTGCTTCTGAAGATAGCCGATCGCATGACACAATTGAAAAAACTATCAAGCAGTTGCAGAACACCTGGTTCCAATTTACCGGTCAAATTCACGGTGTCCGGCTAGAACGAATCGAAACAATCCTACGGGATAGTTTTACCTCTGGATTCCAACGGTGGGAGCAACTTTTTACGAACTCAATGGGACTTTCAGTACGAGCAGTCACGAGTGAGGAAGTCTGGTCAATTCTTTGGAACCAGTTTAACCGTAGCGAAGTACCTAAAGTTCCCAACCCTCTCATATTGGATGAAGATGGGCTTCGAGAAGTTCAAACCAGCGATTTCCACATTCGTCATTTGATGCTGGAAAACGAAAAATCCGTTCCTTTTCTCGATCGCAGTTGGATAAGACTCCAAGACAAATATATCGGCGTTCTCCAATTTAGCGAAAAGCCCCAAGGCTGGGTTGATGAATACGCACAACTTCGCTACCTGTGGGAAGTCATATCCAAAGAAAAAATCTCCGACACTGAGATTATCTGCCAGCTATCTAAAGCCAACCAAGGACTTGCCAAAACTGCCCTTCAAAGAATAACCAAACAGTCAATTACCTCCAGCGCCATGTCTTCTGAAAAGGGGTCAATTGACGTAAAAGCCAATATAAATATTGAAGAAGCAGTGAAGGCGCAAGAAACCATCCTCCGAGGTTCCATACCCATCCACACTGCTGTCGTCTTTTGTATCCATCGTCACAGTCGTCAAAAACTTGATGAAGCTTGTCAATACCTATCTAGCTGCTTCTTACGCCCTGCTGTAGTCGATAGAGAAATTGAGTATGCTTGGAAAACATGGCTGCAATGTATACCTACTGTTTGGGAAAACCTACTCACAAGACCCTTTAACCGTCGCCTACCCTATTTCTCCTCAGAAGTCCCCGGACTCATGCCAATAGTAAGAACCGCAACAGGAGATAAATCTGGGTTCGAGCTAATCGCCGAAGAAGGAGGAACCCCCGTACATCTCGACTTGTACAACCAGCACAAAAACCTCGCAGTTTTCGGTACCACCCGTGCTGGTAAATCCGTATTAGTCGCTGGGTTGTTAACACCAGCTTTGGCTCAAGGTATCCCCGTCATTGCACTTGATTATCCCAAACCCGATGGTACCAGTACGTTTACCGACTATACCAAATTTATGGGAGAAGAAGGAGCGTATTTCGATATTAGTAAAGAGTCAAACAACTTATTTGAAGTCCCGGATTTGAGAGGATACGAACCTGAAGTTATTAAGGAAAGAATGACCGATTTCAAAGATTTCTTGAAATCAACATTAATGACGATGGTATTGGGGACAAATCCTGTAGGAGTCAGTCCCACAACGATATCAAATATCGAAAGTATTCTGACAATCGCCATTGAAACTTTCTTCAAAGATGAAGATATTAAACTCAGGTATAAGCTAGCACTAGAAAACGGGATAGGAACCACCGAATGGGCAGATATTCCCACCCTCAAAGATTTTTATAATATGTGTTCGCCCGGTTTTATAAAATTAGATTCGATTACTAATAATAGTAAAGAAATCCTTGATGCCCTCGACCAAATTAGATTGCGATTGAAGTTCTGGCTAAACTCTCGAGTTGGGCAGTCAATTGCCAACCCATCTAGCTTTAGAACTAATGCTCGTCTCTTGGTATTTGCATTGCGATCGCTTGGTAGCGAAGCCGATGCAGCTGTCCTTGCCCTCAGCGCATATTCCGCAGCATTACGCAGAGCATTGTCGTCTAAAGTCTCAATATTCTTCTTAGACGAAGCACCAATTCTATTTAGCTTCGAGAGTATAGCCGAACTTATTGGCAGACTCTGTGCCAACGGTGCAAAGGCTGGTATACGTGTTATTTTATCAGCACAAGAACCAGAAAGTATTTTCCAAAGCAAGTCTGCTCCCAAAATATTTGCCAACCTCACGACCCGTCTTATCGGTCGGATTCAAACATCAGCAGTTGACCCATTTGTAGATAGATTCAAATACCCTTATGAAATTATCTCACGCAACTCCACCGAAGCATTCTTCCCCAAACGCGAAAGTATCTACTCTCAGTGGTTACTTGATGACAATGGCAAACTTACTTTCTGTAGGTATTACCCTGCTTATTGCCTACTTGCCGCAGTAGCAAACAACCCGAACGAGCAAGAACTACGTACCCTGTTCCTCAATAAATATGCCAATAACCCAATGGTGGGAATGGTGAGATTTTCCCAGGCATACGTACAGATGATTCGGGGAGATGAGTTAAGCGAAGAAGCAAAACAATTATTAAGAATTCAGAATTCAGGAGTCAGAATTCAGGAATCAGAAACTAGGAGTCAGAATTCCGATGCTTCTTTAAGCTGAGGTGTCGAGTAGATGGTCTAGTATCTTACTAAATCAAAAATTTGAAACTCCTACTAATTGCATTCTTGATTCTGAATTCTGACTTCTGAATTCTGTATTCTCCTTTAATTGCCACGTTGGTTATTTTATCTACAGAAAGTATGAAACCACAGTTGAAGTTTCCTAAGAAAGGAATAATCATCGGGTCAACAATTGGTCTGGTGACTCTATTCAGTACAACCCCCAGTTATGCCTTCTCAATCGATGATTTCTTTAATGAGATTTTGGGCGAACTCAATAGCTATTTTGAGTCAACCAAAAACGAACTCACTGCAGCAGTTAATGAAGCTTGGGGTGGGATGAAAAGCGAAGCCACTTCTGCTATTAAGACTGGTAGTATGGATATGCCCAACCCCGTTGCCAGTGCCAACAAACTGAAAGACCAACTTAAAGGTAAGGGTAACTGGAACGAAAGCAACACTGTCGAAGGTGCAGTATCAGCTGCAAACGAACTAGAGCGTGAAACCACCCGCGCCACAGTTGAGAGCGTCCTGGGAGAGCAAGGGCAGGAACGTACCAAAAAGGAAATTGAAGTCACCGAACAAACTGTAGCCGAAGCGAAAGAACTCGCGGAATCTGCACAAACAATGGATGCTTCACAAAACATCCTCAAGGTTATTGCAGCCCAAAACTCACAAATTGTCTCTATGTTGGGACAATCCCGTACTGATGGTTTGCAAGCACGGCATGACGCCCAGCAAACTAACCTGATGCTATCTCAAATTGCCGAACAAGGTGCAAGCGATCGCCGCCGTCAAAACCTGATGATGGACGGCATCAACGCTCAGTATCTGGAAATTGCTGGATTTAGCAGCCTGAAAACTACAGCAGGTGAATAATTCACTGTAACCGAAGGGTCATCTCTGGAATGGGATGACCACTACTTGAAGAAGAATGCAGAATTCAGAACACAGGATTCAGAATCAATTAGTTGAAGGGTTCGTCTCTTACAAGCACCTCCAAATTAAAAATTTAGTGTGGTTTATTCATCCACCAAGAGCTACAAATTCCCCAAGCTGAATTCTGACTCCTGACTCCTGAATTCTTTTTTGTTAACTAAGTGTCATGTTAGAACATCTCGTAATTGCAACTGACCCATTTTTTGGACAAGACATTTTAGAGAATGCTGCTGGCGGAGCGCAACTAGTAGCTGAAGGGTTTAACGAGCTTTGGCAAGAAACTCTCAACGGCAACCTGTACGGCTCAATGTGCAAAGTCGGTCAATTCTTTGCCCTAGCAACACTTGCCCTATACATGGTGGAACTGGGTAAAAGCTGGATAAACCAAGAGGACATGAAAGCCCTCTCCAGTTGGATATGGCCCATCATTGTAGTCGGGCTGTTAACTAACAATGGCGCATTACTCAGAACTGGAACGCTTTCCATACGGAATTACATCAACATTGTCAATAACGATGTTCTAGAGTTTACTGCTGCTGGAGCCAACCTGGAAGTCGCTTTCAACCGCGCAGTTGGTAATATCGCCCTTCAGCAACAAGTAGGCGCAGCGCAAGAAAGATGCCGCTCAATTCAAGGTAACACACAAGATGTCATTACCTGCTTGCAGCAAGCAGAAGCTGAACTCCAAACCTCTGCACCTGACTTATTTAAAGGAAGTGCTCCTGATAGTGGTAGTTGGGAGTTTAACCCCCTTAAAAGTCTATCCGATGCTAAAGACGCACTCGAAAATCTTTCTCCCGGTCAAGTCTTGGAAAAAGTTGGTAATTCTATCACCAGCACCATCGGTTCGATGATAACCGGGTTTGTTGCAGTTATCCTGCTCGCCCTCAATAACGCCTACCAGTGGGGTATCGAATTCACGATGCTTCTAACCGCCCTCCTTGGTCCATTGGCAATTGGTGGTTCGCTACTCCCCTTTGGTATTAAACCTATTTTCGCCTGGTTAACTGGTTATTTCACCGTTGGAATGGCGAAACTTTGCTTCAACATCATCATCGGTTTGTGCGGACAACTTATTGCTGACTCGGAACAAAACCAGCCTATGATATTTCTCCTTTTCGTTGGGTTAGTTTCCCCCATTCTGGCATCTGCACTTGCTGCTGGTGGTGGACTCGCTGTTTGGACGGGATTGGGTAAAGTTACATCATTTGGAGCCGAAGTTGCAGCCGGAATTGCAACTAGTGGAGCAAGTACAGCCTCTACAACTGCTGTTAATGCCACTAAATTTATTGGGTCAAAAGTTAAATTTAAAAAGTAGTCAGGAATCAGAATTCAGGAGTCAGAATTCAGAATTCAGAAGTTAGAATTCAGGAGTCAGAAGTTGGAAGTTAGAATTCAGGAATCAGAACTTAGGAGTTAGAAGAAATGAGACAACCTGCTAGGACATTTCAAGATTTGATAGTTTGGCAAAAAGCGCATCAGTTTGTTTTATTAGTATATCAATTTACTGGTGAGTTCCCTAAAGCGGAAATATATGGGCTTACCTCCCAATTTAGACGTGCAGCAGTATCCATTCCTGCAAATATAGCAGAAGGATTTAAGAAAAAGGGAGCAGCAGATAAAGTACGATTTTTGAACATTGCACAAGGTTCTTTGGAAGAATGTCGTTACTATCTAATTCTTTCAAATGACCTTAAATATGGTGATACGTCAGGATTAATGCCTCAGCTTGAGGAAGTTAGTAGGCTACTAACAAGCTATGCTAATTCTATTCTGAATTCTGACTCCTGACTCCTGAATTCTTTTTGTCATTAACAATAATTATGCTGAAAGCTAAGTCTAAGTCCCAACCAGCTCGTCTCCTCAGTTACGGTGAATCGACTTCTACACCAGTTGCGATCGCTCTTCTGATATCGGCAGGAGGAACTCTTCTCGGAGTGTTGTTATTGTTGGTAAATTTAGGAATGGTTTCTGGGATAAACCGTCATACAAAGGGCATGACTATCATTCAAATGAAAGACGGTTCTATCTCAAATGGTAAATTCGCTGCTCCTGGCGATCGCGATAACGAAACTATCAAAAGATTTATTTCCAACAGCATGATTGAAATGTTTGGTTGGAATGGACTCATACAAGCGTCGGAGAATGGTGAAAATATCACTAAGCCCGATAAAGGGGTGGACATTCAAACTACAAGAAATAGTCGCCGGAAAATTCCAACTAAAGCTTGGGAAGCAGCATTTGCACTGTCTGAAGAGAAAGAATTTAGAGCAAATTTTCTCAAAAAGTTAGCTGAACTCGTTCCGAGTGGAGTATTCAACGGCGAGATTCAAGTTTCGCTGGTTACGCGATATGTTTCCGAACCCAGAAAAATTAAAGATGGAAGATGGGAGGTTGATTATATCGGTACAATTGTTAGCTTTGATAGAGATGAAAATCAAGGCAGAGGTGTAGCTTTCAATAAAACAATTACTGTGGAAGCTATTGATACTCCCAAGTTACCTAAAAATCCTACTGAACTGGATAAAAAGATTTATTTGGCACGAGAAGCTGGTTTGGAGATTATGGAAATTGTTGATTATAATCTTGGGAAAAAAGAAAAGTAATTAGTTGTTATTCCTGTTGGGAGATTATGTTTTAATGAACCGCAGAGGCGCAGAGGGCGCGAAGGAAGAAATAGGTATCCTGCACTACCGAAGAGAGTAGTTATTGAATAATTAATAGTTTGAATTAGGAAGATGTTAAAGTTAGTAGATGAGCACCACAATAATCATACAGTCTCTTCTGTTGATGACCTTTTGACAATTGATGATAAAGAGAAGAAGTTACCATCTGTAGACAGCCTTTTACCAATTGATGAAGATAAGGAAGTTTTAAAGGAGGAAAACGAAAGTTTAGATTCAGATGTAGATGATGAAAGCAATGGAGAGGACCCCGCAGCAGTCCAAACTAAACACGATTTTGTTACCTCTCCTTGGTCAAGAATGGGGATTATTGGTGGTGCATTTGGGGCTGGATTTCTACTTCTATTTCTCATGCTCAATGGTATAATGAACGGCGGTGGTAGCAAAAGCGCTAAAACTTTAGAAGTTACCCCTACCCCTACTCCCACTGCTGCTTCTGACAAGCAAGAAGGAGATGTTTACGCTAAGCTCGCTCTCGCCAAGCAACAAGAAGAACTTGATGCGCTAAATGGTAAGGAGAAAAGGGAAGGAATTGAAGAAGATGAAGCTAAAAAGGACGAAAAAGACGCTAAATCTCAGAAAGATGAAGATAAAGATGATAAGAAAGAGCGTCCCGTTCGCCAGCGTAGAGTCAGGGAAAGGGTCGTTGCTCAAGAAACACCTCCTCCCAGACGGCGGGTAAACCGAGAAGCAAGCGAATCCGAACCAGTTAGACCGAGGCGTAGAGAAGTAGCTCAACAACCCATACCCCCCATTCGTCCTACTGCTGCTGCACCAAAACTTCCTCGCAATAACAATTCTGGAAATTCCCTACTGGCAACGGCGGTAAGCAACAACCAAAGTCAAGCTGTAGCCAAAGACCCACTTGCCGAACTCGAACGCCTGCGTAGCATGGGCAATGTCGGTCGAGTTGAGTATGCGTTCGGCTTTGCCGCTGCCCCTTGGGCAATCGCCAGCACAACCACAGAAGCCACTCCTAAAATAGAAGAAACTGCTGATGATAGTACTACCCGCCCTCGTCGCCGCCGCAATCGTCGCAGCGAGAATGTTGAAACAGCTACCAACACCCCCAAAGAAATTGAAGAACTCCGCCCACGCTGGGAACCTGTAATCAACGACAATAGCTCTAACATTGATAATGGGGAAGACAGCCTGACCGTACCAGTCGCACATAACCTATTACAAGAAGAAACACAAAGTCCTGGGGAAGTTGCTGTTACCAAAGAAAATACCCTAGAAGATGGTGATGCTAGTAGTAAGGAAAACAATAAATCTGAAACAGTCGCGTATGGATACTTAGCTGAAGAAGCATTAATTTTAGAAGAAAGAAAACCTCAGTATCTGGTTGTTGGTTCATTTGCCAGTGCAACCTTAGTCACTCCCCTCCTACTACCACAAGGTAACAATAACAACCGTTCCCCAGAGCAAACAAATACATTGCGGTTTGTCGCTCAGTTGGAGGAACCGCTTTACAGCAATACAGGGGAAATCGCCATACCTGCAGGTACGCAAGTAACGATTTCAATGCTTTCAGTTGATGGCTCATCAGGGGTAAGAGCGGAAGTCACAGCCATTCTCAAGGACGGGACTGAGTATCCAATATCACCTGGCACAATATCTGTTTTAGGAGAAGCAGGTTCGCCTCTCATTGCCAAACCCTATGATGACAAGGGACCAGAAATCGCTAAGTATGACACGACTATTGGTGCGCTAGCTGGGCTTGCCAAAGTTGGAGAAATTATGAATAAGCCTGATGAAGAAGTCACGGAAGATTTGCCTTTGGGTGGAACAAGAACCCGCAGCCGCAATAACAATCGTAATATGACAGGAGCCTTTATAGAAGGTTTCTTCGGTAGGTTAAGCGAGACAGTCGGTAAGCGAACCGAACAGGCTACTAAGGAAATCACCAGCAGACCAAACGTTTGGTACATCCCTAAAAATACCAGAATCACCATTCAAGTTAACAGGTCGATAAAACTATGAAGCTGAAATATTTAGCCAGATTAGGTCTGATTGGCTTTTATACGTTTGCAGCCGCAATCACCACAAATTTACCTGCCAGTGCAAGTATTATCCGCAAAGTTGCAGCTTCTCAAGTCACTGGAGAAACTGCCCAACTACAAACCGTCAAAGTTTGGAACGGACACGGAGTATCGATTTCATTTTACCGTACCGGGGAAATTATCAAGAAAATCTGGTTGGATGACCCTTCAAAGTTTGTTTTTGACGTAGATGGATGTTTGGAAGGGTTGGGGAGATGTTCGCAGAAGAGTACGGGCGCTGGATTAATTCACATTCGTCGCATCGAAAAAGTTAAAATCCCCGGTCTACCGCAGGCTACTTACGGGGCGCACATGACGGTGATTACCGAATCTGGGTCAACTAGAAAAAGCTATCACTTCCGGATTGTACCTGGCAGTGGAAAACCAGAATACAGCCAAATTGAAATTATTGGCGATACCCCTAGCAAACCTGAAGAAGTTAAACCAAAAGTCAGTTACACAGCCCTCTCAGACAGTCGGTACATTTCTAGAGGAATGCAAGTTGCACTATCTAATCAGTGGGTGGTAAGAGATAGCAAACTTTGGCAGCGACTCAATAAACTTGTGGAATTGCGATCGCTTGGAGAAGAACTGGTGGTAGCAGCCAACAGCGCTGGAGTCTCAATGCAGTTAGTAGAAAAACTCATGCTGCTAGGTGGAAAACGCCTCATCGAAGTACAACCACCACAACGCAACAATCCACCTACCGCAACTCCAACCACGGCTCAATCAAACTTTGTCCTCAATCAAAATCAATGAAGAAGAATTCAGAAGTCAGAATACAGGAGTCAGAATCAATCAGTAGGGGATTCAGATCCACCACCTAGAAGCACCACCAAATCATAAGTCTTAAACCCGTTTATTCATCCACCAGTCGTACAGAATTCATGCTGAATTCTGACTCCTGACTCCTGAATTCTTTACTGATAAATCAAATAGCAAACTATGTATAACGAAAACTTGACATCCGACAACCAAATTCTAGATATCATAGCGGAGACAGAGGTGACTGCAATTGTACCAGTACGAACAATCGAAAAAACTACTGGTAGTCGGAAAGACCTAGCAATTCAGTATAAAAAGAAAAAATTGGATACTTGGCGCTATCTGATGGCAGCAGGTTTGTTTGCTGGGCTTGCTTTACATGGAATGATTAGGTTTGGAGGGACTTACAATATCAGTGGCAGGATTAATGAATTTATACTGGGCAAACCAGCTGTGGCGCTAACACCGCCCACCAAATCTACAAATAATTCAAATTTGAATACTTTGACAAAAAGCAAACAAACCAAGTCACAACCGATTGCTACCAAATACGTCAACGGCGCTCCTATTCCCGATTGGAGCCAAATGACCTTTAAAAATATGAAATTTGGTGGATCGGGTAGCGTTGAATTTCCCAATATCAAAAATCCCGGTATGAAGGAGTTACGTACCTGGACTGCAGGTCAAAGCCTATCGGAAGTTATGGAATTAGGGGATTTTGAGGCAACTGAATTCAATATTGAAGTTTTCACCCTCACAGATATTGCGGACATCACGGGAATCAACTTGAACAACTTCAAACTGTCAGATTTTGAAACCCTCAAGTGGCAAACACTCGAAGACCTTGCTGAAGCAATTCCCAAGTTTGAAGATTTAAAAGTTGGAGCCATCCTACCCATTCAAGAGCTAGTGACTAAAGTTACAGGGAGTGCTGTAGATGACCAAACTGTTGGTGAGGTGCTGGACAACTACCCAGAGTTGGGAGAAGCTGAACTCGGTAAATATGTTCAACTTGATAACTATAAGCTAACCAGCATTCCTGGTATTCAAGATGCCCAGCTAAAAGACTTTACCAACTGGCAAAATACTGCGATCGCTCTCGTGCCAGGATTAGCAGATGTACCGTTTGACCAGCTACCCAGCGTACCAATTCCCGATGTTAGCTTTATCGGTAAGGTTGATTTACCTCTGGGTTCGCTTGAAGGCGGACGGTGGAAGTCAATAAGCGGTAGCTATCAAGCTGGGTTCAATGTCTCGTGTGAGAAAAAATGCGGTCACATTGAAGTTGCTGGGAGCAATATTGTCACTGGCGCACAATGGATGTCAGGGAAAGACCAAAAGGTGAAAGGCGGATTTGGGATATTAGGCAAACTGAACGGTGGAAAGGAACCTACCGGACGACACCCCTTTGGAAAATCCTTCAAACAAGTCATTTGGGATATTAATGAAGCCGACGGTAGCATCACCACCGCGATGTTCTTCCGCATCTGCAAGCGCGGCTTCCCTGATTTGGGCTGCAGTCCCTACTTCATTGGTCCCGTTCCTTTCTTCACCTATCGCGAGATGGACTCAATTATCCTTGGCACTCCCCTTAACGTACCGAAAAAGGTAACGCCCTAAGTTTCCTCAACTAACCCTGTCAAGGAGATGGTTGAAAAACAAGTATCTTCTTCGTGCTCTTCGCGTCTTCGCGGTTCAAAAATATTTTTTAACCACAAAGACACAAAGAGCACGAAGGTAAGATGTCGAAAATTGGTTATTACCTCTCTCTTCCTCCGCGTCCTCTGCGTCTCTGCGGTTCTTTAATAAAGCGAAACATGACGCGATCGCACCAGTCCTCACCCAAAATTAACCCACATTAATATGAATAATCATATTTTTGCAACCGCCAAAACTCAAACAGTTAGGGAAGTCAAGGCTGGTAATAAAAGTAGTCATTATGATTTTAGTAAGTATACAGACAAGCTGATGTCACCTCAAGGTTTAGCACTTGCAGGTGGAATTGGCTTAATATTACTTTTACAGCTTTTTAGTAATGGTAAAAAAGGCAAACTTGCTACTAGTTATTGGGGCGGAGGAAAGGAAACTGCCCAAGCCAAGAAAAAAGCCAAGAAGCAAATTGCCTCTCCTAAATGCGATAGCGCCAGCTTGTATATTGGAGTACACAGGTATAAAGGTCAAAAACCACCCAAGGGGAGTGGGGGAGTTCCCCTTTACGTACCTGACGTACAACGAGGAACAGCCGTCATCGGAGCGCCAGGTAGCGGTAAATCTTTTTCTGCTATCAACCCCATGCTCTACTCGGCAATTGACCAAGGATTCGGTGTGGTACTCTATGACTTTAAATATCCATCGCAAGCGAAGATTGCCAGTTACGCAAAATCTAAAGGTTATGATGTACACGTCTTTGCGCCCGGTTTTCCCGAATCGGAAGTTTGTAACCCCATCGATTTTTTACGCGATTCCTCCGATGCTGAAACTGCGCGGCAGTTGGCTACAGTCATTAACAAGAACTTTAGAGTTTTGGGTGGTGGGAACGAGGACGCATTCTTCGGTCCTGCGGGTGACCAGCTCACGCAGGCAATTCTTATGCTAGCCAAGGAATTTGGTGAGCATGCAGACATCATGACAGCCGCCGCCATACTGAGTAGCGAAAAGATGGTGGAGCGGCTCATGGCAGCAAGCCTAAATCCTTGGGTACGTATAGCATTTGGTCAACTTTTTAGCTCTGCTGGCTCTGAAAAAACTGTCAGTGGTATCGCTGGTACAGCTTCGTTAATGTTCACCCGATTTATGGCTAGAGGTACGTTGGGTTGCTTTGTCGGTAAGACTACCCTACCCTTGGAAGTCAAACGCAAGCAGATGATTATCTTCGGGTTAGATCGGGAACGCCGCGATGCAGTTAGCCCCCTTATGACCAGTATTCTGCACATGGTAGTCTCGCGCAGTATCGCTAAAAAACGAAAGGAACATGGTCCTCTCATTGTATGTTTGGACGAGCTTCCCAGTATTTTTCTTCCAGACTTATTTAAGTGGTTGAACGAATCGCGAAGTGAAGGATTTTGCGGTATTTTGGGTTGGCAAAACATGGGTCAGCTTGAAAAGATTTACGGGAAGGAAATTTCTAAAGCAATCCTTGGTGCTTGCGGTACAAAGTTTGTATTTAACCCTGGTGAAGAAGAATCTGCTCGATTATTTTCTGCGTATTTGGGAGAAGAAGAAATCAAATATAAGCAGAAATCTCGCTCGACGGGAGGGGGTAAAGCCTCTACTTCAATCTCCGAACAAGAGAGAACTCGAAAATTGTTTGAGCCTGCTCAATTTCTCAAATTACCACCTGGTAAATGTTTGTTTATTAACCCTGCTTATAGTAATAGAAATGAAGGTTCAGTTCCCATATTGAAAAATATCAAAGTTCCTAAACATATCATTGGGCTGGAACAACAAAATGATGAAAATTGGGACAAGGTTATCAAACAACTCGCGAGAAAGAGTACCCAAAGAAAACCTACTCAAGAAGATTTAGATTTGAGGGTATCGTCTGTAGATAAACGTTTTCCGATTCCCCAAGCACCCGTACAAGCAGGTAATGCACCATTGCCAGTTGATGCTTATAAGTCATTTTTCTAGGAGCCTTTTAGGATGATATCGCCTCAACTAGAAGCAGAAATTAATAAGTACAAATCCTTCCCACGCTGGAATCACCTGTTTCCTCCCTACATTGAAAAGCACTATTTCGATAATCTGCTCGTTTACCATTGCGATCGCACTAATCCAGATAATATTTACTGCGATAAGTTTTACTCAGATGGTGCTCGTCCCGAACTTATTATCATCAGGTTTGATAATCAACTAGTCTTTGTCAAATACCTACATAATGTACTACTTGATAGATTACCAACAGCACTATGAAGAAGAATTCAGAATTCAGAATCCAGAAGTCAGAATCAAATTCGTTGGTGATTTATGCTGAATTCTGGCTCCTGACTCCTAAATTCTTTGTGGAGCGCCACAGCAGCAAATGCTCATCGAGGGAGATTGGTAAAATAGTCGCATAGATCTACCTGTAAACCTCAGAATTTCAATTATGAGCAGTACAAACAGTGACAACAACATTCTCCAAAAAAATTATTTTGAGCTAACTCCCCAAGAACATGAAGCACTAGCCCAACAAGCAGTGAGAGATGCGATGGCGCGAATGCACAAAAGAGGAATACCTACAGTCGAAGTTGATAATAATGGTCAACTACACCATCGTCACCCGGATGGAACGCTAACACCAATTACAATCAACCAGGAAGATGAGATAACCGAACAATAAACTCCTCAATCAATAATAAAATTAATATGTTTGACCCAAGACAAACCCAAATTCAAGAATCGTATTTAGCCACACTTAGTAGTACAGGAAAAGCGCTAAAAGGTATAAGCAAAGCTTTAGTTTATGCTGTTACCGAAATAACACAAGAAATTCTTAACAGGCTCAAAGAAGCTCGCGAAGTTAGTAAAATAGCTGTTGAGGTTGGAAAAGATACTTACAATCTCGTACCCGATGAATCTACACCTGGAGCATATAAATGGGAGAAGGTAGATTTAACGAACCCCCAGGAACCAAAAGTCATTAATGAAGGAGAAAGTGTCGAACTAACTGATTATCAAGCTCAAACTATTGGTGCTAGATTAGTGAAAGATGTACCTGATTTAGGGAATAATTACCAGCACTCAGGTGAAAGTCCCCTGAGGATTACTGCTTATATAGAATCAGATAGTTTATCTAAGCAAATCGTTATCTATGAGCAAAATAGCGAAGGTCAGTGTACAACCAATCTGGCTACTGAAACGCTTACTCAAGACGAAATTATGGAGGTAGCAAGCGAACCACTCGTAAAACTACTACCCCCATCTTCTGAAATCATTAAAACTTATGAGGAGAAGCAAGAGCTATTAGTAAATAGTGAAAACATAGCGATTGCAACAGATAATACTTTTGAAGAGCAACCCAAACAGATAGAAGAAAATCTGTCAGCAGTTGCAGACAATATATTGTCAGAACTGTTAAATGAAAATAACAATCTAGTTAAAAATGAAGTTGAACCAGAAGCAGTCAGTTATTACGAAGAAGAAGATATTGTAGGGTTTTTAGATGATGTCGATATCAGCAACCCTCCCGATATCGATTTGCCACCAGATAATTATGAAGAGTTTGACGGTTGGGCTTATGGAGAACAAAATTCTCCTGAAGCTATATCTGTTACGCGAGAAGAAATTAATCAAGTTCAATCGGTAGAGTCAGTAGAAACAAACGAACCTGTCGAAACAGTCGATTTTGTTGCATTAGACGTAAAAGCTGAAACTCAAGCAACTGATAATTTAGAAACAGAAACTCCATTAGTAGAGCAAACTCCCCAAGTTCAAAAGAAAGTTGAAGTAGAGGAAGTTTCTCACAGCAAGCCATTTCAAAAAAAGGTTGAAGAAGAGGTAGAGGAAAACCCCAGTCGCAATCAATTCTTCACGTCAGAAGAAGAGTTAGAATCTACCTACGCACCTCAATATACTTATCAAGAGGTGGCTAACTCGGATGGCGTAGAACCAGCAGCACAACAATGGGCGCGTCAGGTGGAAGTCCCTGTCTATCAGATTAAGAACCAACAAGCACGTTCGGAACGGTTTAACGGGGAGAATAAGGAGATTGCCCAAACGGCAACTGCAATGTTGAAAAAGTACGGTACTGTCGAACAAGACGGTTCGCGTATTTACCGCAGCGATGCGTTTGTGATTCGGCAAGAGGGAGATACGATCGGCATTCACCGTCGCAGTGATGAACTATCTGGATGGCAAAACTCTTTAATGGAGTTTAAACTCAACAAAAAGGAAGAACCCAAAATAACGAAAAAGCCCACTGAGATATTACCTGTCGAACGTCAGGAGTTTCTTATGGTGGCAGAAAAACTAAACGACAACGGCAAACTCCCTGATTTGGGTAAAGACGATATTCGAGATATTGCAAACTCTTTGGGGAGTCTGGCACCTGCTGGTACAATCAAAACTCTAGAGGTATTTAAACAAAACGAGTTATTACATACCCTGAACAACGTCCTCATCCAAGCTGATAAAGAAGAACTTACAGTAGGCGATTTTACCATTAGGCGATCGCGTGACCCTGAAAACAATCGAGCCAGCCTGCAATTGTTTAAAACTACTGAGGAAAAGGGAACTCAAGAACTCCTCCGGTTTGACTTGACTAAAACCGAAGCTGGTATTACCAAAGAAGTCAGCAAGATGAATATCTCTGACTACGATATTAACCAGATAAAGTTTATTGCCCAGAACGCCCAAAAACTCAACCTAGAACAAATCTTTGGTAACGAACAACCTACTGCCGCAACTGCACGAGAATCCAAAGAGCAACCAGTACAAGCAGCTGGTGATATCCCCGTCAAGGTTCATCCCTATATTGCTGAGGAATGGGCGAACATGGTCAAACGTGGTGGTCCTAATTGGGGAGGGGCGATGAACCAAGGTAATGAAGAAATTCTCGAACGAATAAAGGACAACGACGGCAAGCTACCAATTGCCGTTCAACGCGAGATGTACTTCAAGATTTTAAACTATAAGACTAATGAAGCTGAAAAGAAAGGAGAAACAGTCATTGATTTTGTTCCGCTTAAAGAAATTATGAAAGACCTGCAACATTGGAGAGGGGAAGAAATCAAGCAACAGTATACTCCTACCGAGAATATACCCACCCGTCAACGTGAAACCGTCGCGGCGGCCACACCCAGACAAACTCAACCAAAGGCAATGGAACTTTGAAGTTAGCTATCAGTAGCCTCATAGGAATAACTCGTCTCGTATTTGCAACAAACACCTTCTAAAGTATGAAGGATGAAGTATGAACCACCAAGATAAATCTGGGGGCTTGAATAATGACGTTACTTTCCTCGTGCTAGGTATCTCTTTCTTTTTTTCATCCTTCATCCTTTATCCTTCCTTCAGTCATTATTACAGTGGAATTGAGTTTGGGCAAATTTACTAATAACTATTTATAAATAAATAGTAAAGATTGCTCTGATAAAAGTTTACATAAATCAACAAATAGTTTAATAAAAACTCAAAAATATACCTTAACAAATAGTAAGAATACTAATATATTGGGAATAAGTATAGAATTAATAATTTCACGGAAATATGATTTTTAAGTTCAAATAAGAACAGACAAGTTCCAAAAACTGTTCAAAAGATTTGGGAATCATATCGAACCACTTTAGGCAGACGAATGGTTAGCTTTTAATGCCATCCTTATAAACAGACTACAAACTTGCATTTCATCTATAAGCAGTACGAAAATGAAAGTATTACCACCAGTTGAAATCGCTCAAGACAATTTGGGAGAACTGCTGTCAAACAGCGACCTTGACTCAACAAACTTTTCGGAAATTAACTTTACCATCACCCACGCCCAACAAACTCGCGGCGATCGCTACCATAAAGATAATCACGAGTTGTTCGTCATCATAGCAGGAGAAGTTGAAGTAACGACCTGCAACATTTTCGATAAGAAACCAACAAAATTTATTGCTAAAAAGGGAGATAGGTTTATTATTCAACCTTTCGAGTTACATAGTCTGCACGCGATTACAGACTGTCAGTGGTTAAATTTGGTGTTCCAAACTGCAACCGACAACACACCTTGCAATAACAAGAAAACTGAAAGTCAAATCATTCGCCATTACGGGTTCAATAATCCGCGAAAGTTAAGACTAGTAGCTGTCTAAACCACTATTTTCAGGATAATATGAATTTTAACTGGTTATGGAGACAAACAAGCGAGTCATTGGTATAGGCGAAAAGTTTGGTAGTTGGACTGTTTTAGAAAAGCAAGGAAGACAAGTATTTGTAGAGTGCAATTGCGGAACTAAAAAACTTGTCTATACTCATACCCTCACCAACGGTAAATCAACAAACTGCGGTTGCGAAAGAAAAACCGAACCAATTCCAGTTGGAACCACTTTTGGTAGGTTAACTGTCATCTCTGAAATCGAAACCAAGGGAACAAGAGGTGAAACGCTAGTTCTTACTAAATGCAGTTGCGAAGCCAAGACTCAGAAATACATCAACAAAAGCAGCCTCAGAAGAGGATTGACGCAAAGTTGTGGATGTCTGCTCAGGGAAAACGGTAAAACCGAGAAAACTATCCACGGTAAGTGCAACAGCCACGAATACAACTCCTGGCAACATATCAAACGCCTTTGTTATAACAAAAATCACTATCAGTACAGATACTATGGTGGATGTGGTATCGAGGTTGATGCATCCTGGCGCAACAGCTTCACTCAGTTTTTAAAAGATATGGGTGAAGCACCTGAAGGAACAGTTATATCGCGCATAGACAACGAAGGTGATTTTGCCCCAGGTAATTGTTTGTGGATACCCAGAAAAGAACGCTACCGTCAGATACATTTTTCAAGAAGAAAAGAAAGTGTTCTTGTTCAATCTCCACACCAACTAGTTATTAAAAATAGGAAAATCGATCTCAACTTCCCACCAAATATTATTCAGGCAGTTATTCTAGCTCATGCTAGCGGAGAAGCTAATATGAGCAGGATGGCTATACAGCACAAAATTAGCACTCAAGATGCAATCAATATTATCTTGCATCATGGGTAAATTAGTTCAAATTTCAAAATTTTTAAGCGGTGTCTTTAAAGTTAGACACAGCAACTTTTATCACATGATTTATCTGATAGACTAGCACGTCAATTTTGGCGATGATGTAAAGAGAAAGCCCCACCCAATTCTGGTGAGGCGATTCCGTAATGGAACTGAAACTGTTCCATGCTTGTAAGTTTGGCTTAACCACCCCAAAAAGCTTGTACTGCAATATTTCCAATCTCGAAATATACATACGCTAGGGTGCGATCGCAACGTTCTGGTAGCAATCTTGTCTATAGATACTGCCAAATTAAATGAAACTGTTATTAGAAGTTATTTAATTAAAAATCCTAAGTCATGCCCAATCTTGATAATATGTTTTTCCTTCTCATTAGCAAAATTATCAAATGAATTATTCCAACTCATGTCATCCATCATAAGTATCCCACCTTCGCGCAAAAATTTGTACGATTCATTGCATTCAAACCACTGACATTCGTAGGAGTGCTCACTATCATGGATGAAAAAATCAATTTCTCCCAGTCTCGCCAATAATTCTGGTAACTTTTCCTGGCTTTTTCCTAATGTTAAATCCCACCTTATCTTTAAATGCTCAGGAATAGCCCATCCAGGTTCCTGGTCTTTAGGAATCACAGCACCGCGCTTACCTTCCCAAAAAGTTCCATCGTCATAATCCACTCCGGCAACTTCAGGGAAGTCTAAAGAGTAAAGTTGCCCCTTTTGATTTTTCGCTAGTGCTAGCAATATAAAAGCTGTTGAAAACCCATTACAAACTCCTGTTTCAACAGCAGTCTCTGGCTTGAGTTTTCTAAGGATAGAATAAAGATAGATCCCTTCTTCAAAGCCAATATCTGCTAATTCGTAATCAGAACCTCTGTACGTTCTTCCATGCACGGTTTGCCCGAACTCTTTTGCTCTCTCTTGGAGATCATCCAGCAGACCACTTTCATAAACCTCTTGCTTATATCCTTGAAGTTCTTTTTCATCTTTAAAGAAGTCTCGAATCAAGCCTTGATCGATCAAAGCAGTCACTAAAGCCTGTTTTTGTGTGCTAGAGCTTTTCATATTCATATCACTTTTTTCCTCATTAAATTCAGTTCCTGGCAATTCACTTGAATCAATTTTATATGAAAATTGTAATTTATTTACCATGACTTTCTCCACTTTCTCAGCTTGCTTCAAAGCCTTCATGTTTTGAAAAAGTCGCACTGATTTCTCGAAATAGTCATGAGATTGAGGAATATTAACTATCTTTCTGAAGGTTAGCCCCAAATGGTAGTAGGCTTCAGCCAAATCCCATTTAGCCCCTATATCTTCTAGTAATTTTATTGCTTCTAACAACTTTTTATTTGCGGTTTTGAAGTCGTTTTGTTCTAGAGCTAATGTTGCTAGACCAGTTAAAGCTTGAGCTTTTAATTGGGTGTAATAATTATCTTGAGCAAATGTAAAAGCTCTATTGTACATTTCTAAAGACTTTTCAGTCTTTCCTAAATTTCTATATGCTAAACCTAGAAAGGTTATTCTGTAACCAGTTCCCTGGACACCTAATCCAATTGAATCAAGTCCACGATAAACCCTTTCAGTATAATCATTCGCTTGTTGTAATTGCAAGCGAGAATACAAAAATGCCAAAGCAGACCGGGCTATTACTACAAATCTGTCTTCGTTCTCGTTATAAAATTCACCGCTATCATAACTACCAACAATTTCAAGTAAATCTTGTGCTTGTTCGTATTCTCCAAATGCTATTTGACAAAACCCTTGGTTAGTGAGAGAAGCTAATTTAAGATACATATGCTTGCACTCATCGGCTATTTCTCCTGATTTGACATAGTACTCTAGCGATATTTCGATATTCCCCTTTGATAAATGCAAGTCACCCAAGAGATTGTAAATTTTACCAAGGGGATATTCACGGGGAAGGTTACTGTTGTTGATAATTCGATCTGTAACCTCAAGCATTAATTCTAAAAGACCAAGCCGACAAAATGAATGGCCGAGAGAGTCTTCACTTAAGATTAACCTACTTAACCTACCTGTTAATTCATTATTTCTATTTTTAACAATGACCAGGCAAGCTGAATTAAAATCACCTATAGCTACATAATGATAATAAGCTTCTAGTGCTGTCAAGGCATCTTGTATAGTTTTAATAGTCTTAACACTGTCCGTCCAATATTTTGCTGCTTCGCGATTTGCTTTTTCCCAGTTTTCACTTATTTCCAGCTTTTCTATTGCCACTGCGCGAATCTCTGGATGCAACCAATATTTTCCATCAAGGAAGTCAACTAAACCGCGTTCACGCAAAGAGTGAACTACTCGGATTTTTTCTGCATCTGGAACATCCCACAATAAAGAGAATAGTCCTTCGCGTGTAAGAGCTATCTGCCTATCTTGATAACGAATGCATCCCAAACGACAAAGAAGGTTATAGGCATTTTGCATTCCTAGCTGTTGCAGACGATTGAACTGACTTACAATTAAATACTGTAATTCTGGCTTACCCAAAAAATCCCCCTGAGTTTCCTGCCAATACTGCTCTATACTGCTTGAATGATCTAGTTGAATCGCCCCGCAAAGGATTTCCATAGCTTTAGCATTACCCTGCCATTGCTCATGTATCTTAGAAAAATCCAAAGAATCTGTTGTAATATTGTGTCTGTGAAAATATTCTCTCCACGTTTCTATACTTAAACCCTGTAAAGTATGGCATCTAAATCTGATGTCACTCTCCCTCAGATATTCGCGGCAGGTAATGAGTGTGATAGATTGAACAGCAGGATTAGCCAAAATTCTCAATAGCCTTACATATTGGTTATGGGGCGAGATAAACCTGCCTTCTGCATCTAGAGCAGTTTCTAAGTTATCAATTAAAATGCCAATTCTTTTTGTTGTGTTTCGTAGTATTACTCTCAGCCGCTCTAGGTTGGTCATAAATTCTCCCCCAGGCTCCTCATTGAAGTTTAGTTGTAACCATTCCTCAACCACACGGGCTGCTGATTTGATCTCGTCTGTTTCTTTTCCTATCCAACATTCTAGGATCAAGTCGAAGCGTAAGACGAACTCCCAAGCCAGCTTGGTTTTCCCAACGCCCGGTTTACCGTGGAGCAGTATTACTTTCTCCCCTTGGTTAACAAATTCTTCAAGTTTTTTTATATCTTCATCGCGCCCCTTGAAACTTGGGTCTGGTGTTATTCTTGGGTAGAGATTATCTGACTCCTGATTCGCAGCAGTTCTGTCGCTTCCAAGATCATCAAGGCTCTCAGAGGTAATGACATTTGAGTCATCATTTGTTACATCAACTGTTTGTGCTTTGCTTGTGCTCTTGTTGGAAGTTGTACTCTTGCTAGAAGGAGTGCGGATATACTCTTTATAGTCTTTGCCATATATCGGTTCTGGTAAGTTAAGCGGGTCAAATAATCTCCGGATGCTCGATAATCTGACCCCCGCTCCGCCAGTTCTGATCCTTGAAACAGTCTCAGCAGATATACCAAACTCCGATGCCACTCTCTCGTTGGAACATCCCTTTCCAAACCTCTCAGATAATTTGCTCTCGACTTCTTTCCTTTTGCTGTCAGTCAGTATATAGCAGCTCATAAACATTTGGCAGATTTAACTTTGAGTTACTGATGTTCGGTACAAGCTTGGACGAAAGGCGGCTCTTTTAGTTGGTTTTCACATCTTAGCTTGAAAAGCTCATAGGTCTTGAATTTACATGATTTTGAAAATTTCTCAAAACTTACCGATCTTCAACCCGAACATCTATTGATAGCTCTTTTGGGAAGCCTTACTGTAGTCAGTAGTCAAACGCAAACGCACCGACTGAAAGCACACAAGTAAGACAAGCATTCAACAAAAGGGATATTGTTATACCACATTATCCAGACCTCTGACTTAAACTCAAAAGTCGTGCGCTTTGATACTCACTCACACCTGATTTTCTTAGCAAACATGATTATCAAACGTTTTTCAGTGATTGCAGTCACTTCAATCCTTACTTTCAGTGGACTAAGTGTAAACCTCCAAAATTTTAGCATTCAGCCGATGGCTGCTATTGCTCAGACAAAAGATTGTAACGCTGTTCGTAACGTCAACTTTTCCGCTAGAGCAGTTGAAGATGGTGTAAATATTCGGTCTGCTCCTTCTGCAAGCGCTTCTATTATCCGAATATCTGGGTCTAATGAAACCCTTAACTTTGATGCATGGACTTACGGCGATACTGTTGCAGATTATTGGACTAACCAATTAGATGCACGGTGGTATAAGCTTAGTGGAGAAAATGCTTGGGTTGCAAGTGCCGTAGTTGCTGGGAATGCGCCAAACTCGACACCAACTTGTAGTACTTCTAGTCCTTCTCCAAGTGGAACACCAGATTTCACTTTGCGAGTGTACCGTGAAGATAACCCATTTTGGCAAGCAGGGTATGCACCACAATCGACCAATCCTCTCAGCTCCCGATTAGGTGAGGCAAAGGGAAATTGCACCTGGTACGCTAATGGACGTGCTAAGGAACTAGGTCGCGATCCAGGTCTTGTAAATAGAATGTTGGGCAATGCATTTGAATGGGGTACCCAAGCCGCTAATGCTGGGATTCCAACATCAAACACACCTCAAATTGGCGCGATCGCTCAATGGGACAAAAGCTCAATGTACCCCTTGGGTCATGTAGCTGTAGTAGAAAAGATAAATTCAGACGGAACCATCCTGATTTCTGAATCGAGTTACTCACCGAACATTGGCAGCAAGTGGGACTTTTTGTACAGAACCAGAACAATCTCTGCTAATGAACCTAGCAGGTTTATTCTCCCCTAACCGGGATAATTGATACGGCAGTGGCTCTGGGAAAATTTTCCCAGATCTTTAGGTGCAGCGGCTTGCAATTATAATCACCTCGGCTCACAAAGGAGGGGTAGAGTTGACAAATTCGCCAACAGTGTCAAAGCGGCTATCCTCCGGTTCTAAATTTTTATTCCTCTCCAAACGAGGTCTGCACATCTCGCTAGATGCGGTCAGAAAGTTTTTAAAACGGACTGCTGTTACCACTGATATCTAGATTAAGGTATTAACCTAAGCCAGTCTGGCGACAGACTGGCTTAGCTCTTTTATCGCGCTTGTTGAAGAAAAATTTGCGATCCTTTGAACGTGAGGCTAACAGGTATTATTGAGAACCTCTATTTTGGATTACGCTTGCTTCTTCATTAGTGGGGCTAGAGCTTGAATGAGTAAAGCGCATGAACGAATTAAGATAGCTATAGCCAAAATGGTTTCTGTTTCAGTACCCCAAGAGCGAGATTGTATATTTGATTCTACGTGATTCGGGACAAGGATGGTTGGTTCGCCCGTTTGGATTGCCTGTTCGAGTTGAGATTGCATGATATTTCTCCCGTAAAAAATTTTGCTTTGGTATAAGGAGAAGCTTGTTAGCGCCAACTTTGCTTTCCATACTTTTAGAATGCCTAACCCAAACGGGCAAAAAATCCGCAGTTTCGGCTCATCCTTGCCACTGCTATCAAAAATGAGCCAAGATTGAACCTCAAAATTACTCCTGTAAAGTATATGTAGGAGAAGCGTCTCATTTTCATAAATCGGCTGGTACAGAATTCCGAAAAGCTAAAACTTGGATTAGTAGTTATTTAGGAATGTCTACACAAGCGAGAAGCACCCTATGGCGGTTACTCTCAAAGCATCGAAACAAGGTTTAGAAATTGTTGATAAAGCAAGACGAAAGAAAGGATGGAAAGCAACAGCTCCTGCTTGGTATGATGCTGCCAATACTTCAGTTGCAACCCTAAAGCGGTTTAGGCGAAGGATACCAATTGATAGAGATGTATTTGTTGCTATTTGTAAAGCTGTCGGGATAAATAACTGGGAAGTCATTGTCGATGATACTCCAATGCTCCAAGCAGATTCTCGACCAGACTTTTTTTCCTATGATGATGCTTGGGTAGGTCGAGAGCAGCTAGTTAACGAACTAAGTACAAAGCTTCGTGGTTCGTGTCGTCTTTTGCTAATCCTGGGACTGACGGGCATTGGTAAAACTGCCTTGGCAGAAAAATTGGCAGTAGAAATGCAAGACTGGTTCGGGGAGAACTGGAAGAATAGGTTCAAGCGAGCTAATTTTGACTACCAGGAAAAAAGCACAGAATTTGCCAGTGTCGCTAAGCAATGGCTAGAGGAATGGGGAGAGCGAATTTTACCAGAGGAACATAAGCCAGAACTATTGTTGCAAAGGTTGGTGGCATACCTGCGGCAACATCAGGTGTTAGTGCTAATTGATTCTCTAGAAAGACTGCTGACAGAAAATAAGGAAGAAGGCTGGGGTGATTTTGCTGATGAGTGGTGGGAAAAGTTCTTTCTCAGCTTATTGTCAGTAGAATCGTGTCAAAGCCGATTAATCATCACGTCCCAGGATCGCCCAGTCAAGTTGGTAAACGACCGTTGGAGAAATTTCTGGCATCAAGTAGTTTTATATGGATTAACTGAATCCGAGCAGGCGGCATTGTTTAAGACAACGGGATTAGATGTCAGCGATGATTCACTAAATCAACCTCTGCTGATACGAATTGGTAGAGCCTATAAAGGTCATCCTCTAGTTTTGCGGGTAATTATCGGGGAAATTTGGAGTGAGCCTTTTAATGGGGATGTGCAGGCATATTGGAATGATGAACGTGAAAATACACGTCAAAAGATAGAAGATGTGGAAAAAGCTTTAGCAGAAGCAGAGCAAGGAAAAACTTTGGGAGATAAAGATGAATGGGAGCTACATAAACTTACCCGTCAAGTTCGAGAAAAAGTTAATAAACAACGTTTGCAAATAGCATTTCAAAGATTGGCAAGAGATGTCAAGGACGCTTATATCTTACTGTGCGCTGCTTCAGTTTATCGCGCTCCTGAAAAGGAAGAGTTTTGGCTGAAGCATTTAGTTTACTGGCTAAAACGTTTAGAAAAACAAGATTGTGCTAAAAACAGACAAGATAGAGCTTTAGAGGAACTGGGTAACCGTTTCTTGGTTGAAGAATCATTGAATCATAATAAGAAGCGTGTTCTTGGGCAGCACAATTTAATTCGTAGTTTGGCAATAGAACACCGTAATCTATTGCTAAAAAGTTTAAAAACTGATACTTAGTCGTATGGCTAATAATTTTAAAGAAGCAGGAATTTTACTTTTTGCTAGTTGGAATATCAATTTAGAAGAAGTTCCAATTGAGCAACTTGACCATTACATAGCAGTAGAAAACTTCCTCACAGAAAAAGATGAGCCACTGCAAGATGCTCCCCCAATTAAACAAGTGCGTGGCTACCTAGAAGCGTTTCATCACCTCTGCGAGGTAGAAGATTGGGAAAGAGGCAGTAAAGTCCTTTTTACTCGTCTTGATACTCCAAGCAAGGAAGAATTACACTGTCAACTACAAACTTGGGGCTATGATAGCGAACTGATTGGTTTGTACAATAAAATGTTGGGCAAATTAAGTCTCAATCAGGAAGTCGTTTTTTCAATAAGTCTAGGTAGGTCTTACTCGGCTTTGGCACTGTATCGCCAAGCAATTAAGTATTATCAACAAGGTTTAGCCATTGCACAAAAAATAGGCGATCGCAATAGGGAAGGGATAGCAATAGGCAATCTGGGGGTTGTTTACAGGTTGCTGGGAGACTATCACCAAGCGATTGACTATCAGCAGCAGCGCTTAATTCTTTCAAGAGCCAATGCCGATCGTGTTGGCGAAGCAAGTGTAATGGGGAATCTGGGCAATATCTACTATTCAAAAGGAAACTACCACCAAGCTATTGATTATTATCAGCAGTGGTTATCGATTACACGGGAGATTGACGACCACTCTAGAGAAGGTAGGGCACTTAGTGGTCTGGGAATTGTCTATAAGTCTTTAGGAGACTATCACCAAGCGATTGAGTATTATCATCAATCCTTAGCTATTGCACGGAAGATTGGTGAACGCAAAGCAGAAGGGAAAACCCTAGGTAATATAGGTATTGCTTACAAGCACTTGGGTTATTACGAGCGAGCAATTGAGTATTACCATCAATCCTTAGCCATCGCACGCGAAATTGGCGATCGGGTATTAGAAGCTAATGCCTTAGGTAATATGGGCAGTGCTTGTAGGAACAGGGCTACTACGAGCGAGCGATTGAGTATCAGTTGCAACGGTTAGCAATCGCACGGGAAATTGGCGATCGCGCTGGGGAAGGAATTTCGCTAGGGAATTTGGGAAATGCTTACTACTGTCTAGAAAGTTATGCTAAAGCGGTTGAGTATCAGCAACAGAGTTTAAATATCTCACGGGAAATTGGCGATCGCTACGGCGAGGTAAACTCATTGTTATGTTTGGGAATATGTTATCATTCGCTTACAGATTACCTCCAAGCAATAGATTATTGTCAGCAAGGTTTGACTATTGCACGATTGATTGGTAATCCCCACATTGAGGGAAGGGCACTTTGTTGCTTGGGAGGTACTTTCATAAAACTTGAGCAATATTCACAAGCCCAAGAAAATTTGCAAGAAGCACTGGAGATTTGCGGAGAAATTGGCGAGCAATACACTAAAGCTTATGCTTTCAGAAACTTGGCAGAACTGTATCAAAAATTAGGCGATCGCACTCGTGCCCTTGAGTACTGCAATCAGGCTTTAGCCATCGCTACAAAGTTAGGTATACCGCTAGCACAAGAGTGTCAGGGGTTGGAAAAACAATTATTGAGTGAGGAAGCATAGGGCTAAATTGAGATGGTTACTAACTTTAAAGAACTAGGTAATGTACTTTTCGCTAGTTGGAATATCAATTTAGATGAAGTTCCAATTGAGCAACTTGACCATTATATAGCAGTAGAAAATTACCTGACGGATGAGGATGAGGCACCACCTGATGCTGATAATTTAGAGGAAGTAAGTTTTTACTTGCAAGCTTTTTATCATCTCAGCGAAGTGGAAGATTGGGAAAAAGCTAAGGCAATTGTTAGGATTCAACTTAGTACACCGACTAATGAAGAATTACACATTCAACTGGGAACTTGGGGTTACTACCAAGAGCAGATTGATCTGTGTAGTAGGCTCTTGGGCAAATTAGATACCAGAACAGATTCTACTTGTTTGAATACCTTGGGTATGGCTTATGACTCTCTAAGTAATTACCCTCAAGCCCTTCAATATTACGATCGGGATTTAATACTTGCAAGGGCAATCAATGACCGACGAGGAGAAGGGACAACATTAGGAAATTTAGGTAATGCTTACTATTCTTTGAATAATTATTCTCAAGCTATTGAATGCTTTCAGCAGGCTTTGCTGATTGCACAGGAAATTGGTGACCAACCAGGGCAAGGGAATGCTCTTGGAAATTTGGGTAATGCTTACGATTCTATAGGTAACTATGCCCAAGCAATTGAATACCACAATCAATCATTAACCATAGCGCAAGAAATTGGGGATCTTAAAGCGGAAGGAAGAGCGTTAGGGGGTCTAGGGTGCGCTTACCGCCATTTGAGTAATTATACTGAAGCTATTAAATGTCACCAACAGTATTTGGAGATTGCCCAGAAGATTAGCGATCGCGAAGCAGAAGGAATTGCGCTAGGAAATTTAGGCAACGTTTATGATAATCTAGGTAACCATTCCCAAGCTATTAAGTATCATCAACAACATTTAGATATTTCAAGAGAAATCAAAAATCGCTGGCAAGAGGGGAATGCACTGGCGAATTTAGGTCTTGCTCATTATTCGCTTGGTAACTATTTCCAATCTATTAAATATCATCAACAAGCTTTAGAGATAGCGAGAGAAATCGGAGATCGTGAAGGCGAAGGGAATGCTTTTGGAAATTTAGGTCTTGTTTGCTACTCTCAATGTAATTATTCTCAGGCTATCGAATACCATCAGCAACATTTAGATATTTCAAGAGAAATTGGTAGTACTCAAGGAGAAGCAAACGGCATAGGAAATATTAGTAATACTTACTACTTTATGGGGGAGTACTTAAAAGCCCTTGAATATACTCAACAACATTTAGAAATTACTCGGCGAATTAGTGATTGTCGAGGAGAAGGAACGGCATTACTTAACTTAGGTAATATTTATGATGCTCTAGGAGAGGTTGATAAAGCAGTTCAGGCATATCATCAGAGTTTAGAAATTGCTAGACACATTGGGAATCGCGAGGAAGAAGGGAGGACGTTATGTAATTTGGGCATTACCATAGTCCAAATTGGTCAGTATACAGAAGCTTTGGAATATTTACAAACTGCTCTAAATATTGTTAGGGAAACTGGTGAGCGCCCTACTGAAGCCATCATTCTTTATAACTTGGTAGAAGTTTACCAGAAATTAGGTCATCAAAATATGGCTAAGGAGTCTTGCGATAAAGCTTTGAAAATTGCTACAGAGTTAAATTTACCAGATTTGCATGAATACCAAGAGTTAAAAGAAAAATTCTTCAGTTATAAAGTATAGGTTTGAATTAAGATGGCGATTAATTTACAAGATCCTGGAAAATTGCTTTGTGCAGAATGGAACATCAATTTAGATGAAATTCCAATGGAGAAACTTGACCATTACATAGCAGTAGAAAACTTCCTCACGGAAGAAGATGAAATACTGCCAGATGCTCTCCCAATTGAGCAAGTGCATGGCTACTTGGAAGCGTTTCACCATCTTTGTGAAGCGGAAGATTGGGAAAAAGCTAGCGAAATCACATTTCTTCGCCTCAATACTTCTACCAATGAAGAACTCCACCAGCAACTAGAAACTTGGAGTTACTATAGCGAACGTTTGAGCATATATAACCGTCTTGTAGGTAAGTTAAATCCTAATTTAAACGCTATTATTCTAAATCGTATCGGCGAAATTTATTTTTTCATCGGAGATAGTAATAAAGCTATAAATTCTCATTCACAAAGTTTAGCAATTGCACGAGAAATAGCAAACCCAATGATAGAGGAGTTAGCGCTTAGTAGCCTAGGAAATATTGCTCTGATTATTGGAGAATATAAAAAAGCAATTGAATTTTACCAGCAACGCTTAGCGTTATCATGGAAAAGTAATGATAAATTAGGTGAACAAAATACATTATGGTATCTGGGAACTGTTTTCAGTATAATGCAAGATAGCAGAATAGCTATTAATTACTATAAGCAGAGCTTAAAGATTGCAAGAAATATTAAATACAGCACAGGTGAAATTTTATCTTTGCAAAGTTTAGGCAATGCTTATACCTCACTTGATTATGAAAAAGCTCTCGAATATCTAGAACAAAGTTTGGTACTTGCTAGAGAACATCAGGAAATCAAATTAGAAATCCAATCTTTAAGAAGTATAGGAATTTTTTACAGGGATCTGGGAGAATACTGTCAAGCAATTAAATATCTAGAAGAAAGCTTGTTAATTGTTCGAGAAATTAAAGATCGTCGAGAGGAATCACGTGCTTTAGGAGTGCTAGCATTTGTCTATAATAGTAAAGGAAACTATGAGAAAGCAATCGAGTTTCATCAACAGAATTTAGCCCTGGCAAGAAAAATCCATGACCAACGCTTGGAAGGGCATTTTTTAGGCAGCATAGGAGAAGTTTACTACTCGCTCAAAAATTATGCTAAAGCAATTGAGTATTTTGAAAATAGTTTGTCCATAGCTAAGGTTACGCAAGAGTCTTTAGGACAGGAGATACTCTGGAGAAATCTAGGAAATGCTTACTATTCTATGGAAAAATATGTGAAAGCAATCGATTGCTACAAGCAAAGT
Organism: Scytonema hofmannii PCC 7110; assembly: GCF_000346485.2. Taxonomy (NCBI): domain Bacteria; kingdom Bacillati; phylum Cyanobacteriota; class Cyanophyceae; order Nostocales; family Scytonemataceae; genus Scytonema; species Scytonema hofmannii. The sequence continues at coordinate 35,815 of NZ_KQ976356.1, forward strand.
TTAACTATTTCACAAAAAATAGGTAACCGCCACAGTCAAGGAATCTCTCTGTACCTCTTAGGTGCTACTTTTATAGAACTTAATAACTTTTTAGAAGCTTTAGAGAATTTACAGGCAGCACTAGATGTTTGTAAACAAATTGGCAGTCATTCTACGGAAGCTTATGTTCTTTATAACTTGGCAAGACTTTATCAAGAGGTAGACAGACGTGAAACAAGTTTCGAGTATTGTAGTCAGGCTTTAGCCATTGCTAATAAATTAGGTATTACCCTAGCCAAAGATTGTCAAAATTTGAAAGAAAAATTATTGAATCAAACAATACAAAACTGAGTCAAAATGGCAAGCAACTTCAAAGAAACAGGAAAATTAATTTTTTTGAATTGGAATATCAATTTAGATGACGTTCCGCTTGAGCAACTTGACCATTATATAGCGGTTGAAAATTACCTTATGGATAATGATGAACCTCCCTTAGATGCGACAAATTTAGAGAAGGTGCGCGGTTATTTGGAAGCATTTTACCAACTTTGTGAAGTGGAAGACTGGTTAAGAGCCATTGCAATACTTGATATTCGCCTCGATACCCCTACTAATTACCAGTTGCAAATACTAATGCGAATTTGGGGCTACAATCAAGAACGCATTGAAATTTATAGCAGGCTTTTAGGCAAATTAAATTCTAGAGGGGAGTGTTTCTGCTATAACAATCTGGGTATCAGCTACCATGCGCTAGCGGATTATCATCAAGCTATTAAGTATCACCAGCAACATTTGGAAATTGCATATGAGGTTGGCGATCGCACTGAGATGGCGAAAGCATTAAGTGGTTTAGGTAACGCTTGTAATTCACTTGGGGACTATGCTCATGCCGTTAAATACCATCAGCAACATTTAGAAATTGCACGGGAGATTGACGATCGCAAAGGTATTGGGACAGCCTTAAGCAATCTGGGCAACGTCTGCTTTTATTTAGGCGCGTATCGTCAAGCTGTAGAGTACTACGAACAGCATTTAGAAATTGCACGGGAGAATGGTGAACATGAACGTGTTGGGCAGGTTTTGGGCAATCTGGGTAATGCCTATTATTCCCTTAAAGATTATCGTCAAGCAATTGAGCATTATCAGCAAAGTTTGGAAGTTGCAAAGCAAATTGGTAATTGTGAAAGTATGGGGAAAGCGCTCGGTGGTCTGGGCAATGCCTATAATGCTCTCGGAGACAATGCCCGTGCGATTGATTACCTTAACGAGGATTTAAGTATTGCACGGGAGAATGGCGATCGCGCAGGTGTGGGACGGGCATTGAACAATTTAGGAAATGCCTATTATTTGTTGGCAGATTACTCCCGTGCGAGAGAGTATTATCAGCAGCATTTGACAATAGCACGCGAAATCGGTAATCGCGCAGGTACTCAGAAGGCTCTGAACAATCTGGGCAATGCTTACTACTTACTAGGAAATTATCGCCAAGCGATTGAGTACCACCAGCAATGTTTAGAGATCGCACGGGAAATTGGTAATCGTGCTCCTATCGGCACGTCGTTAGGTAATTTGGGCGATGCCTACTATTCCTTAAAGGAGTATCACCAAGCGCTGGAGTACTATCAGCAGTGTTTAGTTATTGCACAGGAAATTCATGATAGTAAAGGTGAAGGGTATGCGCTGTGTAAACTGGGAAACACACTCACAGCGCTTGAGCAATATCCAGAGGCGCTGAAATCTTTGCAGACAGCGCTGGAGATTGGGAAAAAAATTGGTCATCTTTCTACTGAGGCTGAAGCACTCAAAAGTTTGGCTCATTTGCATCAGCAATTAGGCGATCATCTGCCAAGCGAGTAATAACAGATGCGCTCGCCGAAGGCGAGCGCTCCGCGCCATCGCTCTTTGAATCGGTAAAGCGCGATGGCATCTTCATTTTCAGGAAAAATCACGACTTATAGCTCACGCAACGACTCAATATGGTATTTCCAACAAAAAATATTCTATTTCAGAACTTATCTGAGTTATGAAACCAGGTTTTTATCCAGTTTTAGGTAAGGGTGATTGTATCAAAATTGGTTCTTCAGTACTTGTTATGCTGAAATAATAAGTACTGAAGAACCGGATTTTTTCTACTGAAAGTTATATACATCTGTCTTTCTTTACGTAGTCAAAAGCTAACTTTTCCCTTCACTTTTATTCTCACCTTGTGGCTTGAACAAGCCAGAAACTAAATTTGTAATTAATTGCGGCAAATCAGGTTTAGCAAAGAATCCGCTGATAGTAACAAGCAAAAGGCTTATCAAACCCCAGGATTTCTTTATCGGTATTACCCTTATAGAAATCTCAAAATAACATTTATTTGGAAGCTTTGTAGTTGCATGAGAGATTAAGACTTGCGATGCATAATTTTTTTCATCTTTGATTGGGCGAGAGATAAAGTTCAATTTTAAAGACTTGGTTTCACCTATGTCAATAGAATCTAATTTGATTAGACTAGTTCCATTTCGTTCATAGTCAATATTTTTAGAAGTGAAAGTTATATTGACAGAAGATAGTTTATTTTTACTTGTATTTTGAACTAAAGTTTTACTAACACCGACTTCACCATCTTCTAAAGAAGATGGCATCTGAATAAGTAACTCTCCATTAGGAAATTTACAGGAAGAAGTATGCAAAGGTGGATTTGCATAATAATATGTTACTCCTGCCAATAACAAAAACACAATAGCTAGTGTTGTTTTGAGAAAAATAGTTAATAATTGAAATCTATTATTTTTAACAAAAATAGTATCTTTTGTTTTTTGTCCCCATTGTTCTATAAGACTCCCAACTATTCTGTATTTTGAGCCTTCCTTCCGAACTTTATCTAACGATTCTAAATCATCTATTCTATCCCAAATTATTTTTTCTGAACAAGACAGCAGACGGGATATTTCTTTAATTGTTAAGCCTGGTTTATTAGCCAATAAAACTAGAATTTTTTGAGATATATTATCAGGATTATCATGAAAATAAAATCTATCTAGAGTTGATTCTACAGAGTCTTCTACTCTCTTCATAACTACAGCCTGCCAACCTTTCTGTAGCTGCCCACACTCTGCGTTAATTTCAACAACCGCTTGACATACTGCCTGAACATACCAAGGCTTGCATTCAGTCCATTCAAGAATTGTTCTCGTGATTGTGTTTATATCTATTCCATAGATATAGTTATCTAAAGGCTGTTTTATTAGATAATTTTCTATAGGAAAACGCGCTGCTGCTTTCAGGTAAAAAGTTTGAACATTGTTAACAATAGGTGAAGTTTTATCTTTAATTTCTTTATGCCAATAATCTGCACCTGCAATAACAAAGCAAATTCTAGCGCAAGACTGAATTACACTTCTTATATTTCTAAAAATCTGTTTACTTTCTGCTAATTCTAGTAAAACTTCTACTTCATCCACTAAAATAACAAGTCTCTCACCATTAATTAATTGATTATTAACTGTACTAAAAAGTTCTGGGATTGTAAAATTTATTGAAGTGGTGCTTGAGCCTAACGAATCATGGAATAAACCATTATCTTTAAATTTGTTATTAACTAATTGCATAAAAGCTTCAGAATCTGACTTATTCAGAGCCTGAAGATCCAGATATATAGCTTTGTAATTGGAGACTCTTGAACTTAAGCTTTGAACAGCGTTTTTTAGGCTCAAATCAATAAAATCTTCTCTATAGTTATCGATTTGATTATTAATAATATCTCTTACTAAATATAGTAAAGAACTTTTACCAATTCGTCTTTCTCCAAATAAAGCTATACTTCTTCCTTGAGAAATATAGTCAATCAATCTAGCAATATCATCTGTACGCCCACAAATTAAACGCTTATACTCTGGACTATCAACTGTTGATATCGTGTAAGTCACTTGCATATTACCTACCTATTTACAAGATGCCATAATTACCCATTGTTTTATTAGCTCAGAGGATAAAGAATAATTTCCATTAACATCCTCAATGATAATTTGCCAATCTAACAAACGTTTAATTTTTATTTTAGAAATATTATTAGTAATATTTGTCTTAGCTAAATTTCTCAAAAAGTTCATTTCTACCTCATTACAACGATTCCAGAAGCCAGATAAAAAGCCATCAAAAAAATCTTCAACTATTTTCTGTTCTGCGATATATACATCCTCATCACTTATATAATTTCGTTGAGCTTGAAGCGCATTTTCAAAAGCTTCATAGCAAATAGCTTGAGCATAATAAGGCTGTCCTCCACTCAATTTTATAATTTTTTCAATAGCACTATCTGGGTAAGAATAGCCTAACATTGATGCAGGTTTAACTATTAGATCCTCTGTTTCTTTAACACTAAGAGGTTTAAGAGGAACAAAACGAAAATGGTTATAAAATGGTGAACTATGTTGAGAAATATAGGTTGATAAATCTGTTGTCGCAGCAACTACAGCGCGTAAATCAGTACCAATTTCATTTGATTGAAGTGCGGCTCTTAGTATATTCTGTATACGCTCATCAATAGTATTTAATTGTTTTTGTTTTACCTTAAGAAGATAATCTGCCTCATCAAGTAACAACACAATTTTCAAATTAGAAATGTTTACTTTCGCTGCCAGAATAATTTGTTTATACTGTTTAATAAAATCAATATTATTAAAAAAATATTCTTCTATATTGTTTTCTCTTAGAACGTTTCGTTGAACAAGGTTATGAAGAGTTTCTTGAATAATCAGTTTGAGAATACTTTCTGCTGTTGGTTCCTCGCTTGTATTTAGTACAACATACACAGGAATTAATGGTATCTCCAATCTTTTTTGTAGTTGATTAAGCAAACTAGTTTTTCCAGTACGGCGCTCACCTACAATAAGAATGTCTTGTTTTGTTGGCTTCGTTACAGCTTGTATAATCTGTTCTAATTCTCTTTGCCTACCAAAAAAAGCTTTTTCACCTTCCACGGGGCTTCCATACAGATAGGGATTATCCTGTACCGCATTAATATATAGAGGGGGTTTTCTTAATTTACCGTTTACTTTATAATTAACAGCAATTTGTTTTGCAAAGTTCATTTGTAAATAAAAACTAACTTCTCTTGATTCTCCAGCATTTAAAATTTTAAGAGATACTTGGTTTTCACTATTGACTTGATATTCTGCTGAATCTTGAATTATTTCTATTTCGAGATGTTCCATAGTTTGATTACAAGCATTAGTTACTTCCAAAATTAACTCACTCTGTTCCCCAACCAACATCCCACTTCCTCTTATTATTTGAATTTCAAGAGCATCGATAAAATCGTCATTACTTTCAATAGTTGCAACAGGTTGAAAATTTTCAATATTCCCTGTAATGTCTCCAACATTATCAATATTTTTTATTACATCTATATCTCCGGTGTGGAATGTACCTCCCGTCTGATTAATATTTCCGATTGTTATATTTCCACCTTCAGTATAAAAGCTGGGACGTTCGAGTGCCGTCATTATCATATTTTCTAGTCTACGGATTTGAATATTTTTTTCTGTTAGTATTACTTTGAGGTCTTCTTCAGACAATTTTTTAATTTGATTATAAGTCTCAAAATATTCTGCACTTAGTTGAGGCTGGTCAGCAAAGGTAGAAGTTTTTGCACGGAGTAACAACTTATCTTGCCCTCGCTTCTCCATTGCCACAATTTCTAATTCGGCATTCGGATTATTGTCAGTTAGCTGCTTAAATGAGATGGCAATGGCACGAGGGTCAACGCCTTGGTTGTGGTAAAGCTCAAGTGTATCAAAAATTGGTTGGATGAAATCACCAAACTCCCCATCTGCAAAAACTTCCTTGTTGTTGTCTGGTTTGCGAAGAGGGTCAGGATTTTCTTTTGTGGGGACTCGCATATAAACATACTCGCACCTCACCCCGTCGAACTTAGTATCACTGGTAATACCCCAGTCCTCAATGTAAGCTCCGGTAAGATTAGCGCCTGTAAAATTAGTTCCGGCTAATTGCGTCTGTACTAGCTTTGCTCTTGATAAATTTGCCTCTTGCAAATTAGCTTCGCTTAAATCTGCACCAATAAAGCTAGCATCTGTTAAATTAGCTGCCTGTAAATTAATACCGCGTAGGATTTCACGGTCAAAGTTTTTGTCCTGCCCCCGCCCTGTAACCAGCAATTGACGCACTTGTGCATTCTGAAGGTAAGTTTTTCCAGGTCGAGCAAAGTCAAGCATTTTAGCTTTATACCAACAAGTACGGGTTAAGTTCGCGTTTCTAAAATCTGTACTCTTTAGCGTGGCAGATGCAAAGTTAGCGTCTGTTAAATCGGTAGCACGAAAACTAGTTCCACCCATAGTAGCAAAGATAACAGCGAGCTTGTGAATCCAAGCACATTTCTCATCTCCACTTAGAGTTCGCCAAGCAATATAATTTCCTAACAATACTAAAGTAAAAGCTGTTGCAATCGCAGAAAAAGCCACTGTAGCTTTAGCTCCAGCTACCATTACAGCACAAATACCGATGGCTACAGCTCCTATACCAGCTTTATTCCCAGCCAATTGTTTTGCTAAAGTTACCACTAGTGCTAAAACTAGTACGGCAGTTATAGAGACTGTTCCAGAGCCAATCCAGACCAAAGTCATAATAACGGGATCAACTAGGGTTGTACTCCACGTCACATATCTAAGAACTACTGATAAGCAAAATCCTGACAGTCCTGATAGAACAAATGAGGCTAGTATCAAAAAAAGTTTCCAACTGATTTGTAATCCGGCTTTTGCATTACTAAAGTTTGCACCTATAAGGTTAGCACTGGTAAAATCTGCACCTCGGATATCGGCATAGCTAAAATCTGTACCTATAAGGACTTGACCTTTAAAAGAGCGACCTTGCAGATTTTGACCAGAGAAGTCCAAAGACATGATAGGGAATAATAAACTAGTTTATTATGATAATACCTTTGCTAATTTTAAAGGGTAATCTCATATAAGACCAATATGGAGTCCTGTTTTTCCTTTTGCGTGGCAAAAACTCTACACCTTTAAAAACCCCATAGGGTTTTTTCATTGATATCAAGCTTATAAGTGCTAATCTCAGAGGTACTAAATCTTTTTAAACATAATTTTTTAAATTTATAAGTAAAATTTAAATTATTTAGTATAAATTATATCATTAATATCTACAACTCCATGTCGCTATCTCGACTCGGAAAGAACGGATATTGCCTTTGCCGTGCAGCCGCTATCTCTGAAGGAGTATCGTATTCAGTAGCCTTTGTGCCAAGCCGTAACTCCTGATACAAAGGCACACCATCGCCATCATTATCGCTCAAAAGAATCTTAGTCATGATATGAGCAGGAGCAACTTGCGCGAGGCGATTGACTACATTAGCGACAAATTCGTTTGATGCATCACAGCTATTAAGGTATCTAATAAAAGCATCAGCACTAGCCTCAGTCATCTTCGCGGGATTTTTTACCCCCGCCTCAACAATAAAGTCATCAAAAATAGCTTTCTCTTCATCAGTAAAATTCTCCTGACGAGCTTTCTGGATAATTAGCTCAATTTGCTGTTGCTTTTGTATAGACCTCATACTACCAATTCTTAAACACAGCCATATCCAGTATCTTCTAAAAATATTAAGTACGTGTAAAAATATCAACTTATCAACTAAATATTCTATAAAGCCAATTTAAAGTTTAAATCACTCCAGATGTTAACACTTGTATAAAAAAAACGATTTGTAATAATTCTCTACCTCAAAATGGATTTAAATGAAGTAAAACTTTCACAATGTGAAGAACTAATAATAGGCAAATGGCAGGTTTTATGGAAGGAACCAATAGATACTAATTCCGAGCATGGTGATGTGTATCTGGAATATTGTTCGGATGGTGTCGTTAGATACGTACTCTACAAGTATGATTTAACCCACACAATCTTGCTTACTCTTTTAACCTCGGAACTTGGTGGTTCGGGTTTAAGCATCCCTAAAATCTTACTTTACCAGTACATACCTGCCTTTAGTATTGAAGGAAAAGCCGTAGATGTAAAAGACCTGAGTTCAGAACAATGGTGGCGAAGTTGGCAACAAGCCGTAGAAAGAATTAAAAAATATTACAGTTCAAGCCCGAAAGTCCAAAAACAAAAACTAGAATTACAGTTCAAAATCGCCATCCTCATGCGACACCCACCTGGATGGGGATACGTGTGATTAATACTGTAATAACAAAAACCACCACTATTAACTAACGCCTGCTTGTTAAGATGAACGAGCAGGTAATTTTTATGGCTCAGCCTGAGTGGTTACAAGCAAACAAACAGGTTTATTCCAAAGAACATGGCGTCATCCATATCGCCGCTATCATTGATGAAAATCTTTACTTTAAAAAGGGAAATGTAAATCAGATTCTCTTTAACTGGAAACAAGAAGTCAATAACGGTAATCTCCTTCCCATTCATGAAGCACCACCCGGTAAAAGTATCCTCTATCAAGAGATAGCCGCTATTCTCGACGGCATGGGAAAACTACAGAGTTGTGATATCATTCCCGCAACTGTTGCTAAACTGTCTCCCATACCAGATGATATTCATCCTGAAGTTAAAGAGGCTCTTATCAAATTAGGAATTAATCAATTATATTCCCACCAAATTGAGGCTTGGTTAGCTTACAAACAAGGGCGGGATATTATCCTTCAAACTCCTACAAGCAGTGGCAAGAGTATCTCTTTCCTAATTCCAATTATTCACGAGTGCTTGAATGGTAAATCTGCTTTAGTGTTCTTTAACCTCAAAGCACTTGCGTTTGACCAGGTACAAAAAATCCAATCCTTTGTTAGTTACCTAGATGAAAAAATTCGCCCGCAAGTCCTTAATATCAATGGTGACATCCCACCCCAAGAACGCAAATCGCTCTACAGCAATAAACCATCCATAGTCTGCATCACTCCCGATGTCTGGAATCACGAACTAAACAATTATCAAAACAATTCTAACTGGGGGTTTATCGAAACTATTAGGAATATCTCGATTATTGTTTGTGACGAAACTCATTTTTACCAAGGCGTTTTTGGCGCTCATTTTGCACTACTGAATCGACGCACTCAACTCATGATGGAATCTGCTGGCAATGATATTTCTAAACTGAGATATGTATTCGCCTCCGCTACTATCAGCAACAGCAGCGAAATCGCCCAAAAGATATCGAATCGAGTCGAGAATAACAACCTCACTATTATTGACCAAAGTGGGGCAAAACGCTCGGAGATTACTTTCCTGAGTCTCAAACCGCGAAACAACACCCTTTACCAAACTGCCCAAGTTGCAGCCATGCTTGTGAGTAAAGGAATTGTTGGCATATGCTTTTGCGATAGCAGGGAATTAGTCAAGGTTTTGACCAACACTATCCGTAAGACTTTAGCCCAGATGCAACTACCTCACTTGGAAGAAACTATCTCGGCATTTTATGGCAGTATGAAGCCCAATCAACGAAACAAAATTATTGAGGATATTCAGGACGGAAAGGTCAAATTTATTGTCTCAACTAGTGCTTTGGAAGCTGGGCTTGACATTGGCTGCATTGATGCAACGGTTGTGCATAGCTATCCCGGCTCAATTCTTGCCTTTCGTCAAAGGGCAGGACGTGCTGGCAGGCAGGAAGCAGGGCTGTTAGTGTTTGTGCCTTCCAAAAGGTCGATTATGGATTCTTACTACGCCTACCACCCAGAACGCCTTTTGTCTGACTCTCCAGAAGTTATCAACTTTAACCACAATTATGAGACAATTTTGTCACAGCACATTCTTGCTTGTTGCAAAGAAAGTAAACCCACGCTCGCTCAAATTGCCCGTCATTTTGGTAACTCTGGAGATGCGATCGCACGACAACTCATCGCCGATAACCAGTTGATATTCAGCTACAACCAAAGGCTGACAACTAACCGCAACCTCGGCTATGTACACTCAGCTATTAAAGTCAGAGGCAATACCGACAGAAATGTCAGTTACATCAATCAAAATAGCGGGGAGGAATTTGAAGAAAGCGCAGCTTCTTCTGCTTTGCGAGAAGTTTACCCTGGAGCAATTTATCCCGCTCAAGATTACGATGGCAATCCCGTGTGGTACAAGTCTAACGAACTTAACCTAACCGAAGGGAAAGCTATTCTTAAGCCAATCGGTTCAACCAATCTCTTTACCCGCGCCCAAGGGAATCTAGACTTTAAGGAAATTAAACTCACAGGCGGTGCTAAAATCATCAACCTTCCCCAAGGAGCAGCAAGATTCACACCTTTAAGCGCCAAAATCAAAGAAGAAATTTGGGGTTATAACTTATACAGATGGTTAACCAAATGGACTTGTAGCAATAACAAATGTCGTCACTTTAATTCAAAATTACCCGAACATTTACAAACTTGTCCTGCATGCAGTACCCAACTTGTTGAACGAGAAGTTATCGAGCTATTGGAGGAAAACAAATATAAGGAAGCGCTTGCCCTTAACTACAACACATTCTGCATTAGGGTTGAAATAAATGCCGAAGCCAGAAAATACTTTAGGACAACGATCCAAAACATCAGAAAAGATATACTTAACAAGCAGAAGTATATCCCAAATGAAGAAAAAACGTTATTTGAAAGCAATGAAATCAATATTTGCGTTCATACTCTTGCACATCAACTCATACTCAGTCTACCACTGGTCGAACATGGAGCTAACAGTCGAGATATGGATTTTATCCTATTTGAAAAGCCCGATAACCCTCACTTAGTTGGCTACTTCTTCGACACGTGCCAACACGGTACGGGAATGTGCGATACGCTTGTCAAATATCTAGAGACAGCTTTTATGAAAGCCAGGTTTCTGGTACAAAATTGCCCTTGTAAATACGGCTGCTCCTCTTGTACCACTATTCATCGCTGTCCTAATGATAACGAAGCTTTGTTTAAATCTGTTGGGTTAACTCTCCTAGAGGATATCATAACTTTCCAACAGAAGAATGCAGAAGTCAGAATACATCCGTCAGAATCAGAATCAATCAGTGGGTAATTCAAACTTGCCACCTAGAAGCCCCACTAAATCAAATATTTAAAGGTGTCTTAAACCCCTTTATTCATTCGTCAATCGTACAGGATTCATGCAGAATTCTGAATTCTGTCTCCTGAATTATTTCTTGATAAAACCTAGAACTATTCCTGCCATTAAAAGGCGGGAATCTTTTTTGTAGTAAACCCACATACATCGCTACGCAAGAGTTTATTGAAGTTTATAAAAATTAGTGATGTCCGTCAAGTTATTAGCTGATTCAAGTCAAAACTTCCAACAGTTTCAAATTCTTCATGCACCGACCAAACTCTTAGCAGAGTTTAACTTAAAAATAGGAGATTTTGTCAAAGCAAATTGCATCCATCTTATCATCAATCATTCTGTCAATCTAGGCTATGAGGTAAAAATCTCTTGTCAAAAATCTGAACAAGAAAATCCCAAATATAGTTATCTCATACCAAGAAGAGAGACAGAACTACTTCTAGACAGACCATTTGAACACCTGACCCATGAAGAATGGAAATTGCTCAAGCAATATAAACCAGAAATTAAAATCGATACAGTAAACGACATTTTTGGTGAATTGTACCGCATTTGGGAAGGAATCAAACTCATTGGAACTTTTTACCAGAATCTTGAAGGCTTTTGGGTATCTCAACCTTGTTACAGTACACAAAGCTTGAAATGGCTTACTAAGGACGAAGCAATAGCATCCATCATTAACAGATAAATACAACAACAGTACCAGTAGAGATTTAGCAGGGTAGAAGTATGCCCTCAATCAGCATACAACCAACATTCATAAACCAAAATATCAACCAATTATGGACAACCAAGAAATTAATTATTTTCTAGTAGGAATTTGCACTTTTCATTGGAACGCCGACTTCAATAAATTCTGCGAAGTTTGCAACTTTGACCCCAATCATGGCTACTCGCTGGAAAAATGGCAACAGTGGCAACAGTTGGTAGCAGCTATCAAAGCATTTGACCAAAATACTATTGCAAAGTTAGTAGAAGCAGGTCATTCACGAGTATCATAAAAAATCCATTACTACCAGCGATCGTACTGGTAGTAATAAAAAATTTACATATACTAATACTACGCATATAGCATTAAAAATATTTATAATTGTGTACTAAAAGCAGCTTTTTTTATTGTCTACATTTTTTAGATTTTTTCATGTTCAAAATGTAGAGAATTCTTATATATTTTTGTTATATTTTTTTTGAGATGGTATCCATCACCAGCAGATGGATTACCTTGCAGGCGAGCATTCTAGAGGACTGGTTTTTACGTCACAATATTACATTCGATGTCGCCACTTCCAAGTCATAAGTAACTTCCTTGGGTTGTTTTATTGGTAATTTTTTCTTTGATTTAACCAAAGTGGGTGAAGGTTTCTGCTTTTTTGGTTTTGTCGGTCTGCATTTTTCGCAATACAGTGGTTGTGATGGATAACACACCCGTTCTACCACATGATTGCAGCCCTTACATACAAAGCGGTACACTCGTTGCTTAATGACGCGAGTGTGAGCCTGAACGAATACTTCTTTAATTTCCAACTGTTTGTCCATTTGATTTGACTCAACCACTATGCTTGAATATTCATCGATTTTGAGGTTACTGGAAGCTGAGCGCGATCGCTACGTATTGGAAGCGGCTGAATTAGAGCGTCGTCTCCAGCACGTTCGCAACCAAACGACTTCCTTAGAGGTTCTTATATCAGGTTACGCAAAAGAAGAGCAGATGTATCCATCTCAAAGGCGTTTTTTTGAATCTTCTAGTCAAGCACTTTTAGAAGATAGTCCAACCGATGAAGCTGATGGGGAAGAATCGGGGACAACAGGAGCACTCGATACGCTCACTCCTGAGAAAGAGGACACTAGACTCGATACTGCACAACAATCGAGTGTAGAAGTCAACCAAAGTGCGATCGCCCAAGAGACAGCAGCAAAGGCGATCGCATCACCTCCTACCCCAAATCCCAATCACCAATCTCCAATTCCATTGGATGAAACTGTTGCGCCAGAAGTTGAGCCAGACATCTCGGACATTCCCAAACTAAATACTCCCAGGAAACCGGGAACCTTAGCGATGCTAGGCGAATTCCAAGAATATTCCGTCTCTAACGCTATCCTGATTTTGATGCGCCGCCGACCAGAACTCCATTTTCAAATAGATGCGATTGTACGTGACTTGTATGGAGATGAATTAACACCCGAACAGTTTAAAAATGCCAAAATGAATGTTGGCAAGGCTCTATCTACGGGAGTAAACATCGGCTTATGGCATAGAGTGTTGCGAGCTTCGGGAGTGTATACTTTGCATTATGAAAAAGGAGTTACAGCTAAACCTTCTCGTCGCTCTTAGTTGAGATGTATTCCCCTAATTACCTAAGAAAACCGTAGTTACACCAAATTTGAACAACAACCTATACTAACGCAATACGTATATGAATTATTACAAAAAATTCATGACATGAACTCATGCACGCCCAAATCCGTCATCTGGTGGCTTCTTTGAACAGCTTACCCTCTGAATGGCAAATCGTTCCCACCTTTGGTAAACGTCCTCTAGGGAAAGATTGGGAGAAAAATACTTACTCTCCCAAAGAACTACAAGCCGAACTTATCCGCCGCCGCCTGAAAGTTTGGACAAACAACAGATATATCACCCCCACTGGCGTAGCCTTGGTATGTGGACCCAATCACCCCCAAGGATACTTAGTAGCCATAGACTGCGATGGAGAAAGTTCCTGGCGAAAAATCATACAAATCAATGAACATCCAGAACCAGAGGAACTGAAGCAACTTTCACCCGCCCAAGCATACGTTCGCGCTCAAAAATACCTCCCGGACACAGTTGCATTTACTTCTGGAAGGAAATACCGTAGTCAGCATTTATACCTTATCCCTGATTCGAGAACTTGGGAGGTAAAATCTTGCAAAGTCAAAACTGGGAAAGACGAGCACTTGGAGTTTAGGGGCAAAAACCTAGCTTCAATCCTCCCACCCTCCTTTCACCCAAACGGCAGAAAGTACAAATGGCTTCCCGGTTGCAGTCCATCTGAAATAGAAGTGCGTCAATCTCCTGACTGGGTAATTGCCCAAATGCTTATTAAGCAAGAGAAAAAAAGGGTACTAAATCTACCTCAAGAAAAGTATAACCGCAGATATAGGATAGACAGGTACACGCACCTCTACCCCCAAATCGAAAAAAATATCCAGACTGCACTTGTACTGCTTGAGGTTATTCATCCCCGATTTGCAGATGATTACGATTCGTGGATTCAAATAGGCATGGCACTTAAAAGTGTTAGTCCAATCTTACTTAAAGCATGGGATTCCTGGAGCCAGCTATCACCAAAGTACAAAATAGGCGAATGTGCTTATAAATGGCAGTCGTTTCGCAAAACTGGCATCACTATCCGTACTTTATTTAGGTTCGCTAATCTTTCTTAGTATGAACAGTCAAATGGGTCATTTTCATGATTTCTCTGGTGGGAGTTGCCAAGGTTGTTGTCTCCAACCTAGTCTTCGCTTTGCTAATGATGTATCGACTTGCGGCATATGAATATCTACAAGATCTAAGGTTTCTTGAACTAACTCCTCAAGCCGATCGGCAGCTGGATCGGGAGCGGCATGAAATAAATTTTCAATCCGATCTGCAACATTTTTTGGCGCAATACTCATTTGTTCAACAAAGCGTCTCATGCGCTTAAACTGAAACGTTGAATAGTACAATCGATTCAACCCAGACAAAACACCTAAAAGATTTTGGGCTGCTTCAACTAAAACTTGATAGTAAAAAAGGGTTGCGTCACGCTCTGCTAAGTGCTGTTGCACACCCCACAACGGAAAAAAATGAAGATGCTGTTCAACCATCGCTTGTGCCAATGCATCGGGATATTCAGCAACTTTCGCTTTCCATTGCTGGATTAGTATCTCATTATATAATGGAATGCAAATTAAGGTTCCAGACATGGCTTTCATTAACGGAGTTTTTACATCGAATTTCTCTAAAATGTTTGCGATGTCTTGTTCCCATTGCGCGATCGTCACATGACCAAACTGACATTCCACTCCATTGACTAAATAAGCCTCAGCAAACCCGCCATCAGAGCGATCGCCAATTACCCAAAGAGGTTCTGAACCTTGATTTTGCTGACGCGCAATCTGTAATTCTTCATCAGTTGGTAAGTCCGAGTAGTAAATGCTCATGTCAATATCAGAATATTCATCACACAACCCTTCTGCAACTGAACCTGTAACCATTGCTGCTTTAACCTTTGAATTGGCGGTGTAAGCTTTTACATTACGCTTTGCTAACTCAAGAAGATATTGTCTTCTATCATTCATAGATTTTTCTGAAAAGGAAAGGGTATACATCCATGATGCAATATCGCCAATGCAAGCTCATCGGGCACATTTCGCCTTCACCCCAGCGATCGCACAAATAAACATAAAACGAGTGACTTTTGCGGTGATGCAACCAACGAACCACACTCCGCGATCGCCGCTCAATATCTCCTGACGCTAACCCTAACTGGAGGATTGAAAAAGTTCACCAGTTATTTTGACCTCAAAACAATGTCAACTTGTAGTTTGTACACAAGTATTGACAATTTCACAAAATACTACATGCCATAGATAAACTACCACAACAACTAACGCATATCTATCTCGAAAAAGTAGATTCGGGATAGATTTTTTATGAATCGATTCAACCATAAAGTACTTGAGATAGTCGAACATAATCCAGAATGTTTGCTTTCTCAGCATTCTTATCTAAACCTAAGAAGTCAATCCGAAGTTGCTGGAAATCAGTTTCACCTCATCATGCAGCAAATTGGGCTAGGGTTACCAGTTGAACCCTTTTTAAAAGAATACCCTCAAATTGCTAATTGGGTAGACAGGGTAAAACCATTTCTAGATACTCCAGGCAGTAAACAATGGAAAGCCCAACTTCAATACTTGTATCATCAAAATCTACTATATAGCGAGTACGATCTGGTTGTCTATGGAGAACATCAAGTCATCGGTTTTGACTGGAGTATTCAAAAACCTATCTTATTTGATACTTTAGAAAACACATGGCAAACTCAATTAAGGCTATTCCTCTTACACCAAGAAACTGAGATGCCATTAGAACAGATTAGCTTAATTTACCTATTTGTTAATACTGGCAATCTCTATCAGTTTACCTATTCTAAGGACAAACACATGGCTTTCTTTAAAAGACTAGAAGAAACACTAGCGCCATTTGTCAGCGAAACAGAAAATTGTCCAAGTAAACAAGCAAATTCTACCCACATGACTCCTCAAGAAGCTCATGCCAAATGGATGGTAAGAGAAATATCGACTGAGGAATATTTAGCAGCTATTCCTGAAGTGGAAATATGAATCCGACAGAATTCAATATTACTAAAATCGAACTGACTCCTGATGGTGGTTGGACGCTCAATATCCTTTCGCGCCGAGTAGCAACTATCACTGACCCCTTGGGAAACCGAAAAACTACCTACTTTGGGTTCGATACCAAAGAACAAGCCGAGAAGTTTAAAGATTGGCTTGTCCAAAACAAAAAATGTACTAGTGCAATTGTTCGCACTACCGAACGATTAACTACTGCCTGGGAGGTCAAAGCTTGGGGTGTACCGACCTCCCTCATTCTTGAATGCACTCTCAAAGATTTGAAGGAATCAAATAATGCAACTGTCGCTACTGAATCTGCCTTGCGATAAAGATAATTCACCTCTAAAAATTTTCAACATTCCTAACCAAGAAAAAGCAGCAGTTCTCCGAGAACTAGCCGCTTCAATGCAATCGAAAATTGACCAAAAGAAGAACCCTGCTATTGGCAATCAACGTCCAACAAAGCGCCGTAAAACCATAGCCCAAGGCATAATTCAAGAAGGAATTGAACTTGAGATAATTCAGTCCTGGTTAATTGCGATCGTCTAAATGTGGGAGACAGGAAATATCCCCATTGTACTACGCGGTATAACCCAAAAATCACAGGTTGAGATACTATTCAGAATCTCTCAAAAGGGAACAAACCTCCAGAAAGTAGAAGAAAGCCTTCGAGATGAATGGATGAAATCACTTTCTCGTGCAGGCTTGCACACAGCCAAAGAAATTGTATCCGCAATTAGAGAAATTCAGCAAGTCATCAAGCCTGAAGAGATAGATACCACCAAACAAAAACTCAACAGGCTTGAGTTGGAAATAATTGGAATGAGAGCGGGAGATTTCTTCCCAACTCCAAGACCGATTTGTCATGAATTGATTGCAATGGTAGATATTAAACCAGACTGGCGCATTCTTGAACCAAGTGCTGGTAGCGGAAATATCGCTGAATTGCTCATTCAAACTTATCCCAATATTCAGCTAGACGTGGTTGAGATTAACTCCACATTAAGAGAAATACTGGAACTCAAAGGATTTAACCTTGTAGGGAAAAACTTTTTAGAGTTCCATCCTGACCAATTATACAATGCCTGCATTATGAATCCACCCTTTTGTGAACTCGTCGAACATATCTACCACGCATGGGAACTACTTGTACCCAAGGGAGTGTTAGTTTCAGTCGTACCTGAATCGGTGTTCTTTAATCGCAAGTACCAAGTATTTAAAGATTGGCTGGAAAGTAAGAATAGCCGTACCAAAAGGATAGATAAAAATGCCTTTCTTGGTTCAACAACGCCTACGGGTGTAGTTACTAGGATAGTCAAGATTGTCAAACCATAGTGTTCCCAAGATACTTGAATCTGGAATTCAGTATTTTCGATCCAGAATTTCTATCGTGTCCGGCTGGAATTTCGCATTTTCCACCCGGAATTTCTATCGTGTCCGGCTGGAATTTCGCATTTTCCACCCGGAATTTCTACCGTGTCCGGTTGGAATTTCGCATTTTCCACCCGGAATTTCTGTGGCGTCCGGTTGGAATTCAAAGCTTTCCATCTCACTGATAAAAAATCTGTGTCAAAAATTTTTAACAATGCTCTATTGTAAATAAAAAAAATTCGTTTCTGAAGTCGATTACAGGTATAAAATTGTGTTTTCAAGCGGTTTAGAAAAGCGATCGCCATCTTTGTGATGATATCATTGTAAGAGGGTTTTAAAAGTCGAAAGCAGTTAAAAATCATGCGAGTCGTCTGACCATGATTCGTATCATGGCGATCCTCTCAATGGTAAGCTAGGGCAAGACATCTCTAGTTACTAATCTTTCAGCCACAGTGGTAAGTGCATAAGTTGATTGAGCTTGCACCTATAAGAATATACAACTTAATAAGTCGGTTTTGCCTACACCTACCCTTGAAAACGTCTACAGGTTATTAAGTAATGAACCACTTGTACGCTTTGCTAGTAGGTATTGATTGTTATTTACCTAACGAATTACCAGATGGTGCTTCTTATAGAAGCCTTAAGGGATGCGTGCGTGATATTAATCATGTGGAAGCTTTCCTAAAGCGCCAGTTTAATCTCCCACCAGAGCAAATTTATATGCTGACTGCTTCCAATGTTGACGATTCTGGTGAGCCATTCGAGCCACCTTCAAAATGGCCAACTTACGAGAATATTGTCAAAATGTTTCAGGAAGTCACTTCAATGGCGCAATCAGGTGACCAAGTTTACATTCACTACTCCGGTCACGGGGGACGTGCAGTCACAATTTATCCAGAACTCAAGCGAGAAAAAGGATTTGATGAAGCACTTGTTCCCCTTGATATTGGTAAGCCAACATCTCGTTATCTTCGCGACTTGGAGTTAGCGGCGCTTTTGCAAAAGATGGTGAGTAAAGGGTTAGTTGTCACAGTCGTGTTAGATAGCTGCCATTCTGGAGGAGCAACGCGAGCCGGAGATTCCGACATTCGTGGCGCTGATACAAACACTGTTGACACAACACCAAGACCAACAGAAAGTTTAGTCGCATCGTCTTGGGAGTTGGTGAAGACTTGGCAAAACTTAACAGGAGGAGCTCGTAATGCTACTGCTATAGGTGGGATGCTCCCGTTGGTTAAAGATTATGTTTTACTAGCGGCTTGTCGTCCGTCGGAATATGCTTATGAGTATGCCTTTAACGGTTTTGAGCGTAATGGAGCTTTAACTTATTGGTTGTTAGATTCCCTACAGAACCGCAGTCTGGATTTGACTTATAACGAACTCTACTCACGTATCAATGCCAAAATCCACAGTCAGTTTCAGCAACAAACGCCCATGCTGATGGGTGAGGGTAACCGTTTGGTTTTCGGTAACAGCTATGAATCCCTCCAGTATACTGCCACGGTGATGCAAGTCGATGCAACTTCTCATCCAGTCCTAGTTAAATTAAATGCTGGCATAGCCCAAGGTGTAGACGAAGGATCTCTATTTGCTATTTACCCACGTGAAATAAAGGATATTACCTGTAACAACCTGCAATACTAATCGCTTAAACCTGCAATCAAGGCGTTTCCCAACCAGGAATATTTGCAACTATAATTACGCTTCAGCCAGGATTAATTGCAACTGAACCAGGATTAAATGCAACCAACCTGCAATCATCGATTTCAGCCAGGATTATTTGCAACTGACCGAAAGTCCTGCCAAAGGTTAGTTTGGCAAGTTGCTAAAAAACGCTCCCACTTATAAACAAAACCATTTGAATTTCAACCAGGTAAGATAAGCAACGAGCATGGTAAGATAAAGGGTCGTTTTCTTTACGGCGACTACCTACTGCCAATAAACCCTAAAAGCTGCTCAAGTTTGGTAAAGAAACTCGGTAATTATATTTAAGGCAATATATACTGTTAAACAACGAGTTTATTTACTTGCTTGCTGGGGTTTAAGGATGTTGATCGGCTACGCGCGAGTTTCAACAGACGACCAAAATTTGAACCTGCAAACGGATGCTTTGCAGCAAGCTGGTTGTGCAAAAATTTACTCGGATCGGATGAGTGGGGCGAAAGCTGCACGACCTGGTCTTAGTCTAGCGCTGGAGGTAGCGCGTACTGGTGATGTACTGGTGGTGTGGCGGCTAGATCGCCTGGGAAGGTCGCTCAAAGACCTAATTGAGATCATGTCCACGTTAGATGAGAGGGGAATTGGACTCTCAAGTTTACAAGAATCCATCACCACAACGAACAGCAGTGGCAGACTAATTTTCCATCTATTTGGTGCATTGGCGGAGTTTGAGCGTAATCTAATCCACGAACGCACAACTGCTGGGCTTGTAGCAGCGCGAGCGCGTGGTCACAAGGGAGGCAGACCAAAAGCTCTTGACCCAGCTAAACGTCAATTAGCAGTAAGACTTTATACCGAGGGACACCACACAATTATTGAAATCTGTAGGTTAATGGGAATTTCCAAACCAACGCTTTACAACTATATAGCAGAGATAAACACCTAACATGGCACATAAGCAAATCCCGTTAGAGGCACTGATTAATTTACGCCACCGCCTTGACGGTTTGCCCAGTCGTTGCCAAGAGCGTCGAATTCTCATTGAAGAAACAGCAGCACTGTATGGTGTGTCAACAGATACTTTATATCGAACTTTGCGTAATTCCTCGCGTCCCAAATCCATCAATCGCTCAGATAGTGGAGTACCGAGAAAACTTTCACTTTCTGAAATGGAACGTTACTGCGAAGTTATTGCCGCGATGAAAATCCGCACCAGTAACAAAAAAGGGCGACATGTCTCCACAGTACGGGCGATTGAACTATTGGAGAAGTTTGGGATGGAGACACCTGATGGTTTCGTCCAACCGCCCAAAGGTATGTTGACCAGGAGTACTGTCAATTACTACTTGAAAGCGTGGGGGTATGACAATGAACGGATGACCCGGCAACCACCGGCGGTACGTTTTCAAGCAGAGTACAGCAACTCTTGTTGGCATTTTGACCTCAGCCCATCCGATCTCAAACACGTAAAACAGCCATCATGGGTGGAACCGGGTAGGGGTAATCCACTACTGATGCTTTATAGCATTGTCGATGACCGTAGTGGTGTATGTTACCAGGAATACCACTGCGTTTATGGAGAGGATGTGGAAGCTGCATTGCGTTTCTTATTTAATGCGATGACGGCGAAAACAACTGACGGATTCGCCTTTCAGGGAATTCCAGAGATGATTTATACAGACAACGGACCAATTTCCAAAAGCCATGTATTTCAAAATGTGATGGATTGCTTGAGAATCAATCTTGTCACGCACATGCCTGCGGGTAAAGATGGTCGTCGGGTAACAGCTCGCTCCAAGGGTAAAGTGGAAAGACCTTTTCGGACGGTCAAAGAAGCCCACGAGACTCTATATCACTTTCACGAACCTGAAAGCGATGTTGAAGCGAACTTGTGGTTGCGCCAGTATTTATTGCATTACAACGACAAACCACACCGCATAGAACCACACTCGCGGTTGGAGGATTGGTTACGAAATATACCAAAGTCTGGTTTACGCTCGATGTGCAGTTGGGAGCGATTCTGTACCTTTGCTCGCGAGCCACAAAGAAGGAAAGTGGGAACAGATGCTAGGGTATCTGTAGAGGGCGTGGCTTATGAGATAGAACCTGACTTGGCTGGGGAAACTGTGGTGTTGTGGTGGGGTTTGTTTGACAACGAATTGTACGTAGAGTTTGACGACCAGCGCTACGGACCATTTTACCCAGTTGATGGTCCCATCCCCCTACACCGCTACCGTAAATTCAAGAAAACCAAAACTGAAGAACGCGCAGATAAAATTGCTGATTTAGCTAAAAAGTTAGGCTTGCCACGGGCTGCCTTAGACAAAAACGCCGATCTACAATTTCTAGTGGATAAGTACAAGGAACTTACTCCAACTGTCACACCTTTTAATGACCCCGACCCATACCAAGAATTTACTTATCCCACTGTATTGTTTGCTAAGAGGGCGATTTCAGATTTTCTTGCTAAACCGTTGGCGAAATTATCCCCCGAACAGTTGGCATTTATAGATGTATTGCTAGCTGAGACTTTGAATAAAAAAGTGATTATTGAACGAGTGCGTTCGTATTTCCACTCTCACTCATGTGGGGAACAAAATGCTCACTGAAGTCATGGAACACTTTCGTTTAGTTAGGGAGTTCTCTAAGGCTGGGTACTACGAGACGGAACACCAAAAACAAATGTTCAAGGACATTAAATTTGCAATCTATTCAGGAAAGCTGGTTGCTATAACGGGAATTATTGGCTGTGGTAAGACGACCACTTTGCGACGTTTGTTTGAGGTTTTGGAGAAGGAAGGCAAGATTTTGGTCTCAAAGTCGCTTTCTGTGGATAAAGACCGAGCGACGCTACCAACACTGATTGCGGCTTTATTCTACGATTTGTCAACAGATAAGGAAATTAAAATCCCTAAAGACGGTGAAAAACGGGAACGCGAACTGCGCGACCTAATTAGAAAAGGTAAAAAGCCAGTGGCGTTATTTGTTGATGAGGCTCATGACCTACACTACAGTACGCTGAAGGGACTCAAACGTTTAATTGAGATAGTTGAAGATGGTGGCGGCACACTCTCTGTGGTTTTGGCAGGTCATCCTAAACTAAAAAATGATTTGCGCCGTCCAACTATGGAAGAAATCGGTTATCGGGCAACGGTCTTTTCCTTAGAGGGTATTGTTGGTAGCCAGCGAGAATATATTGAATGGTTGGTATCTAAATGCACTATTGAAGATACTCAAATAAGCGACATCTTGTCGGCGGAAGCCGTTGAGCTACTTGCCATGCGCTTGAGAACACCACTACAAATCGAGCAACATTTGACACTTGCTTTCGAGGCTGCATACCTCTTTGGGGAAAAACCTGTCACCACAACGATCATTGAGTCCGTTTTATCTAAGCAAATGGACGATTTAGAACCCACTTTAACGCGGCACGGTTATGACGTGAGGGGCTTGGCAGAACAGTTTAATGCCAAACCGGCTGAAATTAAATTGCTGTTTCGTGGGCAACTTGATCCGGCGCGTTCACGTGAATTACACGAGCAAATGCTAGCGGCTGGACTGCCACTTTGAGTGTTTTGAAAAAGCAATAAAAAAGCAGGTATTTATAGTTGCAAATAATTCTGGCTGAAACGGATGATTGCAGGTTGATTGCAATTAATCCTGGTTCAGTTGCAATTAATCCTGGCTGAAGCACAATTATAGTTGCAAATAATCCTGGTTTGGAAATGCCTTGATTGCTGGTTTGAGTGATTAGTATTGCTGGTCGCTACACTTAGTCAAAGCAGGACTCATTCCCTACTTACGCCAGAATCATCAAAAGTGGTACATTCTTAAACCTATGCGTCCCAGTGAATCTCCATTTACGGCTTTAGCTAGGACTCTTCTGTTAATTACTAATAATAACGATATTGTTGTCAGCAAGCAGCTAGATAATTTACATTTTATTGATGAAATTCTACAACAAGAAATTACAGCTTTAAACCAAAGAATTGATGAGTGCGATGAAAATACTGAGTCAGATGAAATTCTCCAATTAGAACAAAAGGTGAAAAATTACGAGAGAATAGCTGATAATTGGAAGCGAGCACCAAAAGAAGCAAAACAGCGTCTAATTGTCGATCATTTCGATGACATCAATAATTTATGTCGCGATAACAACGAACGAACGATTCTAAAAGAGACAGTTTTAGATTGTCTCAATCCACTTAGCAAACGCTTACAAAACCCAAATGAATTCATCAAAATTATCAAAACGTGGAGCGAACAAAGATCTGGTATTAAATTATTACTAGTGATAGACCAATTTGAGGAGTTAATTACTCTGAGTTCTCAAAGTGAAGAAAATAAAGAAAACAAGCAACCAAATCTTACAGAGTCACAACAGTTTTTAGAACTGTTAGAGGCGATTTTAGCAGCTAATATGCCGCAATTGAGCATAGTGGTGACATTGCGTTCCGACTTTGAACCGCGCTTCCTCAACTCGGAGGCACTCAAGTCTTATTGGACATATGCTCGCTTCCCAGTCCGTGCTATGCGTTCTGATGAGTTACGCTCAGCTATTGAGCGTCCCGCAGCAGAAATGGCACTTTATTTTGAACAGCTTCCGGGAGAGCGAAATCCGGTAGACAAGTTAGTTGATGAAGTCGGGCAGATGCCTGGTGCCTTACCATTGTTATCATTTACACTCAGTGAACTTTACATTAAACTTGCTAAAAAATGGGAAGCTCTTGAGAGTAGCGATCGCGCCTTGACACTTGATACTGAATTTGACAAAGAGGGCGGTGTTGCTGGTTCCCTGACACGGAGAGCTAATAAGGAATATGACTCCTTACCTGATGATAAGCACAGAGATACTATGCGGCGGGTGATGCTCCGGATGGTGACTGTTGAAGGTGGGGAATCAGCACGGCGTCGGGTACCATTGTCAGAATTAGTGTACGCAGACAAATATGAGCCAAGCAAGACAGATGATGAGGAGAATCAGCGAGTTGAGTTAATTCTGAAACGTCTGAATGAGGCTCGCCTAATTGTATCGGGACAAGAAACGGGTGAACCCTATGTAGAACCAGCCCATGATTTCCTAGTTAGAAGCTGGGATAAACTACAGAAGTGGCAACAAAAGGAGCAAGAAGATTTGCCCCTACAAAGGCGACTGACGCCAGCTGCTTTAGAGTGGAAAAACAAGGAGCAGTCAGCAAGTGTTCTTGGAAAAGCTGAACCTGTTTTAAGTTGGTTTGATAAGAAAATTGACTCTGCTGAAAACTGGTTTAACGAAATCAAAAAGAATGCTCAAGAACGCCAACGAGAGAAGAAGTTGCAGTTTCTTTGGAATGGCAATCCCTACCTTGATGTTTTAAAGAAGAAACTCAAATCTGTGGATTACTGGTTTAACCAGGTAGAAGCTGAGTTCGTACAACAAAGTGTTTGGCAAAGACGCCGAAATGTTAACTTGCGTTGGAGCATTGCGATAGGCGTAATTTTGGGATTAAGTTGGTTGACTTTTTGGGCTTTAACTGAGCAAAGAAAAGCCGTAATTAATCAAATGAGCGCTGATAAAGATTCCACAGAAACTGATTTACGCTCAAATCAATTGACATTAGATGCTTTAATCAAAAGTTTACAGGCAGCACAATCTAGCAAACACTGGCTCTTGCAAGCGTTTCGACCAGAACAAGAGATACAAAATCAAGTAATAGGAACTTTGCGAAAGGCGTTTTATACAGTGAGAGAACACAATCGCTGGCAACTACCTCAAGGAGTGGTAGTACAGGATGTGTTTGTGAGCCAAGACGGTAAGGTGTTAGTAGCTACTACTACAGAGGATGGTACAGTCTGCCTTAGGAATTTACCAAGCCAGCAGTGTGATGAATTACCGAGTCGTGATTCTTCGGTTAAAAGCGCTCAGTTTAGCCCTGATGGTATGAGATTAGTGATTACTGATTCAAAAGACACTGTTCGCTTGTGGAATTTGGAGAGCAAGCAGTTTGAGGAATTACCAAGGTTGCAAAACTCAGTTACAAATGTCATTTTTAGCCCTGATGGTAAGCGATCAATTTTAAATAATATGTACTTGTGGAATTTGGAAAACAAGCAGCTATACAGATTACCAGAGAATCAAGGCAATAAGATTATAAATGTCAAATTTAGCTCTGATAACAACCTACTCGTGGCTACGGTAGCAGAGAACTTGACTACTGTTAACTTGTGGAACTACTCGTCTGGTAGAAAGTTAGGTTCAATGGATGCTCCAGATCACGTTGATGATGCTATCATTAGTCCTGATGGAAAACAGCTAATAATTCTCTATGGTTCTGCAAGAAACGCAGGAGTTGCTAGTTTGCTGTGGAATGTAGAAAGCAGTTTTTCACAATCCTTAGGCAAGGATATCATGGTTAGTTTTAGCCCTAATGGAGAACAACTAGCTACTTCTGGAGAAGATGGTACCATCCACTTGCGGGACTCGTTTGGCGACTCAATAGCAGAATTCAAAGGTTCTCAAGGCTTGGTTAGCCTACGTTTTAGCTCAGATGGTAAGCAATTGGTTTCTATAGGAAATGACAATACTATCCGCCTATGGAATATGCAAACTCAACAGTTGAGCCAATTCCAAGCACTTCCAGGCTCGGTTAGGACTCTAAGTTTTAGTCCAGATGGCAAGCAACTGGCGATTCTTGAAGAAGGTACTATCCATTTACGGAATTCTTCGGGCAACTTATTGACGTCATTACCAAAGCAGTACAATCCTGAAAGTCAGTTGGTTTTCCGTCCAAAAAATCATCAACTAGCGATCATTGAACCAGATGTTATCCGTTTGTGGGATTTGTCGTTGAGCAAGGAAGTGGATACATTCCCAGGAAATTACGGTGGCTCTAGTTTTAGCTTTAGCCCGGATGGCAAGCAATTAGCAATCCTTGAAACTAACGACACTTTACGTGTGTTGGATTTGTCGAACAAGCAAGTGCAGGAAATTAAGTGGGATACAGCCCCACTTGCTAGCGCGATCTGGAGCCAAGACGGTAAGTTACTAGTCGCTACTATAGGAGACTTTGGTCCTGGGGGTAGAACTGTCAATTTGTGGGATTTATTATCACGCAAACAGTTTGCATCTTTATTAGTAGGGCAAGATTATGTACGCAATCATACAGATGTCACTTTTAACTATGATAGCGGCTTAGTTGCCATTGCCAAAGAAGGTACTATTGGTTTGTGGGACTTTCAAGATAGACAAATAGTCGAGTTTCAAGCTCATTCAGGCAATGTCAAAAGCTTATCTATTAGCCCTGATGGTAGTACACTGGCTGTTGTTGGGGAGGACGGTACCGCTAAGTTGTGGCAGCTTGGAGAGATAGATGAACTCCTAGAACGGGGTTGTCAGCGAGTTGGTGATTATTTAGTTACCCTTAATGAGAATAACCGCGATCGCCATCTTTGTGATGACATCATTGTAAACTCTCGCCCGTAGAAGAAGAGATGAGATAAGACAGTTGGAACGCCAATCCATAACCTTTGACATAAATAGCCAACAACTCAATAAATCTTAAAAGTCGTCTTCTAACAGACGACTTTTATTTTTAACCACAGCTTTGTTGCTACGCACGGTCATATTGATTTCAATTAATTAAAATTATGGCAAGAAATCAAACAAAGCCTACCTCTACTACTGAAGATACCACAGCAGTAGCTTCAGAAACTCCTCAAGCTAATGAAACAAACGGAAATAATGATGACATTCTAAAACGTAAATCTAACATTTCTAAGTTTGCCGAAACCAGGTATAACGCGCCAATTAGCAACATCTGCATCTGCCAAGTCATCAACCACATGGAACCAGAAAAAGTCGGGTTATTCATCAAGGAGAAGCATTTAGCAACCATCAACTGGCTTGGACTTGAACCTACCCACAAGCATACCTTCTCCAGTGGTTTACCGGAGATGGGAGTCTTGCTGCGATCGCCCAGAATGCACATTCTTGATGTCTCTCCTAGATATATCGAACAGCGTGATGACGGCAAAATTGTCGGGGTATATGAATCTCCTGATGGGTATGAAATGTACCAAGCACTTGGTAAGGATACAGCAGTATTAAGACGATTCTACTTGTTACAACTTATCAATGAAAACAACGATAACTTGCACTCAGTACCCATTGTTCTATCAATTAAAGGTGTTGCGTCATCAAGATTTGGCGAGGCTTACAAGCAATTCCAACGCGAACTTGAGGTTGCATTCGCCCGGTTTACTGGTACAACTGTAGCCGAAAAATGCCCAGAGTTTCATCGCTTAGGTGCATTCCAACCTACCTTTACTCCATCCCTTGAGCCTAAAGAAGCAGTTAACCAAAAGGATAAATCTTGGGTAGCAGTTGTCTCTGACTACAAAACGCCTAACCCCGACGGCAGTGACTTTCTTGAGTTCTTTTCAGAAAACAAAGAAGCCGAATTCCAAACAACTATGCTGGCAAATCCAGAGTTTTCACACCGCATTGGCAAAACCTCAACAGTCATTACCGAACACCACCGACTTCTAGGTGCAACAGACACACCAGTAGCTATGCTTCCTTCTAGGGCAGAAGGTGGTTACGGGACATACAACCCTCAAATGGATAATTTGCCCTACTAAACGCTTGAAGAAGAATTCAGGAGTCAGAATTCAGGAGTCAGAATTAATTAGTAGGGGATTTAAACCAGCCACCTAGAAGCACTACTCAATCTTTGATTTAGTGGGAGTTTTAAACCCCTTTATTCATCCGCCAGTTATAAAAGCTGAATTCTGATTCCTGACTCCTGAATTCTTGATAAAAACATGGGTGCTAGAGATAGCATAGCACCCTCTCAATATCATCTACTTATAAATACAGTAGCAAATGAAACTAAGCATCGAACAGTCAAAATTTACAGAACTTCTAGAAACTGCTTATCTTGCAGTTAGTCCCAAACCTACCGATCCAATCTTAGGAAACATCTTGCTTGTTGCCAGCGAGGATGGAACAGTATCGGCAACCGGAACTAATCTCAACCTCACAATTCAAAAGACAACTACAGCTAATGTAGAAATCCCTGGTAACACTGCACTACCCGCCAAGCTATTAGTTGATACTGTGAGTAATGTGAGGGGAGAAATTAGCTTGGAGGTTAACAATCAAGCTTGCATAATTACCCACAATAGCGGCAAATGTCGATTAATTGGAGGCAAACCCGAAGAATTTCCAACCCTACCAGAAATAGAAAACCCAACTGAGATAAACCTGAGTGCAAAGAAATTACAAGCTGCACTCGAAGGAACTCTCCATTGCGCTAGCAACGACGAAACCAAGTTGATTTTAACTGGTATCAACTTCAAGATTGATACTAACCAGTGGCAAGCCGCTAGTACAAATGGTCACAAGCTTGCAATGGTAGTAGGAACGCTAGATCGCGAATATCCTGCTTTAGACTTTACCGTTCCTGGTAAATCGCTTGGCGAATTGAACAAAATCCTCTCTCTCAGCGCCGATACAACCATTTGCAATATTCTCCTGTCAGATAAAACTATTGAGTTTAGCCTTCCCAACATCAAAGTGACTTCTCGACTTTTAGAAGGAGAATACCCAAAAATCAACAGCTTGATTCCTCGAACGTTTGAGTACGAATTTACACTCTTGCGAAAAGGATTCGAGAGCGCACTCAAACGGGTTAGTTATCTTGCAGAACGCAGACAAAAGGTTGTCAAAATCCTTTGGGAATTGGAAGAAACCCAAGCGACACTATACACTGAAGCGACTGATATTGGGGATGCGGTTGACTCGGTACTGATGAAACCGTCAACTAGCAGTAATTCAGAAAACATCAGTATTGGATTAAATATCGACTATGTTCTTGAAGGGTTAAAACACATTAGTACTGATGAAATTGTAGTGAGATGCAACAAACCCACGCAACCAGTCATCATTTGTCCGATAGGTGGATTGCTCAATCAGTTGTATCTTGTCATGCCAGTAGAAATCAAACAAGGGTTTGAAAGGATAAGCAGAGAAAACTCCAAATCGTCATCAGAAGTTACTCCTGATGAAGAAGTAGATTCGAGTGTAGGAGAAACAGCAGAACCAGTCAGCCAAACCGAAGTAACAACAGTAGAAAATGAAAACCCTCAAGCTCTAAGCAATACTGAAACCTCTGAACTAGAGACACCACTAGCTGAAGCCAACGCTAAGAACAAAAAATCGCGATCGCGAGCCAAGAAAGAAGTCGCGACTGTATAAAACCACACTCCCTCTATCAGATAACGGTAGAGGGAATTCCAAAATACATCATTAGAAAAATATGTACCAACCACTACATCTGAAATACCGTCCCCAAGTCCTAAGTGAGGTAATCGGGCAAGAGCATATTGTCCGCACCCTGATAAATGCAATTGAACTTTCCAAGATAGCACCCGCATACTTATTTAACGGTCCCAAAGGTACGGGTAAGACCAGTACCGCCCGCATTCTTGCCAAATCGCTCAACTGCCAATCAACCCAGGAACCAACCGTCAAGCCTTGTGAAGAATGTAACTCTTGTCAGGGAATAGCAGCTTCCTCTTCCCTCGATGTCACCGAACTTGACGCCGCAAGCAATAGCGGGGTTGAAACAATTCGCGAGTTAATCTCTACTACCCAGTTTGCACCAGTTGAAGGCAGATTCAAAATTTTCATTATTGATGAATGTCATGCTCTGAGTTCTCAATCGTGGCAAGCGCTTCTCAAAACGATTGAAAACCCTCCCCGTCATGTAGTTTTCATCTTTTGCACAACCGAAATACACAAGGTTCCAGAAACTATTATCTCGCGCTGCCAAAAATTTGACTTTAAGAGGATTGCACTTGATGAAGTCATAAATTACTTGAGCGATGTTACCAACAAGGAAAATATCCATATTGCCCCTGCAGCAGTTACCGCTGTTGCTAAGGTAGGGCTTGCTGAAAAAGTCAGAAAACAGCAAGATAAGAATTGATTAGTTACTCAACAAGGGTCTAATATAAGCAGATGCTATCTATGATTTAAGGACTGATTATTTTCAATAATAGTAAATGGGGAAAAAGGTGTAGTTTTAAAAAATAGACATAAAAAAGCATAAAATAGCCGCGAGAGCTGAGTAGAAAGATTCATCACTAAAAAAGTAATAGCAATTGCAGTTTCAGAAGTATGAGCAAGTTTCGTCATCACGCGATTGAGGCTAAATCTTCTTTTCCCCTGTCCAAATTTTCCCTCAATACAATTACGAATTCTCTCAGATTCTAAATCTTGTTTCTTTTTTTCTTTACTAACATTAGCTGGGGGTCTTCCTAAAGGAGGTCCGCTCATTATAATACCTCTTTCTTTACACCAAGCTCGGTTCTCTCTTGTGCGATAAATTTTATCAACATGAACAGATTCTGGATAGTACCCTGTGTAATTTTTAAAGGCTTCTACTTGAGCTTTTAAGTCTCCTGATTCATTAAAATTATCCCAACTTATATGGTCTAAAAATATATATCCTTCAAAGCAACTAGCAGACAATTTTGCCCCAAATTCTACCGATTTACCAGCTTTCCCTCGGACAATTGGACGGATATGTGGTTGGGTTAAACTGACAATGCGGTCGTCAATACTCTGTTTTTTATTTTCATACAACCAGAGTTGTTGACGGTAGACTTCTGCAACTACAAGCAACATCTTATATTGTCTGTGACTTAAATCTTCCAGAGAGGCTCCTGAAATAATTAGCTGTTCAATATGAGATAAGTTTCTTTTGATATATTGAAGTTGTTTTCTAATTGCTTTTCTCCTGTCTTTTTGGGAAACGCGACGTTTTTTAGCGACTGCTAGATAATCCTTTCTAGCCCTCTCTCTATAGGTTCTTGGTTTTTTCTCTAATTGACCCAAAGTCTGTTCGTAAAGTAAGTCTATAATTTTCTCTGTCTGTTTTCTTGCTTGATTGAGTAGCTCTAAATCTGTCGGATAGCTGATATCACCCGGAGCACAAGTTGCATCTATTATTAATTTTCCCCGATTTTTGGGTGTCTCACCTTCTTCTTCTGGTGATTCTGTTTTTTTTTCAGATAGTTTAGAAGATGTTGCTTCTAGCATCTTCTTCACCATTTCTTGATTCACTTTGTTAACAAGCTCCACACTAATTCTTTCCCGAAAATGTACCAACATTGATGCATCAAATGGAGCTTCATTACTATAATATGACATTCCTATAAAGTACTGTAGATAAGGATTTTCTTTAATTTGCTCTACTGTTTCTCTATCGCTTATCCCCAACTTTTCTTTGATTATTAATGCCCCTAATGCCATCCGAAAAGATTTGGCAGGTGCTCCCATCTCTACTGAGAAAAATGAAGAATATTCTTCTTCAAATTCTGTCCAAGGAATGAAAGCAGCCATCATTACCCAACGATTATCTTCTGATAACTTGCCCTCGAACGGGAGTTCAAAGTTTTCAGTTGGGATTGAAGTTTGTCCCTGTTTTCGGTACATGGTTACTAACAGCATACTTGATGCTGCCGATCGCAGTGATGCAAGCATTTTTGGCTATTCTACCCTCCTCTCTTGCACCTGAATATACTTCTATAGTCTGAGAATTTAGAGACTGTCTCCTTTTTTTCTTTTTCAGCAAGCCCTATTAAAGTTCTGGCTAATTCTCAGTTTGGGTTCTTCGGAACATCTGAACTCGCTTTCAACGATATGGAAGCAGCTGCCTTAGTGACAGCCTACGGTAGGCGCATATTACAGTTCATGATTGAGGTAATTAACAGCGCTGGCGCAATTCCTATAGAGGTTGATACTGATGGGGTTTTCTTTACTCACCCTCAACCAGAAGAAGTGTACGCTATACTTCAATCTCAATTACCCAAAAAGATAAGCGTGAAATTAGAGTTTATCGCCGAAGCGATGTTTATTCCTGAAAGGGGAACAAAGAACTATCTCTTATGGCTGGAAGATGGCTGGATTATCCGCAAAGGTAGTTGGAGAAGTCGTTCTCGTTCCAAGTTAGAGAAAGAATTTCCTGTTGAATACTTAACTTACTTAATCCAAAACCAAGTAGGCGCAGAGGAATATTACGAGAATGTCAAATTTCAAATTTTATCAAGGAAGTATCCAAAAGACAAACTTGCCATCACTCGCAGGATTCGTGAGGGTGAAAAGGAACTCCTCAAACTGGGAAAACCTAGTGATGTGGTTACTTACTATTATGGTGTTAGAGGGTTAACAAATATCACTAGTGATGACAAATATTCACATCAGTATTATCTAGACATGATTGAGAAAAAACGAGAAGAAATTCTCACAATAGCTGCTCCTGAAATACTAGAACCTAACAAGCGACAATTATCTCTGTTCTAGATAACCCAACTCCTATCAATTATCGAGTGACTGATTGATGGGGGTATCATTCATCAATAGAAATGCAATCAAATGAAAAATCAATCCTCATATCGTAAGCCCAAGCTTAATAAAAAACAGCGAGCCTGGGTCAATAAATTTATTGCTTCTCGTCCTAACTCCCGGTTGACTAACATTATTGAAGGACTAAGCGGCGATCGCATCGTAATTATCGAATGGTGGTCAAGAACAAACGCAGTCATTCTTGACAGTCATACGCTTATAGAAGGCAGTTTATCGTATAGAATTGAGGTTAAACTCCGCAGGTGTGGCGTCCCCAGACATACTGCGGTCTTTGAGTACAAAATTAAGCAACCAGAAAAGAAAAGTGTACCCTATCACCTCTGGGGACAACTTTCACTCTATATTCCCCAATGTTACGCTGTACGTACTCCTACAAATCCTATTGTAGTCAAGCTAAAACGAGAGATTAAAACCAAAAAACTGAAAAAATTTGTACAGCACACGCTTCCTCTTGAAGGAATCTCTGCTGAGCTACATCAGATAAATATTAGGCATGGAGGGATACCCAAAAGCAAACAAGAACTCTTAGCTGAAACTACCTCATATCTTGACGTAAATACCAATAAAGAAGTAGTCCTACCCTCTGCGATCGTCCAAATTCTTCAAGAGAAACAAGCATCACTTGATGAGTGGGAATCGGCTATTTCTTTATATCAAGTCGGTAGTCCATCATGTGTGCTGCACCTGACGGGGCGACAAAAGAGCTAGGATGCAGATAGGATAAGCTCCATAGCTCTTAGACCTCGTTGATAATACTTCAATTTATTGCGATTTAATCTCATTAATTCCGTGACTAAATCTTCACATGATTCCATGAAATTAACCCATGTTTGACCATATAATCCAATATAAAAACTGCTGTGTCGCCTTTCAATCCGCCCGTATTCTTTCACGCGACCCACATATTTTTGAACACCTTTTTGTTTAATTTGTTGTCCATGTATTGTGGCAGATGTGTATGCGATGGCTATTAATAAAATTAGAGAAATTAAGCGTTTATTTGAGACCTTAGTATCTTCTAAATTATAACCCCCGCTCTTAAAGTCTCGAAACATTTCTTCTATATCAAATCTTCTTTTATAGGCAGCGATCGCCAATTCTAGCGTGACTAAATTTGTGGCAATAAACCATCCTTCTTTTGGAGCTATTCCTTGAATTTTCCGTCTCCATTTACAAGCTACATTAAAATTGGTAAATCCTTTTTGTTTAGTGACCTTAACTCCTTGTAAAAAGAAAGATATTCCTGGTGATAAGCCTAAATCATTTAACTCTTGCCAAATCTCATGTTCCATTTCAATGAATTCGTTTTTTTTCAAACGAAGACAAAAAGATATGCCTTGCTCTCTGAGCCAACTTGCTAGTTTGACAGAACAAAATTCCCTGTCTCCCAAGAGACAAATTTTGTAATCCTTAAAAATTGGTAAAACTTGAGAGATTAACAATTTTTGTTCGTTAAGATTACTGCTTC